>DXLW01000033.1:0-41810 GCA_019414505.1 Collinsella sp.
GGGAGCTCAAGCCCATAAGGAGGGCCTACGAGGCATGGGTCGAGGCCGGACTTCCGCTCGATTGGGACAGGCAGGCCTTCGAGGCCGAGCGCAAAATGGATTCTAAAAAACACCTTGCCAAATAGGAGCGTCAGGACGCAAGAAACCCCCGCCGCACGAAGTGCGCAGCGGGGGTTTCTTGCATGTCCGAGGACGTTCTGAAAAGTAACTTCAGGGCGGGCCCGGACGAGAACAACCGACTACAGGTCGATGTGCGATTCCTTGATCGGGAACGGCTCGGCGAAGTGGCAGGCGCAGCAGTGACCCGGAGCGACTTCCTTAAACTCGGGAAGCTTCTCGGAGCAGATGCCCTGCGCGATCGGGCAGCGCGTGTGGAAACGGCAGCCGGTCGGCGGATCCAGCGGCGACGGCGGATCGCCAGCGAGGATGATGCGCTTGCGGGTCTTCTGGATATCCGGATCGGGCACCGGCACGGCAGACAGCAGCGACTGCGTATACGGGTGGTGCGGCTCACTGTAGAGCGTCTTCCAGTCCGAAACCTCAACCATCTTGCCCAGATACATAACGGCAACGCGATCAGAAATGTGCTGCACGACGGAGAGGTCGTGAGCAATGAAGAGATAAGCAGTACCGAACTTATCCTGAAGCTCCTTCAGCAGGTTCAAAACCTGGGCCTGAATGGAAACGTCAAGTGCAGAGACAGGCTCGTCGCAGATGATCAGCTTGGGCTTCAGAGCGAACGCGCGGGCAATGCCGACACGCTGACGCTGACCGCCGGAGAACTCGTGCGGATAGCGGTTGATGTGCTCGGGGTTCAGACCGACGACGTCCAGCAGCTCGCGGACACGCTCAATACGTTCCTCCTTGGTGCCCACGCCGTGAATGGTCATGGGCTCGGAGACGATCTCGCCAATGGTCATACGAGGGTTCAGCGAAGCATAAGGATCCTGGAAGATAAACTGCATCTCGCGACGCATGTCCTTGATCTCATGCTTGCTCATCTCGGCAACATCTTTGCCCTGGAAGAACACCTTACCGGCGGTCGGCTTGGTCAAGCGCATGATGGTGCGACCCGTCGTGGACTTACCGCAACCAGACTCACCAACCAGACCAAAGGTCTCGCCAGGATAAATCTCAAAAGAGATGTCATTTACAGCAGAGACGACACGCTTGGAAAAACGCTTGGCGAACATGCCGGACTCAGCGGGGAACTCCTTAGAGAGGTGCTCGACCTTCAGCAACGGAGTACGCTCGTTGGTATCTGCCATTACGCCTCGCCTCCCTTCTTGGAATCCTTGCGCGTACGGGACGTCTCAGGAGCGTTCTTGAGAAACTCGGGGTCACCGGAGTAGTGGCACGCAGAGTAATGACCAGACTCGGTGACAACGCGCTCGGGGCGCTGCTTGCGGCACTTATCGGTCGCATAGGGACAACGAGGCGAGAACACGCAGCCCTCGGGCAGGTTCATGAGCGAAGGCGGGTTGCCGTGAATCGGCGTAAGCGGCTTCTTCTCTTCGATGGCCTGCTCCGGGATGGAGCGGATAAGGCCCCAGGTGTAGGGGTGGCGGCTCTCGTAGAAGATTTCCTCAGCAGTACCGAACTCGACGGGACGGCCGGCGTACATAACCATGATCTTGTCGGCCATGTCGGCGACGACGCCCAGGTCATGGGTAATCATGATGATGGCATTGCCGTTCTTCTCCTGCATTTCCTGCATGAGCTCGATAATCTGAGCCTGAATGGTAACGTCCAGAGCCGTCGTGGGCTCGTCGGCAATCAGAATATCGGGATCGCAGGCAAGAGCCATGGCAATCATGACGCGCTGACGCATACCGCCAGAGAACTGGTGCGGATACTCATTGACGCGCTTCTCGGGCTCGGGAATACCAACGAGGTCCAAAAGCTCGGTGGCACGCTTGAGCGCCTCCTGCTTGGAGTAGCCACGGTGCAGACGAAGGCCCTCGCCCACCTGCTTGCCGATCTTATAAACCGGGTTCAAGGAGGTCATAGGATCCTGGAAGATCATCGCGATATCGTTGCCGCGAATGTGCTGCATCTCTTCCTCGGTCATCTCGAGGATAGAACGACCGCGATAGCGAACGTCACCGCCTTCGATCTTTCCCGGAGGCATCGAGATAAGGCCCATGATGGTCATGGCGGTCACGGACTTACCGGAGCCGGACTCACCGACGACACCCAGGGTCTCGCCGCGATCGAGCGTGTAGGACACACCGTCGACAGCGCGAACGACGCCATCCTCGGTGTGGAAATACATCTTAAGGTCATCGACCTCGAGCAGATGCTGGCCCTCGGGAACCGGCTGGTCCTTCAGGTCCACATAGTTCTTGTTCTTCTTCATCCTTATGCGTCCTTCATCTTGACGTCGAGGGCGTCGCGCAGACCGTCACCCAGCAGGGTGAAGGCGAGCACCGTCGAGAGAATTGCCAGACCGGGCATGATCATCATCCAGGGAGCGGTCAGAAGATACTGCTGACCGTCCTGAATCATGGAGCCCCACGAAGGCGTAGGCGGAATAACGCCCATGCCGAGGAAGGACAGAGCGGACTCGGTCAGAATGGCGCCACCAATGTTCATGGTTGCGTAGACCACGATAGAGGCGACGGAGTTCGGGAAGATGTGACGCACGACGATACGAGCATCGGATGCACCCATCGCGCGCGCAGCGTCAACATAGTCGTTTTCCTTGACCGTCAAGATTGCAGAGCGGAAGACGCGCGCAATCGAAGGCCAGCCGAGAATACCGATGGCGATAAAGACGTTCTGAAGACCACGGCCGATAACGGCGATCATGGCGACAACGAACAGCACGTACGGGAACGCCAGGAAGATGTCCGCACAGCGCATGATGATCGTATCCCAGATGCCGCCGTAGAAACCCGCCAGAGCACCCATGACCAGACCGATCAGCGTGGAGATCGCGGTGGCCATAATGCCGACGGACAGCGAAACACGTGCACCGTAGATAACGCGGACGAGAATGTCACGGCCAAGGGCGTCGGTGCCAAACGGGTGCTCGGCACACGGAGCCAGCAGCGACGTCTGAGCCATGGTGGTCGAGTCGGAAGCCGTCGGCGAACCGAGCCAGGGCTTAGCCCACAGATCTGCGGTCAGGGCAACCACAACGACGATGATGATCCAGCAGACACCGATAACGGCGAGCTTGTTCTTGCGAAGACGCTTAAAAGCGTCGCCCCACAGCGTGCGGGACTTGGCGGGAGCAGATGCGGCCTTGGTGGCGGTAGCCTGCTCCTGAGACTGAGAATCAGTTTCCTGCATGAGACGTACCTCCCTTAGGCCTTATCCGACGGACCGCCAAGGCGGATGCGCGGGTCGAGGAATGCATAGCTAATGTCGACGAGCAGGTTGATCACCATGACCACGACGACGATGAGCGTAACGCCGCCCATAACGATGGGCCAGTCACGCATGCTAATGGCGCGATAGACCTCATAGCCGATACCGGGCCAGTTAAAGACCGTCTCGGTCAGGATGGCGCCCGAAAGCATGCCGCCAAAGTCGACACCAATATAGGTAACGACGGGGATGAGTGCATTCTTAAGCGCATGCTTGATGATGATCGCACGATTGGAGAGACCCTTGGCCTTTGCCGTACGGATGTAATCCTGGTTCATGACGTCAAGCAGCTGCGAGCGCATAATGCGGGCGGCATAAGCGGTCGAAACCGAAGCCAGCGTAATAGTCGGAAGCACATAGTGCATCCAATCCTGATACTGAGAGCTGGAACCACCGGCACCCGAGATCGGCATGGAGAATGCACCGCCCGTGGCGTCCTTGAGAATGACGCCAAAGAACAGCTGCAGCAACATACCGAGCCAGAAAGCCGGGACGGCAACGAGAATCGACGTGGTGAGCGTTACCAAAATATCCCAGAAGGAATAACGCTTAACCGCCGAAATGATACCCGCACCGATACCCATGATTGCCTCGAGCACGATGGCGCACGCGGCGAGTTTGACCGTATACGGATACTTCTGGGCAAAGATTTCCGTAACCGGCAGCTTGCGCTGATACGAATTGCCCAGATCGCCATGAAGCAGGCCGTTCATGTAATACAAGTAACGGTCCACGAGCGACGTTTGAACGGGGTCGCCGTTCTCGTCAAGGATCGCGTTGCCGTCCTCGTCCGACTGGACCAGGTGATAGCGGACGCGAAGCTGAAGCTCCACCTCGGGGGACAGAGCCTTGTCTCCACCGATCAGCTTGATCGGATCTCCCGGCACGATATTCTGGAGGGCGAACAGAATCAGCGTAACGCCCAAAAACACCGGGATGAACTGAAGCACACGTTTAACGATGTACTTACCCATACCACTCCCCTATCTAGGGATTAACCTAAATGGGATGCCGATCGCCAGACCGGCATCCCAAAATTACCATCAGCCAGTTTACCCCAGGTTAGGGAGAACTGTATGTTTCCCATGAGGTCTACGTAAATACTTGACCCTCACGGAAGCTGCAAACTCTTAGGCGAGCTCAGCGGTACCCAGCTCGGCATGCTTCTGCGGATCGACATAGAGGTGCTTGATGCGATCGGAGCCGACGATGGTGTGCGTGTAGAACATCACCGGGATGACCGGGCAGTCGGCAGCGACCATTGCGTCGGCCTCCTGCATCTTAGCGACGCGCTCCTCGTCGTCAACCGTAGTGCGAGCCTCGTCGACCTTGGCGTCGAACTCGGGGTTGTTGTAACCAGAGCGGTTGTCGCCACCGAGGGAGTCGGAGTGGAACAGCGGATACAGGAAGTTGTCCATGATCGGGTAGTCGGCAATCCAACCCAGACGACCGAACTGATAGTTGAAGTTCTGATACTGCTCGAGCAGGGCAGACCACTCGGGGGTATCGGAGACAGCGGTAACGCCAACCTTGGCGAGGTCGCCGATGATGGACTCCATGATCTCCTTGTGGCCACCATCCTGGTTGTAGGAAAGGGTCACGTTAATGCCACGATCGCCGTTAGCGCCAGCGGGAGCAACCTTGTCCAGGTACTCGTTAGCCTTATCGACGTCGTAGGCGCAGAACTCCCATGCGCCCTCCTTGTAGCCATCGATGCCCGGAGGAACAATGCCGTCGGCGGGGGTACGGGTACCCTTGAAGATAGTCTTGCAGATGGCCTCACGGTTGATGGCCAGGGAGATACCCCTGCGCAGGTCGGCGTTGTTAAACGGCTCGGCCGTGTTGTTGCAGGTCAGGTAGTAGGTGGAAGGCTCGGAGCCGAGCAGCATGCGCTCGCCGTCACCCATGGTGTAGCCGTCCTTGGACACGCCGCGATCCTTCTTGGCGGCGTCGATCTGAGCAACGGGAACGTCGCAGACATCGAGGTTACCGGCCTGGAACTCCTTGTAAGCGGTCTCCATGTCCTTGATGACCTGGAAGTGGATGCCATCGATCTTGGCCTTGTCGCCATAGTAATCGTCGAACTTCTTGAGGTTGATCTCCTGACCATCCTCCCACTTGCCGTCCATCATGAACGGGCCGTTACCGACCGGTGCAAGGTAGAAGCTCTTGGCATCGGACTCGGCGCACTCGGGAACCGGGGCCAGAGCCGGGTGAGAGGCGACGAAGGGGAAGTCGGCGTAAGCGGAAGACAGCTTGACGACGAGGGTCTCATCGTCGGGGCAGGTAACACCGCTGAGTTCAGTAGCGTTACCGGCAAGCAGATCGTCATAGCCCTCGACCATGGAAAGGTGATAGGAGACCTCGGAAGGGCCATACTCGGTAGCGATGGCCGACTTGGTGTTGACCAGACGCTCCCAACCGAGCTTGAAGGACTTGGAGGTAACGTCGTCACCGTTGTGGAACTTGGCCTTCTTGATCTTGAAGGTGAACTCGGTGGCGTCGTCGTTGGCCTCGAAGGACTCGCAAGCCAGCGGAACGATCTCGCCCTTCTCGGCGTCATAAGAGGTCAGAGCGTCAAAGAGCTGGTACTCGACCTGAGTGCCCTGGTCCTCCTGGACATTGTAGGGGTCGATGCAGACCGGGTTGTTGATGTAGAAGTTCAGCGTCGAACCGGACTCAGAACCGGAAGCGTCGCCGCCCTTCTTGCCGCATGCGGCAAGAAAAGCCATGGAGCTCGCAGCAAGGGTACCGCCGACAAAGGCGCGACGACCCATAACGGGCTGGTGGAACATAGAATCAGCCATGCCATCCTCCTTATGAGATAGGACAAAGTAAGTTCGGTCGGGCAACGTCAAGACAGCCCAATCGAACCATTCAAACGCGGTCCGCCGTTTTGGCTGGTTATACAAAGCGGACCAACGTATTGCAATACAGTAGCGCATTTTATGCACGATTTGGGGCTAATTCCGGTTAACGGTCGAGATTTTCTTTAGTTGGGCGAAGTATATGAGGATATTTTGACTCTGTTACAAATATGTAAACAAAAAGGGTCCCGCACTTGCGGGACCCTTTTCAAGTATTTATGCGGCTCGTGATTAGTAGCCCACGATGCCCTGCGGGAAGAAGAACATGCACAGCACGACGCACACGGCAAACACGACAGCCATGATGACGGTCAGGCGGTCAAGGTTCTGCTCCATAACGCCCGTGGCAGAGCTGGAGTTATACAGCGAGCTGGCAATCATATCCGAAACGCCGGTACCCTTACCGGAATGCATCAGGACGAGAATCGTCAGCGCCACGGCAGAAACAGCCCAAACGACAAACAGAAGAATCTGGAACGGACCCATAGATAAGCTCCTTAATAGAACAGTTCAAACTCCAGTACTGTACCACAATCCCCCGCTCTCCCCTACCTGCCACTCAAGGACGGGGTGGAAATGGCAGAAATACCAAAAGGGGGGTTGTCCGGTTGTGGACAACCCCCTTGCTAGAAAACGGTATTTGTTTTCTATTAGGCCTCGGTAGCGAGCACGCGGCCCGTCATCTCGGCGGAAGGCTCAATACCAGCCATGGTGAGCATGGTCGGAGCGATATCGGAAAGACGGCCGTCCTCGATACCGGTGAGCTTGGCCTTCTCATCAACGATGATGAACGGCACGCGGTTGGTGGTGTGAGCCGTAAACGGATGCTTGGAACCGTCGGAAGCAACGTCAAACATGTGATCGGCGTTGCCGTGGTCGGCGGTAATCAGTGCAAAGCCGCCCTTGGCGAGAATCGCCGGGACAACCTTGGACAGGGCATCGTCAACAGCCTCAACGGCCTTAACGGCAGCGTCGAAGACACCGGTGTGACCAACCATGTCGCAGTTCGCGAAGTTCACGATGTAGAAATCAGCGCGATCCTCGTTGATGGCGGCGACGAGCTTCTCGGTAACCTCGGGAGCGCTCATCTCGGGCTGCAGATCGTAGGTAGCAACCTTGGGGGAAGCGACGAGCACGCGCTCCTCGCCCTCCTTGGGCTCCTCGATGCCACCGTTGAGGAAGAACGTCACGTGGGCGTACTTCTCGGTCTCGGCAGTGTGCAGCTGCTTCAGGCCATTGGCGGCGATAACGTCGGCCAGGACGTTCTCGGGGAACGTCTTGGGGAAGGCGACCTCGACGTCAAACGTCGGATCATACTCGGTCATCGTCACAAAGTGCGAAAGCTTGATCTGCTCGCGCTCAAAGCCGTCGAACTCCTTGTCCGTGAACACGCGGGTCATCTGACGAGCGCGGTCGGGACGGAAGTTGAAGAAGATGGCCGCGTCGCCCTCGTGAATGCCCTCGTTGTGGGCAGCGAAGGGCTCGACGAACTCGTCGCCGCGCGGGTCCTTCTCGTAGTAGGCCTTGATACCGGCAACGGGGTCGGTATCAGCATCGGACGCGTTGAC
This sequence comes from Collinsella sp., assembly GCA_019414505.1. Lineage (GTDB taxonomy): Bacteria > Actinomycetota > Coriobacteriia > Coriobacteriales > Coriobacteriaceae > Collinsella. The sequence continues at coordinate 7,811 of DXLW01000033.1, forward strand.
CATGACGTCGTAGGCGCGCTGGATGCGCTCCCAACGATTATCGCGGTCCATGGCCCAATAACGGCCCGAGACGGTGGCAACGCGAGCGTCGCAACCGGTCTCCTCGGAGATCTTAGCCAGGAAGGCGCAGAACTCACTCATGTAGCCGGCACCGGACTGCGGGTCAACGTCGCGGCCATCCATGAAGGCGTGGACGCGAACGGTCTTGACACCGTGCTCGGCAGCCATCTTGACCAGAGCCTCGACGTGGTTCATGTGGGAGTGAACGCCGCCAGGGCTCATAAGGCCCATGAGGTGGAGAGTCTTGCCGTCAGCCTTGACATCGTCCATGGCCTTGACGAAAACCTCGTTCTTGGCGATGGAGCCGTCCTTGATGGCATTGTTGATGCGCGAAAGCTCCTGGAACACGATGCGACCGGCACCGATGTTGAGGTGACCCACCTCGGAGTTGCCCATCTGGCCGTCGGGAAGGCCCACGTCCTCGCCCGAAGCACCGAGCGTGGTGTGAGGATACTTCTCGTACAGGCCATCAAGGAAGGGCGTCTTGGCAGCGGCGACGGCGTTCTCGCCATCAGCCGGAGCCAGGCCGCAGCCGTCCATGATAATCAGGAGTGCAGGAAGATGACGTTGTGCCATATGTCCTACTCGCCTGCCTTGACGACCATAGAGGCGAAGTCGGCAGCCTTGAGCGAAGCGCCGCCCACGAGGGCGCCGTCAACGTCGGGCTTGGCGACGAGCTCGGCGATGTTACCGGGCTTGGCGGAACCACCGTAGAGAACGCGGATGCCGTTGGCGAGCTCCTCGCCGAACATCTCCTTGAGGGTCTCACGGATAGCGCCGCAGACCTCCTGAGCATCCTCGGCGGTAGCGGTCTTGCCGGTGCCGATGGCCCAGATGGGCTCATAGGCGACGACGACCTGCTTGGGGCAGGTGATCTCAAGACCAGCAAGGCCAGCCTTGACCTGGTTCACGACGTGCTCGACATAGGTGCCGGCTTCGCGGACCTCAAGGGACTCGCCGCAGCAGAAGACGGGAACAAGGCCGGCGGCAACGAGAGCCTTGGCCTTCTTGTTCTGGTCCTCGTCGGTCTCGTGGAAGTAGTCGCGACGCTCGGAGTGACCGATGATGCAGTAGGTGCAGCCAGCGGACTTGAGCATGTCGCAAGAGGACTCACCCGTGAAGGCACCCTTGGCCTCCCAGTACACGTTCTGTGCACCGAGGGCGATGGGGGCAGCCTGAATGCGGTCATGAACCGTGGTGATGTCGATGGTCGGAGGGCAGACGAGCACCTCGACGCCAGCCGGAACCTCGGGCAGAGCCTGAGCCAGCTCGTCGGCGAGCTTGGCGGCCTCGGCGACGTCGTTGTTCATCTTCCAGTTACCAGCGATAAGAAGGGTGCGATTAGGCATCGAGAAGCGCCTCCACTCCGGGCAGGGCCTTACCCTCGACGAGCTCCATGGAAGCGCCACCACCGGTGGAGATCCAGCTCATCTTGTCGGCCAGGTTGAACTTGTTGACAGCTGCGACAGAGTCACCACCGCCGATGATCGAGGTGCAGTCAGCCTCGGCGAGAGCCTCGGCGATAGCCTGGGTGCCGTGAGCAAAGTTGTCAAACTCGAAGACGCCCATGGGGCCGTTCCAGAACACGGTCTTGGCGCCCTTGACAGCCTCGGCATAGAGCTCCTCGGTCTTGGGACCGATGTCCATACCCTCACGATCGTCGGGGATAGCGTCGGAAGCAACAACCTCGGGGACAGCGTCCTCGCCAAAGTGATCGGCAACACGGTTGTCGATGGGGAGTAGGATCTTGACACCCTTCTCCTCGGCCTTCTTGAGCATCTCGCCGGCGCGCTCGACCCAGTCCTCTTCCTTGAGGGACTGACCAACGGTCAGGCCCTGAGCCAGGAAGAAGGTGTAGGCCATGCCGCCACCGATAATCAGGGTGTCAGCGGAGTCGATGAGGTGATCGAGAACACCGATCTTGGAGGAAACCTTGGAACCGCCGACGATGGCGACGAAGGGACGCTCGGGCTCGGCGAAGATGCCGGTCAGCGTGTCGACCTCCTTCTCGAGCAGGAAGCCAGCGACGGCAGGCAGGTAAGCGGCGGGGCCCACGACGGAACCCTGGGCGCGGTGAGCGGTGCCGAAGGCATCGAGAACGAAGACGTCGCCATAGGAAGCGAGCTTCTTGGCGATCTCGGGATCGTTCTTCTTCTCACGCTTGTCAAAACGGACGTTCTCGAGAACGAGGACCTTGCCCGGCTCGACGGCGGCGACAGCCTCAGCAGCCTTCTCGCCGTAGGTGTCGGCGACAAAGGCAACGTCGAGACCAGAGAGCTCAGCGAGTTTCTTGGCGACGGGCTCGAGGGACAACTCGGGCTGGAAGCCGGTGCCCTCGGGACGGCCGAGGTGGCTCATGAGGATGACGCGAGCGTTGTGCTCAACGAGATAGTTGATGGTGGGCAGGGCAGCCTTGATGCGGGTGGTGTCGCCAACGACGCCATCCTTGATAGGCACGTTAAAGTCAACGCGGACGAGAACGCGCTTGCCGTCGACATCGATGTCGCGGACGGTCTTCTTGGTAAAGGCCATGTTTGCTTCTACCTTTCGTACGTGTCTGCCTCCCATTACGGCAGACGATTTCTTATAAAAAGGGCGCGACCCTAGGGTGTAAGCCCTATAAGGCCGCGCCCTTCTTTAGACGCTCAACGAGCTATTCGCTAAAAGCTAAATTAAGCAACGAACTTCTCGAAGTACTTGATGGTGCGGACCATCTGAGAGGTGTAGGAGTTCTCGTTGTCGTACCAAGAGGTGACCTGAACGAGGGTCTGGCCGTTGCCGAGGTCAGAGCACATGGTCTGAGTGGCGTCGAAGATGGAGCCGTGGGTCTCGCCGACGATGTCGCGGGAGACGATCTGGTCCTCGTTGTAGGCGAAGGTCTCGGGGATGGTCTCGGCGTAGGCCTTCATGGCAGCGTTGACCTCGTCGACGGTGACCTTCTTGTCAACGACGGCGTAGAGGTTGGTCAGCGAGCCGGTCGGCGTCGGGACGCGCTGGGCGGCACCGATGAGCTTGCCGTTGAGCTCGGGGAGAACCAGGCCGATGGCCTTGGCAGCGCCCGTGGTGTTCGGGACGATGTTCTCGGAGCAGGCGCGGGAGCGACGGAAGTTGCCCTTGCGCTGCGGGCCGTCGAGCGGCATCTGGTCGCCGGTGAAGGCATGGATGGTGGTCATGATGCCGGACACGATGGGAGCGAAGTCGTTCAGACCCTTGGCCATCGGGGCGAGGCAGTTGGTGGTGCAGGAAGCAGCGGAGATGATGTTGTCCTCAGCGGTCAGCGTCTCATGGTTGACGTTGTACACGATGGTGGGCAGATCGCTGCCGGCCGGAGCGGAGATGACGACCTTCTTGGCGCCAGCGTTGATGTGGGCCTGAGCCTTAGCCTTGCTGGTGTAGAAGCCGGTGCACTCGAGAACGACGTCGACGTCGAGGTCGCCCCAAGGCAGGTTGTTGGCGTCGGCCTCCTTGTAGATCTTGATCTCCTTGCCGTCAACGGTGATGGAATCCTCGCCAGCAACGACCTCGTGATCGCGAGCGTAGTTGCCCTGCGTGGAGTCGTACTTCAGCAGGTAAGCGAGCATATCGGGAGAGGTGAGGTCGTTGATAGCGACGATCTCGGAGCCCTCATGACCGAACATCTGACGGAAAGCCAGACGACCGATGCGACCGAAGCCGTTAATAGCAACCTTTACTGCCATTGTGTCTCCTTTCGTAAGGCCCCCGCGAGCTACAGCGCCCGCCGTTGAGGCCCACAAACTAACCACTCGCCTAATATACCTTTTTTTTGACTTGAATTTCACGAGAATGCTCGAAATTGAAAAGCAAATTTACGTTAAAACGTTTTAAAGACTAAAATAGCAGCTAAATCCGTATATAAGTCGTTACTTCAAACTACCTGTTTGCTTCAATGAGCTTTTCAAGCCGTAAAACACGATGGTAGAGGGCTGACTTCGACAAGGGAGGGTCAGCCATCTCCCCCAAATCACGCAGCGACAGATCAGGATAGCGCTCGCGCAGGTCGCAAAAGACCGCCAAGGCATCCGGAAGCGCATCGCGAAGGCCACGCTGCTCGAGCTCGTCGATAAGCGCAAGCTGATGTTGGGCAGCACCGGCGCTTCTGGTTTGGTTGGCGAGCTCGGCATTCACGCGACGGTTCACATCGTTCTTAACCAACTTGACCGCGCGCGCCTCCTCAATCTCGGCAACGCTGCGCTTGGCACCAATCAGCTTTAATAGATGCTCGATTTCCTCGGCGCTCTTAATGTACACGGCATATGACCCCCGCCGTGCATTAACACGAGCATGGACCCCAATCTGCTCCAACAGATTGCAAAGTCCCTTGGCATATTGCTCGCCCTGCACAGCGATCTCCAAATGAAAATCGCCGCGTGGATCGGCCACGAAGCCGCCCGCGATGAGCGCGCCGCGGATATAGGCAAGTCTACAGCAAGGACGGGCAACGATATGTCGGGGTACGCCGGCGACAAGTCCTCCCCTACGGTCGAGGATACCCAGCAGAACCAAGGCCTTATCCAGGTCTGGCTGATCAGGCAAGGTGATGAGGTAGTTTCGAACCTTATGCAAGACAGATTTGCGGACGGTGAACTCCGTTTTGAGCTTAAGGATACGATGCGTCAGCGTGATCATCGTGCGCGCGACGGCTCCCGTCTCAGTCGCAACGGTCAAACGATACCGCCCAGAGCCGGCAAGGGAGAGCGTACCACTCACGCGCGTGAGGGCGGCGAGCGTCGACAAGTCGCAGTATTCACATTCGGGTTCGCAGCGCGCAAGCTCGTCGCGCACCTCAGCGGTAAACGACATGCAGGCCTATGCCTTCGTGTTGGCGCGCGACAGGTCGCGGTGGGAGATGCTCACATGATACTGAGCGCCTTCCAGGTAACGGGCCGTGGCCTCGGCAATGGCAACGCTGCGGTGCTGGCCGCCCGTGCAGCCGATGGCGATAGAAAGCTGCGGCTTACCCTCCGCGATATAACCGGGCATGACCGTATCGAGCAGCTGTGTCCAAGCCTTCCAAAACTCCTGCGTCTTGGGATGGTCCAGAACAAAATCGGAGACCTTTTTATCGAGACCGGTCATCGTGCGCATCTCGGGATCGTAGAACGGATTGGGCAGGAAGCGGACGTCGATCATAATATCCGCTTCGACGGGCATGCCGTGCTTAAAGCCAAACGAGAACACGTGGACATCCATAAGCTGCTGGTCGGACAGCTCGGAAAATGCCATACGCAGCTTGTTGCGCAGCGCAGAGGTGCGCAGACGGCTCGTGTCGATAATCATATCGGCTCGGTCGCGCACGCCCTGCAGCTGAAGGCGCTCGCGCTGAATGGCATCGGCCGTAGTCTCCCCCGGCTTGGCAATGGGATGACGGCGGCGATTTTCGCTGTAGCGACGAATCAGCACCTCGTCAGAAGCCTCCAGGAACACGATGTCGCAGCTCATCTCGCGCTCTTCGAGAGCGGCGACCGCATCGAGCAACTCGTCAAACAGTCCCTGGCTACGCAAATCGCAGGTGACGGCGAGATGCCTGCCCACGCCCGTATTGATGCCGACGAGCTCGGCAAGCTGGGCGATGAGACGCGGAGGCAGGTTATCGATGCAAAAATAGCCCATGTCCTCGAACACGTGCATGGCCTGTGTGCGGCCTGATCCGGACATTCCGGTGATGATGACGATATCGGGGATGCGCTCCGAGCGCTCCGCCGCATCCATGGCATCTCCCTTTTGCATGTGTTGCCTCCCGAAAACAAGCGCGGGACCCAGCAACCCGGATCCCGCGCGGTCAATTGCCTATATTGAGTATACCGCCCCGAGCGGATACGAGGCCTGTCTTACGCCTCAAGCGCAGCCTTGAACCAACTCGTAATACTCGTGGGGTGCGTGATGGCGGTGCCGACGACAACGGCCCAGGCGCCAGCATCGATCGCGGCGCGAGCCTCCTCGGGCGTATGCACGCGACCCTCGCAAATGATGGGAAGGCCGGGGAATTCCTCGGTCGCCTGACGCAGGAGCGGCAGATCGGGGCCATCGGCCATGGTGCAGTCGATGGCGGCAACACCATGAGACAGCGTGGTGGACACCAGGTCGAAGCCCATGTCGACAGCACGACGAATATCCTCGATGGTGGCACAGTCGGCCATCAGGAGCACGCCCTCCTCGTGCAGCGGACGGAAAGTATCTTCGACGGTCTTGCCATCGGGACGCGGACGATCGGTGGCGTCGATCGCCACGATATCGGCACCCGCAGCAACGCAGGCGCGAGCGTGGCGCAGCGTCGGCGTGATGTAAACGCCCTCGTGCCCATCCTTCCACAGGCCGATGACGGGAACCTCACAGCGACCCTTAATGGCGGCAATGTCGGCAAGGCCCTGGCAGCGAATGGCGGCGGCGCCGCCGAGCTCGCAAGCGCGAGACATTTGAGCCATGGTCTCGGGCGTACGAAGCGGCTCGCCCATATACGCCTGAACGCTCACGACGAGCTTGCCCTTCAGGGACTGGATCAAAGGATCAACGGTCATGTTCGACTCAACCTTTCTCAAAACAGCCTTCTGAGACGCCGCACCTTGACGTTCAAACCGTCGCTCGCGTACCGAAGTACGCTTCGCTCCTCTTTCACGTCAATCTGCGGCACCTCAGAAGGCACACTTGGTAGTTATGTTTACTTCAACGAAGCAAGAAGGTGTTCGGCGGCACCGATGAGCGGAGCATCGCCCTCCAGAGAACCGATGAGAATCGGCGTGTCCTGAAGCGGATCGAGCGCCTGGCTGGCATAGCCCTCGTGCACCGAATCCTTCCACGTCTGCGAACGCCAATCGGGACCTTGGTGAATCACGCCACCCGAAAGCACGATGACCTCGGGGTCCAGGATGTTAGCGAGCGAGCCCAAGCTGGCACCCAGCGCAAAGCCGGCGTCATGGATGACCTCGGTCGCCTTTGCGTCGCCCGCACGGCACAGGTCGTTCACATCGCGACCGACCGAAGGACGGCTGGGGTCGACGCGACCAAAGCGCTCATCGTACATACGACCAATGGAAGTGCCCGAAGCAACCGACTCCAGATGGCCGGAACGCCCGCAGGCGCAGGGAATACCGGCGGCAGCCGAGCACTCGATGTGGCCCATATGGCCAGCAGCACCATGGAAACCCTGCATCACGCGGCCGTTCTCGACATATGCGCCACCGATGCCCGTACCGATGCCAAGACACAAGACGGAGAACTTGCCCTTGCCGACGCCCCAGTGGGCCTCGCCCAGAGCATGAGCCTGCACGTCGCCTACAACGGCAACGGGAAGACCGAGGTCCTCGCGCAGGCGCGGCCCCAACTGAACACCGGACCAGCCGGGCATGATCTCGTTGGCATACGCGATGGCGCCCGTCTTGGGATCGACGACGCCGGCGGCACCGATACCGACGCCAAGGACCTCGACATCGGGATTCGCCTCGAGAGCAGCCTTGATGGACGCCTCGATACGTTGGAAGACGGCCTCGCCGCCCTCTTGGGCCTCGGTGGGAACCTCGGCCTCAAAAACAGGATGGGGCACACTACCGTCAGCCGGGTACTCCATGATGGCAGTCGCGATCTTAGTTCCGCCGATATCGACAGAGCAGACGTACTTGTTCTCCATGTCGCTCTCCTTAGGAGATAAAAAACAACTACAGGAAATGCGCCGTCAGGCTAGCCGTCACAGCGCGGAAAAGGTTTTCCAGGTGCCCGAGATCGCCAAGAAACCGTGTGACCATTGATCTAATGGGTCATGGCCGCACGGTTGAACGGCGAGGTCGGGTGCCCGGGGAAGCTTTACAGGAGACCGTTGTCCTGGAGGACCTTCTTAATCGCCTCGACGTTCTCGCCGGTCATGGCCTTCACCGGGCGCGGCATGGTCGGGCTGTCGAAGATACCCATGAGGTTCATAGCGGTCTTGAAGGCGCCGACGCCACCGGCATAACCCTGGACGCCCGAGGTGACATCCCAGATGTGCGAAATCTCATTGAGGCGATCCTGCTCGGCCTTGACGGTAGCCCAGTCACCAGCCTGAGCGGCCTTCCACTGACGCACGTAGCCCTCGGGCTCAACGTTGGCGAGACCCGGAACGGAACCGTCGGCGCCACCGAGGTAGGCGCCGTCGACAACAACCTCGTGACCGGTGAGGATGCTCATCGGATGGCCGTTCTTCTCGTTCTCCTGAACGAGGTAGCGGAACGAGATGTCATCACCCGAGGAATCCTTGACGCCGGCCAGAACGCCCTCGGCACCGAGCTTGGCAAGGAGCTTCCACGGGAGCTTGGTGTGGACACACACGGGGATGTCATAGGCGAAGATGGGCAGGTCGAGTTCCTCATGCAGGATGCGGAAGTGCTCCTCGACCTCGGTCATGCCCTGCAGGGCATAGAACGGGCAGGTGGCGACAAGCGCATCGGCGCCCAGCTCCTGAGCGACCTTACCGTGCTCGATCATGCGCTCGGTCTCGGTGTCGATGATGCCGACCAGAACGGGAACGCGGTGGTCGACGATACGGACGGCCTCGGAGATGATCTGACGGCGACGCTCGTCGGTGGAGAAGACGACCTCGCCCGAGGAGCCCAGGAAGAACAAGCCATCGACGCCGGCATCGATCATGCGGTTGATGCTGCGCTCAAAGGAGGCAACATCGAGCTGGTGGTCTTCGGTATCGGGAACAACGACGGGAGGGATAACGCCGGTGAATTTCTGAGTTGCCACAAGAATCTCCTTAGTTGTCTGGTGGGCAGCCCTATGCCGCCCACTCTTGTTGGCAGTGTCCAGGCCGTCTAGGCCAAAGAACACGAGTAGAACGTTTGGTTAAAAAAGTCGACGACTTCGTTTTCGAACGCATTGATGCGCTCGTGAGCGTATTTGGCATAGATGATATGTCTCCGGTCACACTCAAGGCCGTTGAATACGGCAAACTGATCCTTGGGATCGCTCACGGTATCCATGAGCGATGTGCCCATGAGCACCGATCCGCGCACCCGAGACGACAGCGCCTCGAGGCCGCCAGGAAGCGGATTGGCAACCGCCGTGCAGGCGAGACCCCGCTCGTCCAGAGCAGAAACCGCCAGCGCGACTCCGCCGCCTAGACCCTCGCCCCATGCAAAGATGCGGTCGGGGTCCATGCCATCAAGATTGCGCGCCACCTTCGCCAGCGCGCAACCCCAACGGACGCGCTCGACAAAAGCGGGCGAAGAAATCCCCCGCTGCAGGTCGTCCGCACCAGCAACATCGTCATCCAGCGCGAGGACGGCATACCCCATGGCGGCAAATCTCGTCATGTGATGCCAGCCGCGCACAGGCCGATCGATATCGTGGAACATCAGGCACAGCGGCACGCGCTCAGACACTCGGGCACGACCGACAGGCTCGATCAAACGAGCGTGAATCGCATCGTCACCGAGCTCAAAGGAGACCTCCGAGTAACGGGCGCAGGGGTTAACAAAGTCAATCGCCGTAATGGCCAGGCCTTGAATCTCAAGATTCGAAGCGCATGTCTCTAAATCAGAAACATCTGCTTGGACATCACCGCGCCAGTCCCGATATTCTGCGAGCCTTGACGAAACCGTTCCAGGAATTCCCACGAGCCCGGGGACAATCAGCTCATTAACATTGCTCTCGCACTTAGACATGAGCCTCCCCTCCCTTGCAGAAAAACGGAATGATCAGATCGTCAAAATCCTGAATCTCCTCGTGGCCAAAGCCTTCAAAGAACTCATGACGCTTTTCGCAGGTCAGGTTGTTATAGACCGCAAACTGCGTCGCTGGCGGGCAGACGATATCGGCTGTGCCGGTGCCAAACAGCACGGGGCATTTGACCATAGGGGCAAAGTTCTTGGAATCGAAGTACGCCAGCTTGGCATAGGCTTCGTCAATACGAGTCGAGTCCTCGTCAAACCAGCGAGACCAATAGCGCAGGCCCTCGTAGGCAATGTCGTCTGCATCCAAATCCCAGACTAGGCGGAAATCTGACAGGAAGGGATAGAGGATGGCGGCACGATTGATAAGCTCGCTGTTAAGCGCACAGGTCGCAATGCCCAAACCACCACCCTGCGACGCGCCGTTCACAAACACACGAGAAAGATCGATGCCCTCGAGCTCGCGAACAATACGGCACAGGATGCGAATATCTTGGTGCAAGCGGACATAGTAGAGGTTGGCCGGGTCGCCGTCGATGCCGGCGACGATATGCCCGGCAACCGTTGTGCCCTCAAATCCACCAATGTCCTCGGAGGGACCTCCTTGGCCGGGGCAGTCGAGGGCGATGAGTGCCATGCCCATGCCCGCAAACGACGCCTGCTCAAACCAGCTGCGGCTTGCACCCGGATACCCATGGAACTGAAGCACCAATGGTACGGGCTCGTCCGAGACGGGTTTAAGGTACTTGGCATGCAGGCGAGCGCCACACATGCCGGTATACCAGAGGTCGAAAAGTTGGCAGGTCGCGGTATCGGTGACCGATGCCGTGTCGATCGCATAGTCAAGCCCGACGGCGTCGGCCTCGGCCATGCGATCCTTCCAAAAGAGATCGAAATCTGATGGACGGGGCATGGCGCCTCGATATTCACCAAATTGATGTTGTAGCTCCTGAGCACTTGGCATGGCTCGTGAACCCAACCTTTCGAAATCGCAACGGAGGTGCGCCCGGCAAGGGAACCGGGCGCACGGGAGGGAAAGCGAGGCTATTCGCCGAGCTTGGGGTGCAGCAGCGACGGCGCAGCGCCGAGCAGCATCTTGGTGTAGGGGTCCTGGGGATGCTGGAAGACCTGCTTGGCCTCGCCCTGCTCGACGATCTTGCCGCCATTCATAACGATGATGTCGTCAGAGATATAGCGGACCGTCTGGATGTCATGGCTGATGAACACCATGGCCAGGCCGAGCTCCTTCTTAAGGTCGGTCAGCAGGTTCAGAATCTGCGCGCGGACCGAAACGTCCAGAGCCGAGGTGGGCTCGTCGGCGATGATGGCATCGGGGTTCAGCGACAGGGCACGGGCAATTGCGACGCGCTGGCGCTGGCCGCCCGAAAGCTGACCGGGAAGAACCTCGGCGGCGGAGCTGGGCAGACCGGTGAGCTCCAGGAGCTCTTTGACGCGCTTCTCCTGCTCGGCCTCGGTACCCAGGTTGTGGACGCGCATGGGGTCGAGCAGTTGCTCGCGAACGACCATGCGGGGGTTGAGCGCCGTGGCCGGGTTTTGAAACACGACCGAGATGACGCGACCCATGTGGCGACGGTCCTCGGCGGTACGTTTGGTAACGTCCTTGCCCTTAAAGTAGACCTTGCCGCTCGTGGGGGCCTGCAGGCCGCACATGACGTTGGCGGTGGTGGACTTACCGCAACCGGACTCGCCGACGATGCCGATCGTCTGACCGGGCATGAGCTTAATCGTTACACCCTGGACGGCGTGAACCAGGTTGGGGTGCAGAATCGAGCCGGTACGGGTCCTAAAGGTGACGTGGACGTCATCAAGGAAGATGATCGGCTCGACGCCGTTGACTGCGGTCTCGCTCATCTACATCACCTCCGCGTGAGGGGTCAAACCATTTGCCTTGAGCACCTCGTCGGGGAGCTCGGAATAGAAGTGCTCGGTGCCGGGCACGCGCTTGAAGACCGGACGGGTGTCCAGGCCAATACGCGGATGGCTCGAGCGGGGCGCGAAGCGATCGCCCTTGGGGAAATCGCGCGGACTCGGAACGGCGCCGGGCACCTGGTGCAGGCGGCCCGAACCGCTCTCGATGGACAGAACGGAACCCAGAAGACCGCGGGTGTACTCGTGGATCGGGTTAGTGAGCAGCTCCTTGGTGGGTGCCTGCTCGATAACCTGGCCAGCGTACATAACCGTGATGTTGTGGGCGACCTCGGCGACCAGCGCCAGGTCGTGCGAAACGAAGATCATGGCAAAGCCGAGCTTGGCCTGAAGATCGTTGAGCAGCTTGATGACCTGCTTCTGGACGGTAACGTCCAGAGCGGTCGTGGGTTCGTCGCAGATGACCAGCTTGGGGTCGCGGGTAAGGGCCATAGCGATCAGGACACGCTGACGCTGGCCGCCGGAAAGCTCGTGCGGATAGCTCTCGAGCGTGCGCTTGGGATCGAGGCCGACGAGCTCCAGGAGCTCCTCGGCGCTGCGGGTTCCGCCGCGCTTGGTGAGCTGCTTCATCTGGGCAGAGATGAGCATGGAGGGGTTGAGCGAGGACAGGGCGTCCTGATAGACCATAGCGATATCGGTACCGCGCAGGCCGAACCACTCCTTCTTGCTCATCTTGAGCAGGTCACGGCCCTCCCAGAGGACCTCGCCGGAAAGGTGCTCGTCCTCATCGGTCAGGCCCATGATGGCCAGCGTGGTGATGGACTTACCGCAACCGGACTCGCCCACCAGGCCCATGGTCTGACCAGGACGGACGTCAAAGTTGACATGGTCGACGACGTTGATATCACCGTGATGCTCAAACTGGATGCAGAAGTCACGGACCGAGAGAATCGGTTCAACAGACTCGTCGGGCACATGGCGATCGTCACGCTTGAGCTCGACATCGCGCAGGGCGCCAAGGCGAGCGGAGAGGGACTGGGCCTGCTCCTTGTAGGCTCGAACGGGGTCGGAGACCAGCAGGTCGGCCTCGCGACGCTTGGAGGAATCGGTGGGATCCAGGGCGGCGGAGGGAGCAGCGGCCATGGCGTCGGTAATGCCCTCGGAGAGGATGTTGAGCGCCAGGCAGGTGATCATGATGGCCAGGCCCGGGAACAGTGCCTGCCACCAACGGCCGGCGAGCACGCCGCCGCGGGCGTCGGCGAGGATGTTGCCCCAGGTAGCGGTGGGCTCCTGGATACCAGCGCCGATGAAGGTCAGCGAGGCCTCGAAGATGATGGCGTCGGCGACCAGGGTAACGGTGAAGACCATGATCGGGGCGATGCAGTTACGCAGAACATGCTTGATCAAAATCCACGGAGCCTTGGCGCCGGAAACGATGACCGCGCGAACATAGTCCTCGCCGTACTCGGACACGATGTTGGCGCGCACGATACGGGCAATCTGCGGAGTGTACATAAAGCCGATGGCGAAGATGATCGACGGCACGGAGTTGCCCAGGATGGAGACAAAGACGGCCGCGAGGGCGATGCCCGGGATGGACATGATGATGTCCAGGATACGCATGATCGTCTCGGAGACGGCCTTGCGCGAAACCGCTGCAAGGGCGCCCACGACCGAGCCGCAGACCAGAGCCATGGCGGTGGCGCCAAAGCCGATAATCAGCGAGTAACGACCACCGTAGAGCATACGCGACAGAATGTCGCGACCCTTATCGTCGGTACCGAAGATAAATCCGTTGCCGGGAGCCTGGCGAGCCGTAAAGATCTCGACCGGGCTATAGGGGGCAAGAAGGGGCGCCAGAATCGCAGTCAGGGCGACCAGCACCAGCACGACGGCGGCAATCTTAGAAGACAACGTCATCTTCTTCCAGCCACCGAGCTTGAGCCCCTTGGAGGCAGCCTTCTCGAGCTGCTCGGTTTGCTTCTCTCGAATCTTTACCATAATCTACACCGTCCTGATGCGCGGGTTGATGAGCAGGTAGAGCATGTCAACCACGATGTTGATGATGATGAAGGCAAGAGCAACGACGATAACGACGCCCTGAACCAGGTTCGCCTCGTTGCCCTGAACGCCCTGCAGAATCGCAGTGCCCATGCCGGGGAGGTTGAAGATAACCTCGATGACGACGGCGCCGCCCATGAGGTAACCGATCTTAAGACCGAGGGTGGTGACCGGGGTGATCAGCGCATTGCGAAGAACGTTGATGCCGACGACGACCTTCTCGGGAACGCCGGCGCCGCGAGCCATACGGACATAATCCTTGTCGAGCTCCTCGACCATGGCGGTACGCACGATACGAGTCATCTGGCCCGTCAGCGGAAATGCCAAGGCGATAGCGGGCATGATCATACGTCCCAGATAGCCAACCGGATTCGTGGTGAAGTGAGGCAGAGCACCCGATGCCGGGAGCACCTTAAGGTAGGAAGAGAACAGCAGGATCAACAGAACGGCAAGCCAGAACGACGGGGTTGCCAAGCCGGCGATGGAAAAGACGCGGATCACTTGGTCCGGCCATTTGTCGCGATACAGTGCCGCGATGACGCCGAGCAAAAACGAAACGACCGCACCGATGGCAAGACCGATAAAGGTCAGCTGCATCGTGACGGGCAGGGCCGTGGAGATGCGCTTGGCAACGGAGTTGCGAGCAGCACCATAGGTGCCCATGTCGCCATGGATCAAATCGCCCATATAGCGCACGTAGCGCACGGGCCAGGGGTCGTCCAGACCATACTTCTCATGGTACTCGGCAACCGCCTCGGGCGAGGCACCGTCACCCAACGCCGTGTAGGCGGGGTCGGTCTTGGAGAACGACATAAGGAAGAACACCAGGACGGTGACGCCCAATGCCATGATCGGCAGCGCCACAAGACGCCTTCCAATCAAACGTAGCAAGTTGTTCACGTTCTCTCCCCTTTCTTTTGTCGGTAGGACCAACTGGTATATGAGTACGGGTACTCATTACAAGACCCGAGCGACATCGTTGCCGCCCGGGTCTTTGTTTCAACTATGAGGATACGGCCCCAATGACCGACATCCTGCATACAGACTCAAGCGAGTCTTACGCCTTGACGGTCGCAACGCCCCTGAAGGACATGCTCGTCGTGCCGATGCCCTTGAAGCCATCGAGGGCCTCGCCGTTGGGCGCAGTGGACGGATCGTCCCAGGAAGCGGAGACGGTCTTGACGTGGACAACGGGGTACAGAACGGCGTTGTCGGCAATGATGTCGAAGCACTCGTTCCACTTCTTCTGCTGCTCGTCGCCCTCGGCGGCAAGAGCCTCGTCCATGAGACTGTGGAGCTTCTGCCACTCAGCGGACTCCTTCCACGGGCAACGGGTCTGCATCCAGACGTTGTCGCCGTACCACCAGTTGAGCAGCAGGTCGGGGTCGGCGCCGAAGCAGGAAGGATCGCCAGGGGCAAGGAGGATATCGTAGGCCTCGCCGCCGTCGATGGCAGCGTAGGTGGCCGGCGAGGTATCGGTCTGGATGGTCACATCGAAGCCGAGAGCGTCGAGGTCGTTCTTGACCTGGGCGGCCATGCCCTTAATCTGCTCGTTGTCGGTGGTGCGCAGGGTGATGGCACCCGGGGTGATGCCAGACTCCTCGATGAGCTTCTTAGCCTTCTTGGCGTCGGTCTTGTACACCGTGGAAGCCTCATGATAGTTGGTGAAGCTCTTGGGCAGGTAGCAGCTGGCAGCGGTGGCAAGGCCGGCGAAGGTGTTGCTGACCATCTTCTCGGTGTCGAGCGCATACATGACAGCCTGACGGACCTTGACGTTGTTCCAAGGCTCCTTGGCGACGTTGAACATGATGAAGCGGGTGCCGAAACCCTGAACGTTATCGATCTTGCAGCCGGCGCTCTCAAGCTGGTCGACGGCGTCAGCGGTAACGAGCTCCATAACGAGCGTGGAGCCCTCCTGCTGAGCGGTAACGCGAGCGGTGGGGTCGGTCAGGATGCTGTACTGGATCTTCTTATCCTCGGCAGCATACTCACCGTTGTACTCAGGATTGGGAACCAGGGTAATCTCGGTATCGGAGATAGAGTCGTACATCCAGGGGCCGGAGCCGATCGGCTGCTTGGCGCGATCCTCCTCGGTCTGAGTGGCCGGGGTAACGCGGACGATGGCCAGACGATCCTTGAGCAGGGAGAAGTTGGGGACCTTGGTCTTGACCGTCACGGTGCTGGCGTCCTTGGCCTCGATGGACTCGAAGGGCTGGAAGAACGGAGCATAGGTAGCGGAAGCGGCGCAAGCGGTGTAGGAGGCAACGACATCGTCAGCGGTGACCTCGGTGCCATCGGAGAACTTGGCGCCCTTGCGGATGGTGACCTCGAAAGTGGTGTCGTCCACGGACTTAGGATCGTCGGTGGCGAGCTCGTTGAAGGTGCTGTAGTCGTGGTAATCGATGCCGTAGAGGCCCTCGACGACGTGCCAGTTAGCACCCAGGCCCACAGCGGAGCCGGTGCTGGCGGGATCGAAGCTGGACGGAGCGTAAGCGGAACCAGCGGTGATCACGCCGCCGCCACGGTTGGCGGAATCGGTGGAACCGGAAGCGGAACCCTCGTCGCTAGAGCTGCCACCGCAGCCGGTGAGACCAAGCCCTGCGACAGCAGCGACGCTGCCGGTGAGGCCGAGGAACGAACGCCTGGACATACCCTTGTTGATGATGGCCATGTCTTCTCCTATCAATAGAGAATCTTACTCGGGAGCACCTAGACTTGCCCCCGCGCAACTTGCGGACGATATATACCTTACCTACCGACGAACCCAACTGAGGTGCCGCGCTCGGCGACCGATACATACATACGCTTGAACGGTATTTACTACCGTTCACCGAATTCGTTGACAAACGATTCGCCAGACAGTATGTATCGGCGAGGTGAGATATCAGTCTTCGTCAACCCGCAGGATAGCAGGGTTTTCGCTTGGGTTAGTCAAACGTTTTAGCGTTAATAAAACCCGAAACCAGCAGGCAATCATGGCGAAATAAATGGTTGAAAATCGCGCAATCATGTATATCAGTTGTTTGGCTCGTGTTTAGCTATCGGAATGGCCAGCCGCCGCCTCGGCGCGCTCGGCATTCCATGCAACGAGCGCCTCGTGGACCGCCTTGGCAACATCGGCAGGTATGCCGCGAACTTCCGCGATCTCTTGCTCGCTCGCCGCGCGCAAACGCTTCATCGAGCCAAAATGGCGCATAAGGGCACGTTTTCTGGTGGGTCCCACGCCTGGAACGTCATCGAGTACCGAAACCGTCATGGCTTTATCGCGCAACTCGCGATGGAACGTGATGGCAAAACGGTGCGATTCATCGCGAACCTGTTTAATTAGATAGAGCGAAGCAGACCCGGTCGGCAGCACGACGGGAGTCTCGTCCCAAGGCACGAAAACTTCCTCATCGGCCTTCGCCAAGCCACAAACCGGTATATCGAGCCCAAGAGCCTCAAGTTGCTTGATCGCAGCGGTCAATTGCGGCTTACCGCCATCGACAACGAGCAAATCGGGGCGCGAGCCAAAGCGCTCGTCGACCATGCGCTCGGGAGCATAGCGTCGTCCCAAAACCTCGGACATCGACACGAAGTCGTTTGCCTCGTCCAATTCGGCCTGAATTTTAAAACGACGGTACTGGCTCTTGTCGGCGCGTCCGTTGGTAAACACCACCATCGAGGCGACCGTAAAGGTTCCATGCAGCGTCGAGATATCGAAGCACTCGATACGCATCGGCGGCGCCGGCAGCGCCAGCGCGCTTTCGAGCTCCAGGAGCGCTTGATTGGTGCGGTCGTCAGCGTACCCCGTTCGCATCATGTAGCGCATGAGGGCATGGCGCGCATTTTTGGATGCCATATCGAGCAAACGGTGCTTTTCGCCACGCTGCGGCCTATGGAGATGGCAGGAACGCTCGCGCTTGCCTGCAAGCCACTCCCCCAGCGCCTCCGCATCCTCAAGCTCGACAGAGAGGTTTATCTCAGCTGGAATATCAGCCGTCTCGTCGTAATAGCGCTTAAGAAAGCCCGATTGAAGTTCCTCTTCGTCGACATCCAAACCCTTATCGAGAATAAACTCGCAGGTTCGAACCGTTCGACCCTCACGCACGACAAAGACGCAAGCGGCGGAGATGGTCTCCTCGCGATAGAAACCGATGACATCGATATCGACACTGGAGGGAAAAACGACTTGCTGACGGTCGTCCAGACCCCTGATGACCTCCAAACGACGTTTGACGCGTGCCGCGCGCTCAAAGTCGAGCGCCTCGGCGGCATCCGTCATCTCGGAGGTCAGCTCATCGACGACATCCTTGCGATGGCCCGACAAAAAGCGCTCGACACGCTTGACGTTCTTGGCATAGTCCGTAGGAGAAATCGCGCCGACACACGCACCTGGGCCGCGCCCGACATGGTAGTCGAAGCAGGGACGCCCGTTTTGCGCGCAAATCATATTGACGATGTCTTCCTCGCCCTTGTGGGACTCGACGATACGACGACAACGACGCCACTCCGCACAAGAAGCCGAGCAGATCGGGATCACCTTGCGCAGCGTGTCAATGGTCTCACGCGCCGCGCGGCTATCGGTATAGGGACCAAAATAACGCGTTCCCGGCTTATGACGCTCGCGCGTGTATTTGATAGCGGGATACAGGTCGCCCTTTGTAATGGCGATAAAGGGGTAGCTCTTGTCATCCTTGAGGTCGACGTTAAAGTACGGATGGTACTGGCCGATCAGGTTGCGCTCGAGTACAAGCGCCTCATGCTCGGTTTCGACAACGATGTAGTCAAAGCTCGCAACCAATTGCATCATGAGCGGTATTTTTTGGCGCTCATCCTGCAGCGTCACGTACTGGCGCATACGGGAACGCAGGTTTTTCGCCTTGCCAACGTAGATGACATCGCCCTTGGCATCTTTCCAAAGGTAACATCCGGGCTGCGTGGGAACGCGCGAAACCTGCTCGGCGAGTGTTGGAATGTTGTCGTGACCGGCCACACGCACCTACTTGCGACGAAGCAGCGCCGAGACCTCGGGCATCTTAAGAACGACGGCAAGGCCAAAGGTAACAGCAAGCGAGACGACACCCGCAACGCAAACATAGCCAAGAGTAATCAGAATCGAGCCGCCAAGTACCCCGACAAAGTGTTCAAGCGCCCACATGACGCCGGCGCCTGCGGCAGCCCCTAGGCCGCCGAGCAAAAGGCCAAAGAAACCGCCATGCAGGATAGATTTGACCTGAAGGCCACGCAGGCGACGACGCAGCCACCACAGCGAACAGCCGACCAAGATCACGTAGTCGACAACATACGAAAGCGCGATTGCCGGCATACCGAAGCCCAGCACAACGCCAAACAGCAGAACCGAGCCAGCCTGGCCGATGGCGGAATACAGGCAATAGCGGCTATAGGGCTTCATGTCGAGCAAGGCAGAGAAGCTCTTCTGCATCAACACGACCACGCCGTAGAGCGGCAGCGAGAGCGCCAGGTAGACAAGGTACTCGGACACCAGCGCCACGCCGGATTCATCGAACTTGCCGGCACAGTAAATCATGTTGAGCGGACGTGCGAAGACAATCAGGTACAGTGCGAACGGAATCAGGAAGAACAGCATCTGGGCGACGCCACGCGAAATGCCCGTGCGAACGCTGTCGTAATCCTTCTCCTGTGCGTCATGAGAGAGCTCGGTATAGAGCGCCGTCGAAAGCGAGGCGGCAATCAGCGCGTAGGGCAGCGTGTACCACAGGCGCGCATAGGCGATGACGGAAGGACCCGTCTCGGGCTGGACCACCAGCGCGGCAGCGTTGGTGATAGAAGTCGAGACAAACATGCACACCGTGGCGAGCAGCGTCGGGATACCGAGCGCAATCGTCTGGCGCAGCGCGGGGTCCTTAAAGTCGATATGGATATGGGGATGCACGCCGTGCTTGCCAAGCGCGGGAATCTGACATGCCATCTGAACAAAGACACCGAGGGTCGTACCGGCCGCAATCAAGATGATGCCGGCACGTTCGCCAAACTGTGCGGACACGGGCGCAAAACCCATAAAGCTCGCAATGACGATCACATTGTTGAGGACCGGGGCAAACGTCGACCAGAAGTAGTCGCGGTGCGCGTTGAGAACGCCCGAGAACACCGAGCCCAAACCATAAAAGAGAATCTGGATGGCAAAGAAACGGAACATGAACGCAGCGGTATCCATGCTGCCGCCGTCACCCGAAAGGAACGATTGCGTCCAGATAAAGCCCGGGGCGAACACGGTCCCCAGCAACGAAATGCCACCCAGCACCAAAAGCAGAATGCCAAGCAGGTTGCCCACGTACTCGTTCGAGGCCTCGCGACCCTGCTCACGCCTCACGCCCATGTACACGGGCAAAAACGCCGTCACGAGCATGCCGCCCATCACGAGTTCGTAGAGCATATTGGGCAGGTTGTTGGCGACCTGATAGGAGGACGAGAGTAGCGACATGCCGATAGCGGCCGCCATTGCCCACGTGCGGATAAAACCGGTGACGCGAGACACGATGGTCAGGATGGTCATAAGCCCGGCGGAACGACCAACCGTGGAGTAGTCCGACGAGCCCATGTCGTCAGTGTCATCTCGCGACGAAGAAGCTTCGGATGAGGGTGTCTGAGGCGCAGATTCTTTTGCAAAATGAGCTCCGCGCTTCAATTCTTCCTGCGGCATCGCTCAGTCCTCTCTCGTAATCGCGGCAACCGTCGCCCCGCAAAATGCAATTAAATCATCGGGTGCAAGCTCGAGCTGATAACCACGCTTGCCTCCCGAAATAAAAATGGTATCCCAAAGGACACATGTCTCATCAATGAGCGTCCGGTAGCGTTTTTTCATACCGACCGGGCTGCAGCCGCCGCGAACGTAGCCAGTCGCCGCAAGCAAATCCTTCACATGCATCATGGCCAAGGACTTCTCCCCCGCGGCACGCGCGGCGGACTTTAGATCGAGCTCGTCGGCAACAGGGATACAGCACACGACATGGTCGTTGGACGGTGTCACGCAGACCAAAGTCTTAAATCCTTGACCGGGCTCCTCGCCAAGCTGCTCCGAAATCGCGACACCCAGGCCCACCGACTCATCACCATCGTCTTCGTACGTATGTAGAACATAGGAAATGCCGGCGCTTTCCAGCTCGCGCATCGCATTGGTTTTTGGCGTCTTTACAGCCTTTGCCATGACATATCCTTTCCCTCGCATTCGGACGTAAGGATTAAGTATATGTCCAATTCGGCTGCATACGTCACTTCGGCACAGCAAGCGCCATCGAATCACAAGGAGTCGATGGCGCCCATAAACTGAATCGCCTATTTATTGAGCATCAAGTTGAGCCTGACGCTCCCGGTCACGCCTGAGCAACGGCGCCAAAAACTTGCCCGTATAACTCTGCGGACAGTCCGCAACCTGCTCCGGTGTGCCCGAAACCACGACGGTTCCGCCGCCGTTACCGCCCTCGGGACCCATATCGATCAGGCGGTCGGCAACCTTGATGACATCAAGGTTGTGTTCAATCACCAGCACCGTGTTGCCCGCATCGACCAAGCGCTGCAGCACATCGAGCAGCTGGCGGACGTCCTCAAAATGAAGGCCAGTCGTCGGCTCGTCCAAAATATAGAACGTCTTGCCCGTCTGGCGTCGATGAAGCTCCTTGGCGAGTTTCACACGCTGCGCCTCGCCGCCCGAGAGCGTCGTGGCGGGCTGGCCCAGGCTCACGTAGCCCAAGCCTACATCGTACAGCGTCTGGAGCTTTCGCTTGATCTGCGGGATATTCCCAAAGAAAGCCAGTGCCTCGGCCACGCTCATGTCAAGTACGTCCGAGATGGTCTTGCCACGGTAGGTGACCTCGAGTGTCTCGCGGTTGTAGCGTTTACCGCCGCAAACTTCGCAGGGAACGTAGATATCGGGAAGGAAGTGCATCTCGATCTTGATCTGCCCGTCGCCCTTGCACGCCTCGCAGCGCCCGCCACTCACATTAAAGGAGAAACGACCCGGCGAGTAGCCGCGCGCCTTCGACTCCGGCGTACTCGCAAACAGCGCGCGAAGATCATCCCACAGGCCGATATAGGTAGCAGGGTTGGAACGCGGCGTGCGGCCAATCGGCGACTGGTCGATATCAATAACCTTATCGATACACTCGATGCCCTCGATTTTTTTATACGGACCCACAGGGCGCGTCGAACGGTGAATAGCATTCGTAAGGGCAGGCGCAATGGTGTCGGTAACCAGGGAGCTCTTGCCCGATCCCGACACGCCGGTAACAACCGTAAGCGTACCAAACTCGATCTTGGCGGTAACGTTTTTGAGGTTGTTGGCTCGAGCGCCCGTAATTTTAAGGCAGCCGCGACCGGGCTTGCGCCGTTCATCAGGCACCCGAATCATTCGTTTGCCGGTCAGATAAGCGCCCGTCATCGACTCAGGACACGCCATGATATCAGCAGGCGTTCCCGCCGCGACTACGTGTCCGCCGTTGACACCGGCGCCGGGCCCCATGTCGATCACGTAGTCGGCGGCACGGATTGTATCCTCGTCGTGTTCGACAACGATAACGGTATTGCCGATATCGCGCAGGCGCTCGAGCGTCTTGATCAGGCGCTCGTTGTCACGCTGATGAAGACCGATCGAGGGCTCGTCCAGAATATAGAGCACGCCCATGAGACCCGCGCCGATCTGCGTTGCCAAGCGAATACGCTGTGCCTCGCCACCGGAAAGCGTCGCCGAGGCGCGATCGAGTGTCAGATAGTCGAGTCCAACATCGACCAGAAAACGCAGGCGCTCCAGAATTTCCTTGACGATACGGCCGCCGATAAACTGTTGGCGCTCGGTGAGTTCCAGGCCCTCAAAAAACTCGAGCGATTCACGGCACGACAGGCAACAAACTTCGTAAATGGACTTGCCGCCCACGGTGACGGCGAGCATCTCAGGGCGCAAACGAGCGCCGTGGCAAGTCGAGCACGGCTCCTCGCGAATGTACTTCTCCAGGCGCGCCTTGGTGTTCTCGTTCGTCGTCTCGGTATAGCGTTCGTACAGGATGTTGCGAACGCCCGAAAACTTGGTATCCCACTGGCTGCGACGTCCGTCGAGCTTTTGGTAGTCGACCGAGATCTTCGTATCGCCCAGGCCATCCAAGAATGCACGACGCACGCGAGGGGGCAAGTCCTCCCACGGCGTATCGGCGCTCACCTTAAAGTGTTTGCAGACCGCAGCAAAAATCTGCGGATAGTAGTTCGAATTGCCAAACAGGCTACCAAAGACTCCGTCGGCAATGGACTTCGAGGGGTCCTCGATCAGCGCCTCGGCATCAACGGTTTTCTTAAAGCCCAGGCCGTCGCACTCAGGACATGCGCCATAGGGAGCGTTAAACGAAAAATCACGCGGCTGAAGATCGTCAATGGAGTGTCCATGCTCCGGGCACGCCAAGGCCAACGAATACTCCAGAAGCTCGCCCTCGGTCCCCTCGGGAGCATCACGATCGGGCAGCATGTACACGTTTACATTGCCGTGAGCCAGCGCGGTCGCCTGCTCAACAGACTCGGCGATACGGCCCAGAGAATTCTCACGGATCACGATGCGATCGACCACGACCTCGATATCGTGCTTGAATTTCTTATCCAGATCGATCGGATCGTCGAGCGAGCGCACTTCACCGTCGACACGCACGCGGCTAAAGCCCTCGGCGCGAAGGTCCTCAAACAGTTTGGTGTACTCGCCTTTTCGCCCGCGCACCACCGGTGCCAGCACAAACGCGCGGCGGCCCTCCCCCGCCGCCAAGACCTTGTCGGCAACCTGGTCGGTCGTCTGGCGCTCAATGACGCGGCCGCATTCGGGACAGTGCGGGGTGCCCACACGGGCGAACAGCAGGCGCAGATAGTCATAAATCTCGGTTACGGTGCCAACCGTCGAGCGAGGGTTTTTAGACGTCGTCTTTTGGTCGATCGACACCGCCGGCGAAAGGCCGTCGATTGAATCCAAGTCGGGTTTGTCCATCTGGCCCAAGAACTGGCGCGCATAGCTCGAAAGACTCTCGACGTATCGACGCTGGCCCTCGGCATAGATAGTGTCAAATGCCAGCGAACTCTTGCCCGAGCCAGAAAGACCGGTAATGACCACGAGTTGGTCACGCGGAATGGAAACATCGATATCACGGAGGTTGTGCTCACGAGCGCCGCGAATAACGATAGAAGAATCAGACATGGAAGCTCCTTGCCTCCTATTGCATCGAATCATACTGTCGATGAGTTTAGCGCACTCGACGCGCACAGATGTTCGTAATACAAGATTCGCAGACCTTTAGCTTTGCGTATCGGGTGCTTTGTTTCTCGAAATGCCATGGAAAGGTTACAGTAATCTAATACTGAACTTAATTTGCTGTAACAGAGGAACGTCCATGACCGAAGATATCCCCCTTGAAATCACTTCGAGCGACATGGCCAATCTGCCCATATTCATCGCCGTCCTTATCGTGGCCACCGTCGTCGTGCGCGTGTATTTTTCAATCAAACACAATGAAAAGCCGCCCATTGCCCGCGTCTTTTGGTGCGCGACGCTCCTCATCCCGCTCGGCGTGGTAGCTGCATGGATTACGAATCAATTGCTCGTAAATGAGGACAGTTCCCTATGGGTCCTTTCTTATTCGGCGCTCGGTGCTGCCGCCGTCATACTTCTTGTCGAACCCTTGGTTTCGGGACTTATCGACCAAACCGATCTTGCGACGGGAACGGTTGCCTGCATTTGCCGTGACATCCTTGTCATCGCCGCTGTTTCAGCGCTCTCGTTCGTTTCACTCGAAATTGCCTGTAACGAAACGTTCTATCGCATTCCCGCCAACTCATTCGGGTTTTCCGTCGGGCTGCTCGCGACGGTTCTGCTCTCCCTTTATTTGCTGGGACAGCGTCATGGAGGCTTCATGGCCCTCGTGCCCGTCGCCTGTTGCATCCTTGGCATTGCCGAGCACTTCGTCATAACGTTTAAAGGCGAGGCCATCCTGCCAAGCGATATCTTGGCCCTTGGCACCGCAATGGAAGTGAGCGAGGGATACGAGTTTACCTTTACCGCCGGAATCGTAACCTCTCTCGCCCTGCTAGAGATTTCCCTGGGGCTTCTTTCGCTTATCCGACCGAGAAAGCTCCGTACGCCCACCCATGTCTTCCCCGCAATCGCCGCTAACCTCTGCGCTTTTCTGCTAGTGACCGTTGTGGGGCTCTCGGGCTTTTCCAACATCGACTTGGAGCAGGCGCTGAATTTTGGATTTGACCGTTGGCAGCCCATCACCACGTACGCGTCTCAGGGTTTTATCACTTCGTTCACCGAAATGGTCAACGAGTTGCCCATTGAGAAGCCCGAAGACTATACGCCCGATGAGGCGCAGAGCATCGAGCAGGAGCTCGCCGCCACCTACGACAGCACGTATGGCTCGAGCGAGCAGCGCGCGGCGGCCGTTGCCCAGTTCAATGAAATCAAGCCGACGATTGTTGCCGTCATGAACGAGAGTTTTAGCGACCTTTCGTGCTTTGAGCAGCTCCAGGCGGCCGGGTACACCGGCCCCGCATTCTACAACTCGCTTCCCGACACACTTGTTCGCGGCACCATGCTCGCTTCGGTCACCGGTGGCGGAACGGCAAACTCCGAATTCGAATTTTTGACCGGAGCGACAACGGCCTTTGTCGGATTAGGCAAGATCCCCTATCAGCTGTATCAGATGAATGGCGTCAACAGCCTGGCAAAGGACCTTAAGGAGCTTGGGTATACCGCTACCGCTATGCACCCGCAAAACCCCGTCAACTACCATCGAGATAAAATCTATCAGCAGCTGGGCTTTGGAGACTTTCTTTCAATCGGCGATTTCGAAGGTGCGCCCTGTTACCATGCCGGCGTATGCGACTACGCCACCTACGACAAGATACTCGACCTGCTTAGAACCGACGAAGCCCCGCAGTTCATCTTCGATGTCACGATGCAAAATCACGGCGGCTACGACTATGGCACCGTTCCCGCCGAGGAGCTGACAAACTATTGGGTCGAGGGAGCCAGCGAGGGTGCCAATAGCGCGCTCAACACCTATCTTACCTGCATCAACGCATCCGACCGGGACCTCGAGTACTTTATCAACGAGCTCCGCAATATCGGCAGACCGGTTGTCCTTGTCTTTTTTGGCGACCATCAGCCGAGCGCCGCAACGACTCTCAACGACGAGCTGTACCCTCAGGAAGATACGGCAAGCCACGCTTTCCGTATCTATCAGTCGACATATTTCGTCTGGGCTAACTATGAAATCGCCGGCAATACCGAGCTCAACGTCTACGACACCGTCGGGGCAAACGAGATTGCAGCCATTACCCTTAATAAGATCGGCGCCCCGCTCACCGACTATCAAAAGGCTCTGCTTGCAACAAGGTCAGATGTGCCCACCATCAATGTCGCCGGCTACCTTGGTGCCGACGGGCTGCGCTACGACTTGGAATCTGAAGACAGCCCATACGCCTCGACGATCGACAAGCTGCAGCGCATGCAATACCTCGAGTTCGCCAGCAAAGTTCAGTAAGCCCGCCCATTCGCTTGGACCCATCGTATTGCAAGCACGCTCGGCCCAAATGCATCGTAAATGGCTCCCGCTCGCAAACGAGGGTACAATGACGCTCGTGTCACATCACGGGGCCCCGGCCCCAACATATACAAAGGAGTCATACATGGGTTGCGAGCACGCACAGGCCGCCGGCGGACAAACATCGCCGTCGCAATTTGAGGAGAACACGCTGTCCGAGGTCAAACGCGTCATCGCCGTACTTTCCGGCAAGGGCGGTGTCGGCAAGTCGTTTGTCACCGGTGCCATCGCCACCGAGCTTGCCCGTCACGGCCACAAGGTCGGCGTCCTCGATGCCGACATCACCGGTCCCTCCATCCCCAAGATGTTCGGTATGAGCGGACGCCACGTCCATGCCCTTGGCAACCTTATGCTGCCTGAAATCTCCGAGCACGGCGTCAAGGTCATGAGCTCCAACCTGCTGCTCCAAAACGAGACCGACCCCGTCCTTTGGCGCGGTCCGGTCATCGCAGGCGCCATTAGGCAGTTCTGGAGCGAGACCTCATGGGGCCCCATCGACTACCTGCTGGTCGACATGCCTCCGGGAACAGGCGATGTCGCGCTCACCGTCTTCCAGTCGCTGCCCGTCGACGGCATCGTCATCGTCACGAGCCCGCAGGATCTGGTCTCGATGATCGTCGCCAAGGCGGTCAACATGGCCGAGAAGATGAACGTCCCCATTCTGGGCATTGTCGAGAACATGAGCTATATCGAGTGCCCCGACTGCGGCAAGAAGATCGAGGTCTTTGGCAAGAGCAAGCTCCCCGAGGTCGCAGAGCGCTATAACCTCGACATCTTGGGCCAGCTTCCCATTAATCCGGCACTCGCCGAGGCCTGCGATAAGGGCGAGGTCGAGACCGCGCTGCCCGATGGCATGTTGCCCAAGGCAGTCTCTGCCGTCGAGGCTATTACCCCGCACGAGACCGACGAGGCCTAAGTGAACACGAGCGCCTTCTATGACGTCCTGGTAATCGGCGGCGGGGCTTCAGGCCTCGCCGCCGCCATTACGGCCGCACGCGCTGGCAAAAGCGTCTGCATCGTTGAGCGCGATGTCGCCTGCGGCCTTAAGCTCCTTGCGACCGGTAACGGCCGCTGCAACCTCTCCAACGAATCGATTGATCCTCAGCGGTATAACCACCCCGCATTCGTCGAATCCGTCATGGGCCCCCAGCCCGAACAAGAGCTTATGGGTTTCTTCTCCTCGCTGGGCATCATGACAACCTCCGAGGAAGGCCGACTGTACCCGCGCTCCCTTCGCGCCGAATCGGTGCGCGACGCGCTTCTCAATGTTTGCGACCGCCTGGGTATCACCTTAATCTGCGGAGCCAACGTTGCCTCGGCACACAAAACTTCCGAAGGCTGGGCACTCCAAATAGACCGTCCAGCGCGGGCGCTCAAGGCAAAAAAGCACGACGACCGAAAATCGGAGCTCCGCTCGCTTCGGAAAGCGCTCGCCGATGTCCCTCGCAAGAACGAGGCCCTGCAGGCACATGCCGTAATTATCGCCACGGGCGGCAACCCCACCGGTATCGCCGATACGTTTCGCCTCCCCCTCACTTCGCTGCGCCCCATCCTCTGCCCCGTATCGGCAACGGTCGTCGGCGATCGGGCGGCACTCAAGACGTTGGATGGCCTGCGCGTCCGCGCCCGCTTGACGCTCGCCCGCAATCATAATGAGCTCTGGCACGAAGACGGTGAAGTCCTGTTTCGAACCTTCGGCATCTCGGGCGTCGCTGTCTTCAACCTCTCCCGTCGTATCCAGCGCGGCGATACGATCCTGCTCGACGTTTTCCCCGACCTCTCCAAAGACGAGCTGCTCGATATGCTCAACCGGCGCGTTGAGCTGCTCGGCGGCTTTTCGCCCCGCGATCCCCGTTGGCTCGACGGCATGCTCGCCCCGCAACTCTCCCGCGTCGTCTGCACGGCGTTCGAGCAGTGCCATCCAGACTCCAACGATGTCATCCACCTGGCCTCGATCCTCAAACACTTTAAGTTGCTCGTCGAAGGAACAGCCGAGGAGCGCTCGGCGCAGGTCACGCGTGGTGGCGTATCTGTCGAGAGCATCTCAATACCCAGTCTACGCGCGCGCAGCGCTGTCGACGCCCCGCTTTACCTCTGCGGCGAAGCGCTCGACATCGACGCCGATTGCGGAGGCTTTAACCTTGCGTGGGCCTGGCTCTCGGGCATTCGCGCTGCAAGCAGTTTGTAGCCGCGCAGTCTATAATCAAAAACGCATTCGGGCCGTCTGGGATACCGGACGGCCCCTTTCTTGCCTCTAAGGAGACCTCGATGATCGAAATCACCCAAGTCAACGCGTCGCTCGATGAAGCCGGCGATGAAAATGCCTGCCTCATTGTTGGCAAGCGAGTCGCCAAGCGCATCCTACGTTGCAAGGACTCCGAAATCAAGTCCATCGAACTCCACCGCAAGTCAATCGACGCTCGCAAAAAACGAGACGTCCATTTTATCCTGAGCTTTCGTGTTGAGCTGACTAGTCCCCACCTCGAGCGAGAAGCGGTCGACAGTGTTGCCGAGCGTGACCGCTCGCGCGTACGCACGATAGAAGACGATGGGCCTTCATTCCCCTCCCCCGTCTCCGACGCACCTCAAGAACGCCCTGTCGTTGTCGGCGCCGGATGCGCCGGCCTTTTCGCTGCGCTCACGCTCGCCAAAGCAGGTCTTAAGCCCTTGCTTATCGAGCGCGGCGACCCGGCATTTCGCCGCTCGCAGGCGATCGACCTCTTTCTAAAGGAGCGCATCCTCGACCCCGAGAGCAATATTCAGTTTGGTCTGGGCGGCGCGGGGACCTTCTCGGACGGCAAGCTCAATACGGGAACCAAAAATCCCGCCCATCGCCTTATCCTCGAAACCTTCGTCGAGGCGGGCGCGCCCCGCGATATTCTGTGGGATGCCAAGCCGCACATTGGCTCCGACATCCTTCCCACGGTTGTCACCGCTATATCCCAGCGCATCGAGCAGCTCGGAGGTGTCGTCCGTTATCGAACAAAGCTCGTCGACATTCGCATCGACGCGTCTGGCGCCATCACCGGTATCGATGTCCAATCGTCCCAAGACGCCGCTTACGAGCCAATTGAGACAAAGCACCTCATCCTCGCCTGCGGGCATTCTGCTCGCGATATTTTTGAGCTCCTTAAGGACCACAACGTGGCCCTCGCACAAAAGACCTTTGCCATGGGCGTTCGCATCGAGCATCCGCAGCGCGACATCGACCGAGCCCAATATGGAGCCTCGGCGGGACATCCTGCCCTCGGAGCAGCCCCCTACAAGCTCGTCGCCCATCTTCCCAACGGCCGCAGCGTGTTCTCGTTTTGCATGTGCCCCGGCGGGCAGGTTGTCGCCGCCTCTTCCGAGCAGGGCCACCTGTGCGTCAACGGCGCCAGCCTCAATGCCCGCGACGGACGCAACGCAAACGCCGCCCTGCTCGTTAACGTCACGCCTGAGGACCTTCCCAACGATGACCCGCTCGCCGGCATCGAGCTCCAGCGTGCCTGCGAGGTGGCCGCCTATCGCCTGGGTGGTTCCAACTGGAACGCACCGGCACAACTCGTCGGAGATTTCCTCGCAGGACGCGCCAGCAAGGCGCCCGGAAAGGTAAAGCCCACCTATCCGCTCGGTGTGACCTGGACGGCAATTGACGAAGCCCTGCCGCAGCATATCATCGATTCGCTCCGCCTGGGACTTCCCCTACTCGGAAAAAAGCTACGAGGCTATGACCGCCCCGATGCCGTTCTTACCGGCGTGGAGACTCGTTCGAGCTCACCGGTTACTGTCACCCGAGACCGAACGTGCCATGCCGTGTCGACCCCGGGACTCTACCCTTGCGGTGAGGGAGCTGGATATGCCGGCGGCATCATGAGCGCGGCCACCGACGGCATTCGTTGTGCCGAAGCCCTGATCGCAGACCTCTAGCGCACGAATTCCAGCACGCAAAAGACACAGGCCCCGAGCTCCACAGGGAACTCGGGGCCTGTTCGCTATTTCTTAAACCGTGCACCCTGGCGTTTTCTGCCCGATGCGAACGTGGAACCCTTGCGGGCCTGCGAACGTAAGCGCTCGATCGTCTCGTCCTCAGACGCACCCTCGAGCATCGCCCGAATCTGAACGACGGCATCGCGCAGGCGCGCCGCCTCCTCAAAGTCCATGGCGGCAGAAGCGTTGCGCATATCCTCTTCCATGGTTTCGACGATCCGCACAAGCTCGTCATGCGGCAGTTCTTCCAACTGCTCCGCAAGTGTCTGCTCGGGTGCCACCGTTTCCGGCACGCCGCCCTCGCCCGACTCATCGGGCGTATAGAATGCGCCATGGCCAAGGGAGTCGCCCTTCGAGCGCCCCTTGGAACCCACGGTTTTTTCGGCTTCGGCAATAAAACTTGAGATGTCGTTGATGGCCTTGCGCACCGTCTTGGGCACAATGCCATGCTCTTCGTTATATGCCATCTGAATCTCGCGGCGGCGCCGCGTCTCCTCGATGGCCTCTTTCATCGAATCGGTCACAACGTCCGCATACATGATGACTTCGCCATCGGCGTTACGGGCCGCGCGGCCAATCGTCTGAATCAGCGAACGGCGGTTGCGCAAGAAGCCTTCCTTATCGGCGTCGAGAATTGCCACCAGCGAGACCTCGGGAAGATCCAGGCCCTCACGAAGCAGGTTGATGCCAACGAGAACATCGATCTTGCCCTCGCGCAGCGTTCGCAGGATCTCGACACGGTCCATTGTCGCCGTATCAGAGTGCATGTAATTGACCTTAATGCCCGCGTCGAGCAGATGGTCGGTCAGGTCCTCGGCCATGCGCTTGGTCAACGTGGTCACCAGCACGCGCTCCTTGCGGGCAACGCGCTCGCGAATCTCGTCCTCAAGATCGTCAATCTGGCCGCGTACTGGACGCACGTCAATCTTGGGGTCGAGCAGGCCGGTCGGACGAATAATCTGCTCCACGTCGTTCTGGCTCACCCGCAGCTCGTAGTCGCCCGGCGTGGCCGAAACATAGATAAACTGGGGTATCCTTGCCTCAAACTCATCGAAACGAAGCGGGCGGTTATCGAGCGCCGAGGGCAGGCGAAAACCGTGTTCCACCAGCGTCACCTTACGCGAGCGGTCACCTTCGTGCATGCCGCGAATCTGCGGCACCGTCACATGGCTCTCATCGATGATGCAGAGCATATCCTTGGGAAAGTAATCGATTAGGGTAAACGGCGGCTCACCCGGTTTGCGACCGTCCAGATGACGCGAGTAGTTCTCGATGCCGTTGCAAAAGCCCATCGTCTCGAGCATCTCAAGATCATAATCGGTGCGCTGCTGCAGACGCTGCGCCTCGAGCAACTTGTCGGTCGCCTTGAGCTCCGCGACGCGCTTCTCGCACTCTTCGCTGATCGATTTCAGAGCCGGCTTGACCTTCGGCTTCTCGGTCACGTAGTGCGATGCCGGCCATACGGGGATGGCCTCGTACTCACGCAGCATTTCACCGGTGACCTCATCGATCTCGGCAATCAGCTCGACCTCGTCGCCAAAGAACTCAAACCGCAACGGATGCTCGGCATAAGGCGGATACACGTCGACAACATCGCCGCGCACGCGGAACGTGCCGCGTGCCAGGTCATAGTCATTGCGATCATATTGAATGTCGATAAGTGCATGGATAAAGTCATCGCGCTCGAGCGGCACCTTTTTGTCGACGTTTGGAGCCAGACCCGCATAGTCCTCAGGAGAGCCAATGCCATAGATACACGAGACCGATGCGACAACGATCACATCGCGTCGAGAGAGCAGCGATGCGGTCGCCTGATGTCGCAGCATCTCGACCTCTTCGTTAATCGAGGAGTCTTTCTCGATATATGTATCGCTTTGCGGCACATACGCCTCGGGCTGATAGTAGTCATAGTACGAGACGAAGTAGACCACAGCGTTGTTGGGAAAGAACTCTTTGAGCTCGCTCGCAAGCTGAGCGGCGAGCGTTTTATTCGGAGCCATGACCAGCGTCGGCTTTCCCAGGGCCTCAATAGTCTTTGCCATCGTGAAGGTCTTGCCCGAACCAGTCACGCCCAGCAAAACCTGATAGCGGTCTCCGTCCCTCACGCCCTGCACAAGCGACTCAATGGCCTTAGGCTGGGAACCGGCAGGCTCATAGGGAGACACGACCTTAAACGGCACGTCAGAGCCTTCAACGCCAAAGCGCTTAAGTTCACCACCAACGCGTTCTACTTCAAATTCCGCCATGGATACTCCTAACTCATATATCTGCAGTATACGCAGGCGGCAGGCATAGTCCTATACGAACCGATCGGGATAGAGGGTCTTGTAGCGAGCCCAGGCATTATTGACACGAATCAGATACGCCTGCGTCTCGGGAAAGGTGATTGCATTATGAAGCGACGTACTCTGCTGCGCCCATCCGTCGACATTGCCCATGCCGGCGTTATAGGCGGCAATGGCACTGTCAGTCGACCCGTTAAAATACGCTAGAAGATACGAGAGATACGCACAGCCAAACTCGATATTCGTAGCCGGATCGTTAAGGTTGTCGGCCGAATACTCGCCACCGTCGACAAGGCCCTTGGCGATCATATCCTGGGCAGTCTCGGGCATCAGCTGCATTAATCCCTGAGCACCCTGATTCGACTCGGCCTCGGGATCCCAATTCGATTCCGACTTAATGACAGCGCACACCAGATACGGATCCAGATTATGCGAAATACTGGATTGCTTTACATACGCCTCGTAGTCAATCGGATACAGCGGCTTAAAGAAAGCGGCAGGAGCATACGAGTAAACGAATGAGATAAGGCCGAAGGCAAAAACGGCAGTCAGCGGTATAAGGCGATACCATGTAAGGAAACGTGTCTTAGGCATCGGCCTCCTCCTTATCCGCTACATCCCGGAACCCATGGCGCGCAAGCCATGCGTCCAGTTGTTCAAAGAGCGAGTTATCGCCTGCCGCATTGTCAATCACCGTTGCAGCGAGATTGCACAGCGCAGACTCTTCGGGCTGGCAAGCAGAACGGGCATCGAAATCAGATGGCTCCATACCACGTTGAATAGCGCGCTCGCGACGAACTGATAAAGGGGCGCTGATGACCAGAATTTCATCAGCCAAACCAAATGCATCCTCAAAACCAGTCGGAGCAGAAACCTCGACTACCGCAAAGGGATAACGGGGAGACGAAACCGTACAACAAACCGGATCGAGAATCCTAAGCGAAAGCTGTTCAATGAGAACGGGATGCACAATGCCATTGAGCCGAGCGACCGAATCAGGAGAAGCAAAAGCTCGAGAAGCGAGGATGCTGCGGCGAATGCCGCCATCCTCATCCAAAATGTCCCAACCGAATTCATCCGCGAGTGCATTGACGATATCAGAGCCCGGCACATACAGCGATTTTGCAAGCTCATCCAGATCGATTAGCATAGCGCCACGAGATTCGAAATAGCGGCAGGCAGTCGACTTACCCGAAGCAATATTGCCCAAGACAAATACGGTAAACATCAAGCCCTCCCTAACGCCAATGCGAGTAATTATCGCTCAAATACACTAGAAGGACTCAAAATACAGCCAAACAGTAAGAGCGAATACGGGGGAGCTAAATCCCAAAGTACAACGTGTATATAACGCAAAAAAGGGGGAGGCCGCGAGGCCTCCCCCTTCTCAGTTCAAGCGTACGGCTCGGTGCCGTCCACCGGTCAGCGGCGCCCTGGCCTCCCACGGGCTGACCCCGCAGTACTCTCGGCGCGATGGGGCTTAGCTTCC
>DXLW01000034.1:0-55814 GCA_019414505.1 Collinsella sp.
GTTCATGGGAAGGCTCGAGGCCTACCTCGTGTACTATCGTGAGGAGCGGATCAAGAAGTCCCTCGGGTGGCTGAGCCCGATGGAGTACCGCAGGAAGCTTGGATACGCCTAGGCGCGGTCCAAGAAATCGTCCGCACCCCCTTATGACCGGCGAACGGTATTTTTTCTCCGATAAACGGTATTTATGCGGTACTTAGGGACGTTCCTTTTCTGCCGGCACTCGGGGACACTCCTCACTCTGGTGCATTGGGGACAGGTTTGTTTGCACCAGGTTGGCGCAGATTAACCTGGTCCCATTGCACCAATTTCGTATGCGCTAGATAAAGAGCTCGCATTCCTTCCGCACGACGCAAACCTTGCTCAGCATCTGGGAAACAGCGGATAGCTTGTTGGGATCAAGCTTACGAGCGCCTCGCGGACATACGGCAATGCAGCGCATGCAGGAGATGCACGCCTCGCCAGCTGCTCGTTTGGGGTCACCCTTGTCGATAGCACAAACGGGGCACGCCGCGGCGCATGCACCGCAGGAGACGCAATCCTCTGTTGCCTCGGGTGCCATGCGGTGACCTCCGGCTTGTTTATAAGGACGATTGCCGGGAATAGAGGGCTCGGATGTATCCTCAGCCAACAGCTTTTGCTGAATTTGCTGCGCAAACTCTGCGAGCTGCGCCGCATCCTGCGCATCCGGTCGCCCAGCAGCAAACTGACGAGCGACGGAATGCTCAGCAATAGCAGAAACCGCTGCAACCACCCTAAATCCGGCGCGCTTCGCAACGTCCTCCAGCTCTACGAGCGTGTCCTCAAACGCGCGGTTTCCGTATACACAAACCAAAACAGCCCGAACCCCGTTGCCGCGCACCATGCCCAACCGGTCAGCCACCACAGCCGGGATTCTACCGGCATACGCCGGCACAGAGATTACGGCCACGTCGTCCTCAGTCATCGAGACAGCGCTGAAATCTAGCCCGCTATCGGTCAGATCGACGGTAACGGTATTCTTGCCCAGTGCCCCGGCCACAAGGCCAGACACCTTCCGCGTTCCACCCGTCGGACTAAACACAATTTCGAATACGCTCATCGAGGCACCCTCCCCCTACGCCTGGCAACGCGTCAAGCCGTTTTCACATCCAGCCAGAGTATACGGCACGTGGGGTCCCCGTTTTAATGCACCAAGCACCCCAATGCACCCACCCTACGCTGTCTGCTTCTTCGTTTTGTATAAATTACGGTACAGATTGTATATATTTACGGGATACCGCCGTGTTCTCCCGAGGTACCCCATCCTGGCCCGTGCAAAAAACGGAGTATTCTGCAACGTGACCGCGCCAGCACCGCCGCGGGCGGGCAAAACTGTAGGGCGCCGTATCATTTTAAGTCCCGACATGGCGAGAATGACGCGCCCCTGCTCCGGAAAACGGCGAAATCTAACTCAAAACGCTCATAAGGGATATCTGAAGGCCACCGTTGGCAATACCGAATCGTATGCAGACAACTCGAACTGCAGAATACTCCAAAAAATGCACGGCGCACCCCATGGGACCCATTGCCGCATGGCAGGAAACAGGTCCACGGCATCCTCTAGATGCATTCCCGAGGAA
This sequence comes from Collinsella sp., assembly GCA_019414505.1. Classification (GTDB taxonomy): domain Bacteria; phylum Actinomycetota; class Coriobacteriia; order Coriobacteriales; family Coriobacteriaceae; genus Collinsella. The sequence continues at coordinate 1,599 of DXLW01000034.1, forward strand.
ATCACATTTGAACTAGCGATCGAATACGACAAACAAAAAAGGCCCCGAGCGTAGTTGCTCGGGACCCTTGGTTCACCTCGCTCTAGCGGGCGATGCGTATGTTACTTGCGCTTGCCGCCGCCGTCACCGGGACGACGGGAGCTGCTACCACGCTTGCCGCCACGGCTGTTGCCATAGCTGCCGCGGTTATCGCGACCGCCGGCGCGGCCGCCACGGGAACCGGCCTGGTTGCCGCCGCGACCACCACGGTAGCCGCCGCGACGCTCTTCGCGGGTATCGTCGTAGTTGCGCCAGTCATCGCGACGATCGCGGCTGGCACGCGGGTCACGACGGTCGCGCAACTCGTTAGAACGACCAGCGCCGCCGCGGCCGCCATTGCCGCGAGCACCCTCGCGACGCTCGCCGCCGCGGCTACCGCGCTCTTCAAAGCGCTTCCCGCCACGGGACTCACCGCCACGGGCAGCACGCTCACCACGACCCTCGCCGCCGCGACGCTCGTCACGGCCACCGCGCTCGCCATCGCGACCGGAACGACGGCGGTCGCCCGAACCGCGCTTGCCACCGCGCGAACCGCGGCCCTCGTCCTCGCGCTCGACACGACGACGGCCACCGCGATCCTCGTCCTCGCGGCGGCGGCGATGTGCCTCGCCCTGGAACTGCTTGGCACGACGCTCGGCACGGTTGCCACGCGGGGCCTGCTCGACAGCACCGCCGCGCTCCTCGGCAGCCACCTCGCGGGCCACGCTCTCAACAGCCTCGTCCACGCGAGCCTGAACGCCTTCGCGCACGCGGGTCTTGCCGCCGCGCTTGGGACGGCTCGGACGCTCGCCGTCGCCGCGACGCTCGTCGCGACCGCGGTTGGAACGACCGGCCACATCGCCGTAGTCATCGCCGTTGCGCTTGCCGTCGCGACGCGCCTGCTCAAGCTTCTTCTTGCTCTTGGACTTGCCGCGCTTGGTCTTCTTCTTCACCTTAAAGGCAGCAGGATCGCGCTCGGGGTCAACGGCGGGCGGGTTGGGACCCACGTGCAGGTCGCCGGCTTCGTAAATATCGGCCGTCTTGTCCATGAGCTTCTCGATCTCGTAGAACTCATCAACGTCCTGCTCGGTCACAAACGTAATGGCCCAGCCCAGCTCGCCGGCGCGGCCCGTACGGCCAATGCGGTGGATGTAGTCGGTCGGCTCGGCCGGCACGTCAAAGTTCACGACGTAGCGCACGTCGCTAATGTCGATGCCGCGGGCGAGCACGTCGGTTGCCACCAACACGTCGACGGTACCGTCGCGGAAGGCCGAGAGTGCGCGCTCGCGCTGGGCCTGGCTGCGGTTGCCGTGAATCGCGGCGGCCTTGATGCCCTTACGCTCCAGACGGCGGCAGCAGCTGTCGGCGCGGTGCTTGGTGCGCATAAAGACGATAGTGCGCTCCGGGCCCTCCTTCTTGAGGAACTCGGGCAGCAGGTTGTTCTTGGCCTCGATGGACACCGGGAACACAAACTGGTCGACGGTGTCGGCGGTCGACGTGGCGGGCGCGATCTCCACGCGAGCCGGGTCGCTCACCAGGTCGGTGATCTCGCCCACGGCCTCCTCGTCGAGCGTCGCCGAGAACAGCAGCGTCTGGCGCTCGGCCGGCGTCTCGCGCACAATACGACGGACGGCGGGCAAAAAGCCCATGTCGAGCATGCGATCGGCCTCGTCGAGCACCAGGACCTTAACCTCATCCAGGTGGCAGGCACCCTGCTCGATCAGGTCGACCAGACGGCCCGGCGTGGCGACCAGGATATCGCAGCCGTACTTGAGTGCCGCGGTCTGCGGCTTGTAGCTCACGCCACCCACGACGGTCACGGCGACATGGCCGGTGACGTCGGCGATCTTGCTCGCGACCTCGTCGATCTGCTGGGCAAGCTCGCGCGTGGGGGTGATGACGAGCATCACGGGGCCGCGACCGTTGCCCTCGGGCTTTTTAGCACCGCGACGACGGTTGCGGCCGCCGCGCTCGCGCACGGGCTTAGGCGGAGCGATGTGCTCCAGGTTGTTCATAGTCGGCAGCAAGAAGGCGGCCGTCTTGCCGGTGCCGGTCTGAGCGGCGGCAAGCAGGTCGCGGCCCTCGAGCACCACGGGGATCGAGCCGGCCTGCACGGGCGTCGGCGCCGTGTAGCCCAGGTTCTCAATAGCACGAAGTATCTCGTCGGAAAGCCCCAGCTCGTCAAAGGCGGGCAGGCTCTCGGTGGCGGACTCGACGGCCTGGGCAGCGTTGGCCTCATCGGCGGCATCGAAGGCAGCCTGGGCCATAGCCTCGCGGGTCTCGTCAAGAATCTCGGCGTCGGTGACGTCGGATACAGAATTACGCATATGTTGTTGTTCCTTATCTGCACGCGCAATGGGCACGGCATGCGGCCGCGCGGGCGTGCTTGGTAGTGCGCTAATACATACAAAAACGGGTGCGCACAGAGAGGACGTTGCTCAGCACGCTGGCGATCGCTTTGGCAGCCCTATCACGCGCCGTCCAGACGCAGCAGCTCTAAGCGATGAAGCAGATTCGCCGCCGGTTAGTATACCCGTACTCCGTATGCCCCCACGTAAACCACAGATGACGAGGCGGACGAGGTGGGCCCGGCTGATTGTCTCAATCTGTAACAGTTACAGGGCAAATCTTCCTCTACGTGTTACAGATCGAGACAAACGGTCGACACGGCTCACAAACGTCTCAATCTGTAACAGTTACCGAGTAAAATCGGTCCTAATTGTTATAGATCAAGACAGAGGGGGATTTCCGTCCAGTCCAAACCAAATCTCTCAGTCTTCCTGCAACTTCGCACACGTGACCTATAATGTTGCTTTGGTTACGCTATATATTGCGCAGCCATTTAATACGTCGCCCACCGGGGGCCATTAATTCCTATCGCCATATTGGCTAGGAAGCAATCAAAGGAGGTATCCGTGGCAGCAGAGACGCCTTGCTCGGTCCTCTATAACGATATTCGCTCGTTCGGCGGTCTTAAACATCTCGAGATCGCCCGAATGCTTATCAATGGAAACTCTTATCTCGGCAGTACCCTGCTCGAGAAGTGCTCTTCCAACCGCTCGTATCTCACCCGTTACATCGTCCATCGCAAGCCTGACCAGTGCGCGCCCTCCATCTACAGCGACTTTACTGTCACCACGCTCAACCTTTCCTCGGCAATCTGCAGCAAGCTCGGCGGCGGCGAGTCCGCCTATCGGGCAATCGCCGAGCACTATCGCGGTCCGGCCGCCAACGAAATGATGTCGGCTCTCACCAGCTACAAGCTGGACAGCCGCCTATATGCAAATGCCCTCAATCGCATCGACAACTTTGACGGCAATGCCGTGCGCGAGAAAAGCACGCTTTACCTTATGCTCTTTGTGGCAACGGGGGCGCTCGCCGATCCCGTTCAGGGCGTGGCCACCGTCGAGCGCTTTTGCGACAGCAAGACGGGCGGGCATTTTGGCACCACCGAAACTACCGTCGGACGTGGCTTTATGAGCAGCCTGGAGCAGCCGCGCACCGTCGCCCCCAACCTCGGTCTGCTCAGAACCCATGCCGACAACTGCGCCGACATGCAAATCCATCCCCTCACACGCGATCCGCGCGGCACCGTGATTGGTTCTTTGCCCAAAACCTCACCCAGCATCACCGATGTGGGCGCCGACGCATCGCGCGAGCATCTTCGCATTTGGCTCGAGGGTGAGCACTGGTACGCCCAGGGCCTTGGGTCGACCAACGGCACGGTGCTCGAATCGGGCGCGGGCGACGGCGATATTGTGATTGAGCCGCCGCGCGACCAACGCGAGCCCGGCAAGATCTATCCCCCAGTGGAAATCGAAAACAGCGACAGGCTCCATCTGGGTCTCTACACGACATTCCTTGTCATTGTGGACTAGCGCGGACGGCGATCGAAAGACGGTCGCCGTCCGTCTTGCGTCTTCTACCTTCTGCGTCGTAAACGACAATGCTCAGCGGTATACGTGGGCAGTGCGGCTATCATGATACTTTACCGATATCCGCACTGCTCACGTATACGTGCGGCAACCCATGCCAGACAAAGGAACGCCATGGATACTACCGATAGCGCCTATGGCGACAAACTCATCCGTCTCGATACGTTCGATACCGCCGTGGCGGTCGACCCCAGCGCCGAGGACGACGCCAAGCGTCGGTTTATGACGCTTATTCTCCAGACGGCCCACCGCAACAACGGCAACATCGGGCACGTGCTGCGCGCGACCAACACGAGCGGCGAGGTCTTTGCCGTCAAGCTACTCAAGGACAACGCCATCCTTTCCGGCCAAGCCCCCGACCGCTCCGCCGAGCAATCGGCAGCGCACTTGGCCAACACCGCTGCGCTGTTCGAGGAGTACCGTCATCTTTGTACCGTCTCGCACCTGCGCGGATTTCCGCTCGTCTATGGCTACGGATCGTGCGAGGATGACCCGCTCATCCTCATGGAGTGGGTCGAGGGCACCTCGCTCAAGCAGGCGCTGCCCCTGCTTCCGCACGACGCCTCGGGCGGGCTGACCACCCAGATGGTCGCCGCCGTCGGAAACGCCGTGCTTCGCGCGCTCTTGATGACCCAGGGGCTCGTGAATCCGGTCGTCCATCGCGACCTGTCGCCTGCCAATATCATGTTCCGCACCACTAGCCGAACGCTCGAGCAGCAGATTGCTGATTGTTCCTTTGACCCCTGCCTCATCGACATGGGCTCCGCGACCATGGCTCTCGGCGACGACACGATCACCCGGCGCGCCGACATCTGGCGTTTTGCCACGCCCGCATACGCCGCGCCCGAGATGCTCACGCAGGATATCGAAGGCATCGCGGCCCTTCGCCGTTCGCCGGCAATCGACGTCTATGCGCTTTCGAGCATTCTGTACCAGCTCTACAGCGGTCGCATACCGTTTGACTTTGAGTCGACGGACGCCGCTGCAACCGGCTCGTTCTATCTCGTAAAGACCAAGACCAAGCCGGCACCGCTCGAGCCGCGCTGCGAGGGCGATGAAGCGCTCGTCCAAATCATCATGAAGGGTCTCTCAGTCGAGCAGTGCGATCGTCCCACCGAGCAGCAGATGCTCGAGGTGCTCTCGGCATACCTCACTGATGCCGAATCCGAGGGCCGCGAAGGCACAGGAGACGAGGCCGCGATTGATATCGATTCTGGCACGCACCTTAAGGTCGACGTCGCCGGCGAGCGCGCACGAGAGATCCTGAATCAGGCCCGCCACGATGCCATGACCCGCCGCCGCTTTATTATCGGCGGCGTCGTTGCAGCCGTTGCGGGGCTCAGCGTCGTTGGGGCGGCGACCCATGGCTTTGGCATCCCCGACTACCTGGACGGCATCCGCGGTTCGCTTGACGACTACACCTGGGATCAGCTGCAGGAGATTTCGCTCAAGATTAAGGCCGCCGAGACCCGTAGCGAGGCACGCGAGATTGCCAAGCGCTATCACCTGCTCGATGCCGATGGGCGTATCCCCTATCCGTGTACCAAGCGCGTCACGCTCACCAACGGGCTGCAGGTTGGCGCGCAGCTTGTGGGCATCCGCCACGATGAACTTCTGGACGGGACGGGCAAGGCCGGACTGACGTTTATGTTCGATGCGGGTATTGCCGAGCGCAACGCTGCGGCTGAACCGCCGAGCGCCGGCTGGGCAGATTGCGAGCTGCGGGAATGGCTCAACGGCGACGGCCTTAAGCTGCTACCCAACGAGTTGTGCGCGCTCATTAAAGGGGTCAAGAAGGTCTCGAACAATGTGGGCGCCGCCAACAGTGCATCGTGTCTGAGCGAGTTGCCCGCAACCCTTTGGCTGCCCGCCATGGTCGAGCTGTGCGGTACGCAACCGCCCGATTCGTTTGCCAAGGACTATCACTACCTGGCAGACATCTACAACAGCGAGGGCAAGGAGTACCAACTCTTCCGCGAGCTCAAGGTGAGCCCGTATTCCACGAACGAGACGATGGTCCGTCAGTGGAAGGGCAAGGACACCTGCTGGTGGGAACGCACGGTGAGCCCCGACTCATCGGAGACCGAAGGCACGCTCTACATAAACCGTGTGGGCCACGACGGCGACGCCTTTACGTACGCAACGCCTGCGGACAAGCCAAACAAACGAACCTGCGTGATCCCCGGATTCTGTATCTAGAGAGCGGGCGTCTTGCCGTGACGGGACCCCTCCCCGGCAATTGTCTCGATCTGTAACGGTTAGAGGTCATATTTGCTGCTAGATGTTACAGAACGAGACATTAGCTTGCCGAGAACTTCGACTCATAAATGTGACTCAAGTGTGTCGATATTTTCTTGCCAATGTTGCGCAACAGAAACCCTTTCGGCGGTCGTAACGTACGAATTGTCATAGGTACCCCTTCAACGATTGGGAGAAGAAATGGCAAAGTACGCACCTAAACACTTGGAAGTCTCAGTCGGCGCCGAGCCCCATCGCGCATTCGCGGGTCACAAGACCGCGCGACTCGCCGTCACCGCAGCCACCACCATCGCAATGACCGGCTCGTCGTTGCTCGCCCCGTTCTCGGCATTTGCCAACGATCTGAGCGACACCACGGCACAGGACGCAATCATGTCCCCGCTCGCCGCCCACGCCGGCGAGGCGGCAGGCTCCGCAGTAAAGACGAACGCCCAGAAAATTGCCGACTTGCAGGCCGCAATCGACGCCGCAAAGGCTGCCGAGGCAGAAGCCAAGTCCGACTACGACACGGCGGTTGCCCCCTATACCGAAAAGCAGACGGTCCGCGACAACGCCCAGACTGCCTACGACGCTTCCGTCTCCGACAATTCGCAGGCAGAAGCCGCCGCGCGTGCCGAATACGCCCGTCAACTCGATGAAAGCGTCAAGGCGGCCAACAGCGCCAGCGCCACGTTAAAGGATGCCCAGAGCAAGCTCGACACGGCCAAGGCCGATGCCGAAAGCAAGACGAAGGCACTCGACTCCGCAAAGCAGGCGGCAGCCGACGCACGGGCCAAGCTTGAGGAAGCCCAGAAGGCAGCCGCCAACGCAACGCCGGAGGAAATCAAGGCCGCCGAGCAGTCTGCCGCAGATGCCCAGAAGGTTCTTGACCAGGCAAAGGCCGCAAAAACCGCTGCCGACTCCGCACTCGCCGATGCCCAGCAGGCTCGGAGCGCCGCGCAGAGCGCTTACAACGAGGCGTCAGGCACGCTGGCTTCCGCTCAGCAGGCAAAGACCGCCGCGGATGGTAAGGTAGTCGCGGCACAGGCAGCGTATGACAGCGCGCAAGCCGATTTGGCAGCCGCAAAGGCAGGCGCCGAGGGCCCGGAGTATGACGCCGCTCAGGCAAAGGTCGATGCCGCCCGAAGCGCACTCGATCAGGCGAAGCAGCAGCAGGCGGCTGCCGAAGCAGGTCTTTCTCAGGCAAATAGTGACGTTGCATCCAAGCGGGACGCCCTCACCGGTGCCGAAAGCGAGCTCGAAGCCAAGAAGCAGACAGTCGCAGCAGCCGAAAATGATGTAACGGCAGCCCAGGCGAAAGCCGATGCGGCGCAATCGGAGTTGACCTCGGCAAAGCAGGTGCATGCTGCCGAGCTGGAGAAGGCAAAGGCCGCTCAGAAACAAGTCGACCAGGCAAAAGCCGAGAAGGAGCAAGCAGACAAGGCGCTCGAAACTGCCAAGACAAACCAGGCGGCCGCCGATCAAGCCGTTGTCGATGCACAGAAAGCATACGATACGTGCAAGGCGGCAGCCGATAAGGCTACGACGGCGGAGGCGCAGAGCGTCATCGGCTTTTACCAATTCATCGGTGCCAACGATGCTGCAGACATCATCTATAAGCAGAGCGACTTAAACCCAACGACCATCGGCGATAAAAAGGACGGCACGTCACTCGACAACGCCAAGCTTTCGTTTGGCAAGCTGCGCGAGATTAATGAATATCGCAAAAGCGTCGGCCTTAGCGAGCTTAAGGTGACGGCCGAGCAGATGGCAATTGCTCAGTCGAACTCCAATTACTCAGACGCCATGCTAGACCATTCAGACTATGCGCGATTCGAAAATGCCGCATGGAACTATGACTTGAAAAGAAATGTCGCACACCAGTGGGTTGATGAGGAAAAGAATATATTTGACCAGGCCGCAGCGAAAGCCGGCCTTGGCGAAATTGCCCCCAAAGATGCTTGGGATACTTTCTGGAGCCACGGCACCGAATTCGGAGAGCAAAAGGTAGGCTTTGGCACCGTCGGCCACTATTTGAATATCGTACAGCCTGACGCCAAAACCATGGGATACGGCATTAATTCTCGAGGAACTCATCTCTCATATACCTACATCTTGGAGGTTGACGACAACTACGGTTCGTACGAGAAAGAATATTCAATCGATGAACTCGAGAGTCTCTTTGATCAGTATCAGCTGAGTCTCTCCAAGGCCAGCGAAAACCTTGCCGCTGCAAAAGCGAACCTTGAGCAAAAGCGCAGCACAGCGGCATCGAAAGCCGATGCCGTAAAGGCAGCAGAGACCCTCGTCGCTCAAAAGCGAGAAGGCGTTGATACCGCGAACAGCAACCTTGCCACCGAAAATGGCAACGTGGCAGGTGCCGCTGCCGAGGTCGCTCAAGCAGAGCAGAATCTCGCCAAGGCAAACGGAAAAGTTGCCGAAGCCGAAGACCGGGTTAAAGCCGCCCAAAGCAACGTGGCGCCCGCAGAGCAGGTCGTCAACCAGAAGCGCGCCGAGCTTAAGGCATCGCAAGAGCAAGCCGCTCAGAGTCAGAAGAAGGTTGATGACGCCAAGGCAGAGGCTCTCTTAAAGCAGCAGGCTCTGCAAGATGCAAGGAAGGAACTTGCCAAGTATTCTGCCGATGTTGCTGCGGCCCAGGAGAAGGCTGACAAGGCCCATCAAACGCTCAATGAAGCCACGGCGGCTCAGACGTCTGCCCAGAGCGCTCTTGAAAAGGCGGAGCGCGACGCGGCTGCCAAGAAGCAGGCCCTCACTATCGCCAAGGACGGCGTCGAGGCCAAGGCAGCGACCGCGGAGCACGCCGCGAGCGATCTGACCACGGCGGAAAACGACTTTGCTTCAAAGCAGGCACATGCCGATGCGTTGAACAACGCGGCCGACAATCTCGCCACGGCCGAGGCAGCCAAGAAGGACGCCGACGCAGCAGTGACTGCGGCCGAAACTGCTCTTAGTGCGACGAATGATGCCGTAGCGAACGCCGAGCAGGCGGTCGAGAATTCTCAGGCCGCACCGGACGCCGCTGCCGCCGCTCTCGGAAAGCTCAAGTCCGTCAATGTCGAAAACGGCATCGCAACCGGCTCCGATGCAAACGCGAACGATACGCTCAATGCCCTCTTTGCCAAGTGCGTCGCCGCCAAGCAGGCAGAACATAACGCAAAGGCCGCACTTGATGCCGCTCAGGCAGACCTTGATGCTGCGACGCCCGCCTACACCGCGGTGCTCAATGCCTACAACGAGGCGAAGGCAAAACGCGTAGCCGCCGAGCAAGCCCTGAAGGACGAGATCGCCCGCCAGGAGCAAGAGGCAGCGAAGGCCGAGCAGGCCAAGATCACGCAGGCTGCCGCTAAGCCGGTTGCTGGAAAGCCGTCTACCGGCAACGCCAAGACGGCCGCCAACTCGGCACTTCCCACCACGGGCGACAAAGCTGCGCTCGCCGGTGAGACGTTTGTCATCGGAGGCGTCGTGCTTGTAGCCGCCGGCGTCTTCCTAACCGACAAGAAACGTCGTCAGGAGTAGGGATTTCGGGAGGACGGCTTCTCCTCCCTCCCACTGCTTCGCAAACCCTGCTCAGCATGCGCCGGGGTGCCCATCTCGCGGGCGCCCCGGCGTTTTACGTTGTATAGCCGGGGCATCTGCTCCGAGATTGTCTCGATCTGTAACATCTAGCAGGCAAAACAGTCCCCAGATGTTACAGATCGAGACGTTAAGTTGTGGCTCGATGTAATATCTAGATCTGTAACAGTTACTCGACAAAAACGGGTCTAGTTGTTACAGATTGAGACATTAGACCGGCTACGGTCCGCCGACCTGGCTATCACCTCGGCCAATAACAGAATGGCATACATTTCAATCTCCACTGTACACCCCCAGGGGGTATGGGTGTATAGTATCAGCAGGTTAACAATTCCAACACCGAACCACAGAAAGGAGAAGCCATGGCTCAAGATAAGTTTGACGTGGGCGGCATGACGTGCGCCGCGTGCCAAGCGCACGTGGACCGTGCCGTCAGCAAACTCGACGGCGTCCAAAGTGTCGCGGTCAATCTGCTCGCCGGCTCTATGCTGGTGGACTACGACCCTGCACAGGTCTCCCCCGACGACATCTGCACCGCTGTCGACCGCGCGGGCTACTCGGCCTCGCCCGTCAGCACGGGCATCGACGCCTCCCAAAACGGCAGTACGCAAGCCAGGTCCGGCGCCGCCCATATGGAGTCGCCCACCAAAAAGCTGGAGGCCGCCGCCTCCGCCATGCGCACCCGCCTCATCATCTCGATCGTATTCCTCATCCCACTGTTCTACATAGGCATGGGGCACATGCTCGGCTGGCCGCTGCCCGGTATTTTCACCGACCATACCCACAGCATGACACTCGCGCTCACCGAGCTCGTCCTGCTCATCCCCATCGTCTACGTCAACGACGCGTACTTTATCAACGGGTTTAAATCGCTCGCGCACGGCGCGCCCACCATGGACGCCCTTATTGCCGTGGGCGCCACCGCCTCCATCGCCTGGTCGCTCTACGCCATGTTCATCATGGCCGACCAGCTAGCCGCAGGTCAGGTGCACGAGGCCATGATGACGAGCATGGACAACCTGTATTTTGAGAGCGCTGGCACCATCCTGTCGCTCGTCACCGTGGGCAAATACCTCGAGACGCGCAGCAAGTCCAAGACCGGCGGCGCTATCGAGGCGCTCATCGACTTAGCACCCAAGACCGCGACCGTCGTGGCAGAGGACGGCAGCGAGGCCACCGTCGACGTCGATGCCATTCTGCCCGGCCAGGTGCTGCGTGTGCGCCCCGGCGAGTCCATCCCCGTTGACGGCGTGGTGCTCGAGGGCAGCTCGGCCGTGGACGAAAGCGCGCTCACCGGCGAATCCATTCCCGTGGAGAAGACCGCCGGCGACACTGTCAATGCGGCCACGGTCAACCGCACGGGCTCGTTTACCTTCCGCGCCACGCGTGTGGGTGCCGGCACGTCGCTCGCCAAGATTATCCAGCTCGTCGAGGACGCCAACGCCACCAAGGCGCCCATCGCCCGCATGGCCGACAAGGTCGCCGGCGTGTTCGTGCCCGTAGTATTCGCAATCTCGGCCGTGACCTTTGTGGTGTGGATGGTGCTGACCGGAAGCATCAACGAAGCGCTTACCTCCGCCGTCGCCGTGCTGGTGATCAGCTGTCCGTGCGCATTGGGTCTGGCCACGCCCGTCGCTATTATGGTCGGCACCGGCAAGGGCGCCGAGATGGGCATTCTGTTCAAAAGCGCCGAGGCGCTGGAGAATCTGCGCAGCGTGGGCACCGTGGTGCTCGATAAGACGGGCACGGTCACCCGCGGCAAGCCTGCTGTGACCGATATCGTAGTAGCTACGCGCGCCGACGGCTCGCCCGCCATGAGCGAAAAAGCGCTGCTCAAGCTGGCCGCCGCGCTGGAGCGCTCGAGCGAGCACCCGCTGGCCGAGGCGATTATGGCCGAGTGCGAGACACGCGGGATCGTCGCGCGCATGGTCGAAGACTTTACTGCCGTGCCCGGTCGTGGCGTTACGGCGCACGAGGGGCAAAACGCCATTGCAGCCGGCAACGTACGCCTGATGGACGAGCTGGGCGTTACCGTGCCCGCGGGTCTTGCCGAGCAATTTGCCGCCGAGGGCAAGACGCCGCTGTTCTTTGCCAAGAACGGCGAGCTTGCCGGCACCATTGCCGTGGCTGATGAGGTCAAGGAGACGAGCGCCGGGGCCATCGCCGCATTGCGCTCGCTTGGCGTCGACGTGCGCATGCTCACCGGCGACAACCGCGTCACTGCCGAAGCAATCGCCCGCCGCGTGGGACTGAGCAGCGAGCAAGTCATCGCCGACGTCCTCCCCGCCGACAAGGAACGCCATGTGCGCGAACTGCAGGACGCGGGCGGCAAGGTCGCCATGGTGGGCGACGGCATCAACGACTCCCCCGCCCTGGCGCGCGCCGACGTGGGCCTTGCCATCGGTACCGGCGCCGACATCGCCAAAGAAGGGGCAGATGTGGTACTCATGCGCAGCGACCTCATGGACGTCGCCCGAGCCATCGAGCTGTCGCGCGCCACGATCCGCAACATCAAGCAGGACCTGTTCTGGGCACTGTTCTACAACGGCATCGGCATTCCGCTGGCGGCGGGCGTGTTCTTCCCCCTCACCGGCTGGCAGCTCTCGCCCATGTTTGGCGCCGCGGCCATGAGCCTGTCGAGTGTCTGCGTCGTAAGCAATGCTCTGCGCCTGCGAACCTTTAAGCCTAAAGTGGCAAAATAGGCTCACCATTACGTCCATTTAGAACGGGTTTTCCAGGTGCCCGAGATTGACCTGAAAGAGGAGCGACGCGTACTTTGGTACGCGAGCGACGGCTTGAAGGTCAAGGTCGGGTGCCTGGGAAAGCCGACACAACAGAGAGGAATACCCATGCGTTACACAATCAAGACTTCCGGCCTTATGTGCGGCCATTGCGATGCCACCGTCGAGACCGCGCTGCTCAACGTGGTCGGCGTGACCGATGCCGACGCCGATCACGAGACCCAGACTGTCCAGGTGGAGTGCGCCGACACCGTGACCGCCGAGCAGCTCGCCGCCGCCGTCGAGGGCGCCGGCGAGAAGTTCCACGCCCTTTCGGTGACCGCCGCGTAGCAGACGCCGCCCACTCAATCCTCAGAAGTTGCGGTGAAATACGGACTGTTGAGCCGCCCTAGGCCTTTAAACAGTCCGTATTTCACCGCAACTGACGGGGGCATCCGGAAAATCGACCAGAAACGAGGACCCGCCATGATGGCAGACCATAAATCGGTGACCCGCATGCTCAAGACGGCACGCGGCCAGATCGACGGCATCTTGCGGATGGTCGAGGAGGACCGCTACTGCGTCGATATTTCCACGCAGCTCATGGCCACACAGGCGCTCCTCGCGCGCATTAACGCCGATGTGCTCAAGGCTCACATTGAGGGTTGCGTGACCTCGGCAATTGAATCAGGCGACGAAGACCTCAAAGCCGCCAAGCTCGCCGAGATCGAACGTGTCGTCGACAAGCTCTCCAAGTAATTGGGGCATTGGGGACAGACTTCTTTGCACCGTCTTGGTGTTCCGGGGACAGGTATGTTTGCACCACCTTGGTGTTCCGGGGACAGGTATGTTTGCACCACCTTGGTGCAGATTAACCTGTCCCCCTTGCTCTAAATCGGGTATAAAAGCGTGCAGTATATCGAACGAAAGGCAATTTGCATGAATGACTTTATGAAGGGTCGCAATGGCGCCGACGAGCTCACCATCGTGATGGGTTTTGTCGGCATCGTCATCGCAATGATCGGATCGATGGCCCGCATCCAGTGGCTCAGCTGGATTGCCATCGCCGTCATCGTGATTGGCGTGCTGCGCGGCCTGTCCAAAAATACCGATGCACGTCGCAAGGAGAACGAGGCCTTTGTCGCTGCGACCGCCAATGTCCCCGGCTTGGGCAAGTTCGTCGCCAGCTTGGGTGGCGGCGCTGCAGCGGCCAGCACCTCACGCGCGGCCGGCACCAGCAAGGAGGACTTTGAGCGTGCCAAACGCACGGCTAAGAAGATGTGGAAGGGCCGCAAGACCACGGCATACCTCAAGTGCCCCAACTGTGGCCAGATGCTCTCCGTCCCCAAGGGCAAAGGCAAGATCCGCGTCACCTGCCCCAAGTGCCACGCCAAGATGGAAACGCGCTCCTAGCGCCCGCACGCGGGACAAATAAATCAGGTTTGTTTGTCCCAAATCTTAAGTATTTGTTCGATAAAAAAGCCGAGGCCTCGTGTTGAGACCTCGGCTTTTTGTATGCGGCAACGGAGCTGTCCCTTTGTCTCGTCTACGCCACGCCGTCGCGGGCCAGCTCCTCGGCAAGCGCTTCGGCTGGCATGGCCATAATCGCGTCGAGCTCGGCGTCCACCTCGGGAATACGCTTCACCTTGAGCTTGCGCACCAAATCGCCACGGCACATCACGTGCGTCGGCTCACGCAGTGCGCACAGGTCATCGAGCGGGTTCTTGCGCGTCACCAAGATATCGGCGGCCTTGCCGCACTCGATTGTGCCAGTCTCGCCGTCCAGCCCCAGCAGCTCGGCGTTGACTTGCGTAGCCGTATGCAGTGCGAAGGCATTGCTCACGCCGACATGCTTGGCAAAATAGGCCACCTCACGCCACATGTCGTACTGCGTCACGAACGGGCAGCTCGAGTCCGTGCCCAGGCCCACCTTAACGCCAGCTTCCAGTGCGGCACAGGCGCTCTCGATAATGCCCGAGCACACGATGTCGCCGTTCTTCTTTTGCGTATCGGTCGAATGGGTCTTTTTCGGGTCGAGCAATACAAACGGCAGCGCCGGGCTGATAGTGCAGGTAACGCTGGGCGCGCGATCCTCAAGCTGCGTGCCCGCGGCGCCGCGGTACAGTTCCAAGATCTCAGGAGTCATCGGGGCACCGTGCTCGATCGTGTCAACGCCGGCCTCAAGCGCGGCCTTCACGCCTTCGGTGCTCTCGACATGGGCCATAACCGGCAGGCCCACCTCGTGCGCAGCCTTGCACGCCGCCGCGGCAACCTCCACCGGCATACGCAGCACGCCCGGCTCGCCCACCTCGGTCGCGTCGAACACGCCGCCCGTTACGAACAGCTTAATGACGTCGGCACCGCGCGCATACAGGTCGCGCACCTGTTCGGCTGCCTCGGCGGGACTGTTTGCCACCTGGGCGAACAAGCCCGCACCATGGCCGCCCGGAACCGTGACGCCCGTTCCCGGCGCCACCAGGCGAGGACCTTGATACTTGCCGGCATCGATAGCATCGCGCACGGCCAGATCGGCAAACAGTGGGTCGCCCGCGCCGCGCACCGTGGTCACGCCGCTTGCCAGTTGTTGTTGGGCGCTGCCCTTAAGAATATGGCGCACGATGGCGCGCCCCACGGGGTTATCGAGCTTCTTCATCAACGCACCCGCATCGCCCGCCGAAACCGGCTTGCCCGAACCGCACAGGTGCACGTGCATATTGATGAGACCGGGCATGAGATACGCACCACCCAGGTCGATAACCTCGGCACCCGCGGGCGCCTGCGCCACAGCACTCGGCCCCATCCAGGTGATGACGCCGCGCTCAACAGTCACGGCCATATCGGGTTGCGGCTCCATATGTTCCGAACCATCCAGGACGGTCGCATTGATAAACAACGTGGAACGATCGGCAGACGCCATATCGAGCTCCTCCCTCACGATTAACTTGAACATTTGTCCATTATCACCTAATGCAGCGACCTAAAGTCGAGCATATCGGTTAACGGAGGGAAGAGGGGATGTGGGGGACGGAATACGTTGCAGTCCCACCCCAGCGACACCAGGGAAATGTCTCGATCTGTAACAGTTACGGGCCCAAACAGCCGCCAAACGTTACAGATTGAGACAAAGTCAGGGCAGCAGAGCGACACCAGTAACATCCCCTACTCCCACTCCTGCTCGTAGATGTTGAGCGACTTTACGTACCGCCCCTGGGCGCCCATGATGTCGCGGACCAGACGCAAGAAGAAACTGATGCACGAGGTGTCAAAGCCATCCTGCAGGTCCTCCGGATGCACCGCACCAGGCCCATCGACCGCCGTGTCACTCAGGCGTGCGATGTCATACAGATAGAGTTGTCCCGCCGTCAGCCAGACATCGTCGACGCAGGCGAGGCGCACCGCAATCGCGCCGTCGCTCCAATGCTCCTTTTGCACGATATGCGGGTCGTAGACATCAAAGCGACGGTCGGTGCGCGTATCCTTCAGCGCAACCATGCCGTTCGCAGGATCCTTGTCCAAAATGCCAAAGCGCGAGAAATACTGTGTGTCGCGCACCTGCTCGAGCCGCTTGAGCGAGGCAGGCGAAAGCGATGCCGGCGGCTCATCAACATACAGCTCGAGCAGCGTCTTGCCATGGCGATAGGGGCGCTCGAAGAGCAGCCAATCGGTAAATGCCATGTTGTAGGCCATGATTTCGTTTTGAGAAGGCTCGGTGCAATAGCCGAGCCACGGGTCGACAATGATCTCGAACTGCTCGCGCGCCGGCTCCAAAAACTGAAACTTCCGCAGCATCCAAAAATGGGCCATGTCGGCAATATCGTTGCCGACGGCTTCGGCCAGATGCGCTCGGTCTAAAACGTGGTCAGTCATGGCATCCTCCTCAAACTGATAGACCTCAATTTGAGCTTACGAGGAGGGTGGTCGGCCACGACCAGCGCGGGCAAAATAGGCCTCCGGCTGCAAACCAGATGCTGACCAAACACTTGACGAAACTTGACCGAAAATGCGCACCGCAAAGAAACGGCAGGTAGATATAGACAGCCGACCCGCCATTTTGAGCCAAACGCCCGCTGCCACCACAGAAACAGCAGAGCACCACAGGCGCAAACGTCGGCGAATGAACGCTCGAACGTCAGCAAACGAGCAAATCGGTCGCAAACCCGCAAGGAGTGTCCCCAACGACCAGACAAAAAAGAACGTCCCCAACGACCAGTCGTTGGGGACGTTCTTAAATGACTGCTTTACAGCTCCAGCGCCTCGGCGACTTCGGCTGCGCAGGCCAGGGCATCGGCCATGGCGTTCACCACGAGCGAGCTGCCGTTGCGAGCATCTCCCGCCACATACACCGGCGCGGCATCCGCGGCGACGCCGTCGACACGGGCCGCAAGGTGCGAGCCCTCGGCAGCCATCACCGGCAGCGGACGACCAGCGGTGTCAACAGGCACGCCAACGGCGTCGAACACGCCATGCTCGGGACCTGTAAAACCGCAGGCGATGAGCACCAGCTGGGCCGGCACCTCGTGCTCGGAACCCGCGATGCGCTCGGGCTTGCCAGCCGACCAATCCAGATCGACCACGCGCAGGCCCGCGGCCGCGCCCTTCTTGTCCAACAGCACCTCGAGCGTATCCACACCCCAGGCGCGCATCTCGCCGCCCATGGTAGCGATGGCCTCCTGCTGGCCGTAATCGGTCTTCTTCACGTTGGGCCACTGCGGCCAGGGGTTGCTCGCCGCGCGCGCATCAGGCGCCGCCGGCAAGAACTCAAACTGGCGCACGCTGCGCGCACCCTGACGTACCGCGGTGCCCACGCAGTCGTTACCGGTATCGCCGCCGCCAATGACCACAACGTCCAGGCCGCGCGCGTTCACCGCGGGCTCGCCGCCATCGAGCACCGAGACGGTCGAAGCCGTCAGGTAGTCCACGGCATACACCACGCCCGGGACATCAATGTTCGCAGCCGAAAGCCCACGCGGGGCGCGAGCACCGGCAGCCACCACGACGGCGTCAAAGCCATTGAGCTTGGCCGCCACCGCAGGGTTCGTAACGTCGGCACCCAGCTCGAACACAATGCCCAGCTCGCGCATAAGTGCCACACGACGCTCGACCACGGACTTCTCGAGCTTCATGTTGGGAATGCCGTACATGAGCAGGCCGCCCGGGCGGTCGTCACGCTCAAACACCGTCACACAGGCACCGCGACGTGCAAGCTCCCATGCTGCCACCAGACCAGCAGGACCGGAGCCCACCACGGCAACCGTGGGTGCGCCCTCCCCCGCCGGCTCAAAGCGGCGCGGACCGCCATTTGCCCACTCATGGTCGCTGATCGCGCGCTCGTTGTCGTGAATCGTCGTGGGCTGACCGTCGACCGAGCCCAGGTTGCACGCGGCCTCGCACAGCGCCGGGCACACACGGCTCGTAAACTCGGGCATAGGCGAGGTGAGTGACAGACGCTCGGCAGCCTCGTCCCAGCGGCCGCGATACACTAGCTCGTTCCACTCGGGAATCAGATTGTGCAGTGGGCAGCCACTCGGACGCGCCTTGCCAAAGCTCGCGCCCATCTGACAAAACGCCACACCGCACATCATGCAGCGGCTCGCCTGGGCACGGCGCGCATCGTCGTCGAGCTCCACGTACAGCGGATCGAAATCGCGGCTGCGCTCCTCCACGGGGCGCAGCCCGTGGGTCACACGATCGATATCAAGAAAAGCACCGGGCTTACCCATGGCACTTACGCCTCCTTCTTGGTCGAAGCAACAGAGCTGGCGGCGGGCACAGCGCCAGCGACACCACCCGCCGCATCAAAGCGAGCGACATCGGCGGCGTCGGCGCGACCGGTCACGATGTCAAACGCCAGCTCCTCGGCCTGCTCATGCGTCTTGCCGACGGCCTCGGCGGCGGCGACAATCGCCAGCACGCGCTCGTACTCGGTCGGAATGACCTTCACAAAGTGCTTGCTCATCGTCTCAAAGCTGTAGAGCAGCTTAATGCCGCGAGGGCTCTGCGTCGCGTCCACGTGCTCCTGGATGAGCGCACGAATCTGCGCCAGCTCGCCGGCCGTCGGGGCCTTGAGCTCAACGCTCTCGTGGTTCACACGGGCATCGAGCGTGCCGTACTGGTCAAAGACGTAAGCCACGCCGCCCGTCATGCCGGCGGCGAAGTTCTGCCCGACCTCGCCCAGGATGAGCGCCAGACCTCCCGTCATGTACTCGCAGCCATGGTTGCCGCAGCCCTCGACCACCACCGTGGCACCGGAGTTGCGTACGCCAAAGCGCTGGCCGGCCAGGCCGTTAATGAAGCCGCGGCCACTCGTAGCGCCAAAGAACGCAACGTTGCCCACGATGATGTTCTCGTCGAACTTGTAGGTCGCATGCGGGTTGGGGCGCACCGACACCTCGCCGCCCGAAAGGCCCTTGCCAAAGTAGTCGTTGGCGTCGCCGCACACGTTGAGCGTAATGCCGCGCGGCAGAAAGGCGCCAAAGCTCTGACCGGCCGAACCATCGCAATCGATGGTGATGGAGCCGGCGGGCAGGCCCTCGGGATGCGCCTTGGTCACCGCGTTGCCCAAGATGGTGCCCACGCAGCGGTTGACGTTGGCGATATCGGCGCGGAAGCGAATCGGACGCAGGTGCGCACGGGCATCGGCCGTATAGGGCACAAACAACGTGGAGTCGAGCGTCTTGTCGAGCTCACTGTCCGCAGCCATCTGCGGCAGGAAGTGACGACCGTCGGCACCCGGGATGTGGGCACCGAACTCGCAGGTCGCGCTCGCCAGCACGGGCGACAGATCGAGCAGGTTGGCCTTGCGGTTGCCCGGGACCTCAATCTGGCGCAAGCACTCGGGATGGCCGACCATCTCGTCGACGGTGCGGAAGCCCAGGCTCGCCATGACCTCGCGCAGCTGCTCGGCAACAAAGAGCATAAAGTGCTCAACGTGCTCGGGCTTGCCGCGGAAGCCGCGACGCAGGCGGCAGTTTTGCGTAGCGATGCCGGCCGGGCAGGTATCCTGCTGGCAGTCGCGCTGCATGAGGCAGCCCATGGAGATGAGCGGCATGGTCGCAAAGCCAAACTCCTCGGCGCCCAACAGGCAGGCGACAGCAACATCGGTGCCGTCCATGAGCTTGCCGTCGGCCTCGAGCACCACGCGCGAGCGCAGGCCGTTTTGCAGCAGCGTCTGCTGGGCCTCGGCAAGGCCAAGCTCCAGCGGCAGACCGGCGTGCCAGATCGAATCGCGCGCCGCGGCACCGGAGCCGCCGTTGTGGCCGCTGATCAAGATCTTGTCGGCAGCGCCCTTGGCCACACCGGTGGCGATGGTGCCGACACCGGCCTCGCTGACCAGCTTGACCGACACGCGTGCGCCGGGGTTGGCGTTCTTAAGGTCAAAGATCAGCTCTGCCAGGTCCTCGATAGAGTAAATATCGTGGTGCGGCGGGGGCGAGATCAGGCCGATGCCGGGCGTGGACTGACGGACCTCGGCGATCCAGGGGTAGACCTTCTTGCCGGGCAGGTGGCCGCCCTCGCCGGGCTTGGCGCCCTGGGCCATCTTGATCTGAATCTCGAAGGCGCTGCACAGGTAGCGGCTCGTCACGCCAAAGCGCGCGCTTGCCACCTGCTTGATGGCGGAGTTCTTGGAGTCACCGTTGGCCAGCGGGGTCTCGCGACGCGAATCCTCGCCGCCCTCGCCCGAGTTGGAACGACCGTGCAGGCGGTTCATGGCGATGGCCATGCACTCGTGTGCTTCTTTGCTGATGGAACCGTACGACATGGCGCCGGTGTTAAAGCGGCGGACGATGTTGAGCGCGGGCTCCACCTCGTCGAGTGCCACCGGAGTGCGGCCGCTGGCATCAAAGTCCAGCAGGTCGCGCAGACGCACGGCACGGCCGGTGCGGTGCAGGCGGGCGCTGTACTCCTTAAAGGTGTCGTAGCTGTCCTCGCGGCAGGCGGTCTGCAGCAAGTAGACGGTCTGCGGGTCGATGAGGTGATCCTCGCCGCCGAGCGGGCGCCACTTGGTCAGGCCCAACGTGGGCAGCTGATCGGGAGCCGGGCTCTTAAGGATAGCGAGTGCGGCGTCGTAGCGCTCATTTTGCTCGCGCTCGACGTCCTCGACACCCATACCGCCCACACGGCTCACCGTGCCGGCGAAGTACGCGTTGACGAACTCCGGAGTGAAGCCCACGGCCTCGAAGATCTGCGCCGAATGGTAGCTCTGCACCGTGGAGATGCCCATCTTGGACATGATGGAGACGATGCCGGCGGTCGCAGCCTTGTTGTAGTTGGCGATGCCCTGCTCGGCCGTCACGTCCAGGTCGCCGCGTGCCGCCAGATCGCGGATGCACGCATGTGCGTTGTACGGATAGATGCCGCTCGCGGAGTAGCCCACCAGTGCCGCAAAGTCGTGCGGGGATACAGCGTCGCCGCACTCCACCACGATGTCGGCAAAGGTACGCACGCCGGCGCGGATCAGGTGGTTGTGCACGCAGCCCACGGCGAGCAGTGACGGTACGGGCACCTCGCCCGCAGCGGCACGATCGCTCAACACCACGATGTTCACGCCGTCGCGGACCGCGGCCTCAACGTCCTCTGCAAGCTGCTTGAGCGCAGCCTGCAGCGCACCCTCGCCGGCATCGCGGCGGTACACGGCACGGAAGCGGCGAGTCTTAAAGCCCACGCGATCGATGGCGCAGATGCGGTCAAACTCCTCCTCGTTGAGCAACGGGCGCTCCAAGCGCACCAGCTGACAGGCCGTACGGGAGTCCTCGAGCAGGTTGCCGTGGTTGCCCAGGTAGAGCGTGGTCGAAGTCACCATGTGCTCGCGCAGGGCATCGATCGGCGGGTTCGTGACCTGAGCGAACAGCTGATAGAAGTAGTCGAAGAACGAACGCGTCTTCTTGGACAGGCAAGCCAGCGGCGCGTCGATGCCCATCGAGGCGAGCGGGGCCTTGCCCTGCTGGGCCATGGGGCGCACGACCTCGTCAACATCATCCCAGTGGTAGCCGAGCTTGGCCATACGCACGGCAGCGGGCACCTCGGCGTCCTCGGCGGGCGTTGCCGCAACGGGCTCATCGAGCGCGTCGACGGTCAGCGTCTCCTCGGCAATCCAATCACGGTAGGGCTTTTCCTTGGCATAGCGGGCGCGCAGCTCATCGTTGTAGATGACGCGGCCGCGGGCAAAGTCGACCTCGAGCATCTGGCCCGGTCCCAGGCAGCCGCTCGTCAGGATGTTCTCGGGGCTCACCTCGATGGTGCCCACCTCGCTTGCCAGCATAAAGCGACCGTCGCGCGTCACATAGTAGCGGGCGGGACGCAGGCCGTTGCGGTCGAGAGCAGCACCCAGGGTACGGCCGTCGGTAAAGGCGATGGCGGCAGGGCCGTCCCACGGCTCCATGAGCATGGACTGGTATGCGTCGTAGGCGCGGCGCTCCTCACTCAGGCTGTCGTTGTGGTCCCACGGCTCGGGCAGCAGCATGGACGCGGCACGCGTGAGCGGGCGACCGTTCATGACCAAAAACTCGAGCACATTGTCCAGAATCGCGGAATCGGAGCCCTCGCGGTTGATGATGGGCATCACGCGCTCAAGATCGTGCTGCAGCACGGGGCTGTACAGGTTGGGTTCGCGGGCGCGGATCCAGTTGACGTTGCCCTTGAGGGTGTTGATCTCGCCGTTGTGGATGATAAAGCGGTTGGGGTGCGCGCGCTCCCAGCTGGGCGTGGTGTTGGTGGAGTAGCGCGAGTGGACGAGCGCCACGGCCGTCTTGACGGCGGCGTCGTTGAGGTCGATGAAGAAGCGGCGCATCTGCGTGGCAACAAGCATGCCCTTGTACACGATGGTGCGCGAGCTCATGGAGCACACATAGAAGATCTTGTCGCGCAGGGCAAACTCGGCATCGGCCTTTTTCTCGATGGTGCGGCGGCACACGTATAGGCGGCGCTCAAAGGCATCACCGGCGGGTGTGTCGTCCGGACGGCCCAGGAAGGCCTGCAGGATGGTAGGCATGCAGGCGCGGGCCGTCTCGCCCAGATCGTGCGGGTCGACCGGCACCTCGCGCCAAAAGAGCAGCGGCACGCCAGCCTCGGCGCAGCCCTCCTCAAACACGCGGCGGGCATCCTCTACGCCCTTGTCGTCCTGTGGAAAGAACAGCATGGCCACGCCATAGTCGCCCTCTGCCGGCAGAATCTGGCCGCACTTTTGAGCCTCTTTTCGAAAAAAGTGATGCGGAACCTGGAACAGGATGCCGGCGCCGTCGCCGGTGTTCTTCTCGAGTCCCGTGCCGCCGCGGTGCTCCAAGTTGACCAGAATGGACAGCGCATCGTCCAGAATCTGGTGATGACGCTCACCGTTGATATCGGCAAGCGCGCCGATGCCACATGCATCGTGGTCGAATTCGGGGCGATAAAGGCCCTGCTGCTGAGCGGAATCTGCCTGCATCGCGATCCTCCCCTAGATATTTTGACAGTCAGTTGAATAGGCATACTAGGGGCATCGCCGGCCCGTTGTGTTTCCCACCCGTTTCGAAACAATCGCGTAACGCGCGACCCGCGAGTGGGTGCCGCCGAGCTCAAGGGCGACAGCAAGGATCCATGGTTCGGCCCGTAAACTCACCGCTTCAAACATCTCAATCTGTAACAGGAAGACCCAATTTCGACGACTAACTGTTACAGATTGAGATGTTTTCGAGAGACGGTTCCGAATGTCTCAATCTGTAACACGAAGGGCCGGTTTTGGCGGTCAGCTGTTACAGATCGAGACATTCCATAGGGCCATTTCTTCCTGTCTCGATCTGTAACACCTAGACCCAATTTCCATCCCTAGTTGTTACAGACCAAGACATTTCGGCAGCCCCCTTTCACCATCCCATTCAAATACAACAATCTTGTTAGTCTTAGTTAACTATTTGGCCTAAAACGGGTATCCTTTACGGCGTCAAACAAACGGCACACAGGAGCGCACCATGCTCAACCATCTCAAACATCACTTTGGCTCCCCGCGCACCGGAGGTCACGGAGGCCTAGACATCGCACGGCATATCGGCCCCGGACTGCTCGTGACCGTCGGCTTTATCGACCCGGGCAACTGGGCCTCCAACATGGCCGCCGGCTCGCAGTTTGGCTACGCGCTGCTGTGGATCGTCACGCTGTCTACGATCATGCTCATCGTGCTGCAGCACAACGCGGCGCACTTGGGCATCGCCACGGGCATGTGTCTCGCCGAGGCCACGACGCGCCACCTGCCCCGCCTCGTCGGGCGTGCGATACTCGGCAGCGCGTATCTAGCCACGGTCGCCACCGCCATGGCCGAAGTCCTGGGCGGTGCGATCGCGCTTCAAATGCTCTTTGGCCTGCCCGTACGCGCCGGCTGCGTCATCGTCGCGGCGGCATCGATTGCCATGCTCATGACAAGCTCCTACAAACGCGCCGAGCGATGGATCATCGCCTTCGTAGGCGTGGTAGGACTTTCGTTTTTAGCCGAGCTTCTGCTGGTCAAGGTCAACTGGCCGCAAACCGCCACAAGCTGGATCACACCCAGTATGCCCACCGGCTCGGCCGCGATTATCGTAAGTGTCCTAGGCGCGGTCGTTATGCCCCACAACCTCTTCCTGCACTCCGAGGTCATCCAATCCATGCACTTCGAAGGCCAAGGCGAGCGGGTTATCGAAGAACGTCTGCGCTACGAACTCTTCGACACGCTCTTTTCGATGGGCGTGGGCTGGGCAATCAACTCGGCCATGGTCATCCTGGCCGCAACGACCTTCTTTGCGCATGGCATTGTCGTAGACGACCTCGCCGTCGCAGCGGACACGCTCTCCCCCATTCTGGGCCCGGCAAGCTCGACCATCTTTGCGGTGGCACTGCTGTTTGCGGGCATATCGAGTAGTGTGACGGCAGGCATGGCGGCAGGCACCATCACCGCGGGCATGTTCGACGAGGAATACGACATCCACGACCGACATTCCTCGATCGGGGTGGCGGCCTGTTTCGCCGGCGCAGTGGCGGCGTGTCTGGTCGTCCCAAATCCTTTTGAAGGTCTCATCTGGAGTCAGGCACTGCTGTCGCTTCAGCTGCCGATTACGGTCTTTGTGCTCATACGGCTCACCAGCTCAGCCCGCGTCATGGGTAAATACGCCAACTCGCGCCCGCTCACCGCGCTGCTCGTAGGGATCGGTGCCATCGTGACGATTCTCGATGTCGTGTTGTTGACAGGAATGTAATGGGGCGGGGCACCTACCCAGGCAAACGTCTCGATCTGTAACATCTAGACCCGCTTTTGATGTCTAGATGTTACAGATCGAGATCATTCCGAGGGACAGCTCCGTTTGTCTCAATCTGTAACAGATAGACCCGTTTTGAGCCGTTAGATGTTACAGATTAAGACCAGAGGTCGGCCGGACTCACAACAGACAGGATCGGCTAACAGCAGCCGTGATCCCTTGGGGACGGAGGAAAAGGGCCCCGGCCGGGATATCCGACCGGGGTCCTTGGACAGAGCTATGTTCGGCTTTCGCCGTGTGCCTGCGAGTTACTCCTCGACGAGCTCAAACTGATCGGGGCCGACGCCGCACACCGGGCACACGTAATCCTCGGGCAGCTCGGGCGTATCGACCTCAACCTCGTAACCACAAACGACGCAAACGAACTTGTACGTCTTCTTCTCCTCAGCCATGATGTTCTCCTCTCGAACGTGACTGCTGGTGTACTTACTTATTAGTATATATTCTCAATAATATAATGCAAGTATTTTTAGAACATTTCTAGCCTTGATACGACGAGGCTTTGGGCGGCGTCTTGCCCTTTAGCACCTTGTGATAGTAGTCGTACGTCAGCGGCGTCTCGTCGCTCAGGCGCTCGGCATCCTCGACCTCGCCAATAAACAGCAGATGCGTGCCCACATCCACAGTGTCGATCAAACGGCAGCTAAACAGGGCCGCCGCGTGCTCGGGCACATAGGGCATGCCTAGAGCCGTCTCGCGGGTCTCGTATTTGGCAAACTTGTCATAATCGCTGCTGGTGCGGAACCCAAAGTTACCGATGTAGAGCATGTCGGCGGTCTGATCGATCACGGTCAGCGCGAACGCTTTGGCCGATGCGATGACGCCCGAGGTGACATTGTCCTTGTTCACGGCAACCGAAATACGCGGCGGCATGGACGTCACCTGCACCGCAGTGTTGATGACGCAGCCGGCGCGCAACCCGTCTGCCGCAGCGCTCACCACGTACAGACCGCTCGGCATGGTAAAGAACGCAGTTTTGTCCATAACGATCACTCCCCTAACTCGGGTTGGAACCTCATGAATGTATGTACCCACAAAAAAGGCGGCACCCATAACGGACGCCGCCTTTGAGACATATGTGTCAGAACAGTAAGAAAGATGAGACGCCCGCAGTTGCGGTGAAATAGGGACTGAATAGCCCCTCAAACAGGCAAAACAGTCCGTATTCCACCGCAACTTATACAGAGTGCCTAGCGGTTGCGTTCCTTAAGGGCGCGGTCGATCTCGCGTTGGACATCACGCTTGGCCATGTCCTCGCGCTTGTCGTAGAGCTTCTTGCCGCGACCCAGACCCAGCAGCAGCTTTACGCGGCCGTCGGTATTAAAGTAGAGCTCCAACGGAACCAGCGCATAACCACGGTTGCGAAGTTTGCCGTCAAGAAAGTCGATCTCCTTGCGGTGCAGCAGCAAACGACGCCGACGGTCGGGATCGCGATTCCACACGCCACCATGGCTATAAGGGTGGATATGCAGTCCGATGAGCCAGCACTCGCCGCCACGAATCAGCGCAAAAGTGTCAGTGATCTGGCAGGCGCGCTCGCGAATCGACTTGACCTCGGTGCCGCTCAGCTCAATACCGCACTCAAACGTCTCATCGATAAAGTACTCGTGATGTGCCGAGCGATTCTTGGAAATGAGTTTGCGCTCGCGCTTACTGGGCATCGCCGGCCTCCTTGGCTCCATCGGCGTTTGAGCCCGCAGTCTCGCGCTTTGCCTTGCGCTCGGCATTGAGCTCGGCATCGCTCTCGCGCACCAGTTTGATAATCGCCGCGCAGGCCTCCTCGCCCACCAAGTCGCGAGCACGTACCGTCAGGCGCGTCGCCTCCTGCTTGTCGCCGTCGCTTGCAGCATCGGTCGCGCACATAATCAGGCAGATGGCAATCTCGGCCGAAGGCGAGGTCGGCACGCCCTGCAGGGCCAGTTCACCCATCACGTGGTCGTCGCTCTCGTCAGCGGCATCCGGATAGGTGGTATGGATCTTGTTGAGCAGGCGCGTCGTATGCGCATCGTTGGGCGCCAGGCGCAGCGCCAGACGCGCGCAGCCCACGGCAGCCGAAACGTTCTCGGTCTCGGGCTCCAAGAAGTACTGACCTAGATTGGCGTAAGCGCGGGCGGCGCACTTGCCATCGCTTGCACGCTCCAGCACCGAGAACGAGAGCGATGCCCATTCCTGCTTGTCCTCGAGTGCGCGGAACAGCTCGGCCAAATCCAAGCGATAGTTGCAGTTCATAGGGTCCCAACGCACAGCCTGCATCAGGGCATTACGAGCGCTCACATAATCCTGCTGGCGAATGTAGGCAAACGCCATATCAGAGTACAGGCGGTCAAACGGCACCTCGACCTGCACGAGCTCGCGCGGATCCTTCTCCACGCGGCGATAGGCCAGGCGCTCAAACTTGCTGTCGAAGCTAAAGTATTGGCGCTTCTCCTCCGTCTTGCACTCAGCGTCGATATACTCCTCGGCGAGCTCCACCAGACGCTCCAGCAGCGGCGTCGCCGTAGCCAGGTCGCCCTGCGCCAGATAGTTCTCGGCATACGTGATGTCTTGCAAGCTGATGGGCAGATCCATGGCTACTCCTCGATCTGAGCGAAACACGGCAGGCGCCGTATATACGGTCAATACACAAAACCCGGGTCTCTTACGAGGCCCGGGCGTTCAATTTTGGTAGCCCGTACCAGATTCGAACTGGTGATCTCCGCCTTGAGAGGGCGGCGTCCTAAACCGCTAGACGAACGGGCCATATGTAGCAAATGCAATGGCTGGGATGGAGGGAGTCGAACCCCCATTGACGGAACCAGAATCCGCTGTCCTGCCATTAGACGACATCCCAATGACTGCATCGCTGCGCTCGGCTGTGCCTTTGCGCAAGAAAGAAATATACGGGAAGTCTCGCCGTGACGCAAGCCCCAATTTTGACTTTTTTGAAATTCAGTCAAATTGGCCTAATTTAGTCCAACCCGTGAAGGACCTGTGAAGCCGACCGCTGTACACGAAGGGCAAAACGCCGCGAGCGGTAGCCGTCAACCGTTGGCAGATTCTACCGCGAAAACGATAGCACCAGGCAACACAATCGAAGTATCAATGATCACGTAGATATCGAGGCGCCATGGACGAAGAGCTTGATTACCTATGGGAGACCCTGGGCCTCGAGATCACTGCCGACCTTTGGCCCGAACGGGACAAAATTCACCCCACGTTACGCCCCGCCATTACTGTGGTGCAGGCAAAATACCGCCGTGCATCCTTTTTGATCATGCGGATGTCATGGCACGCGGGACTACCCGACCTTAAGCGAATCCAGGCAAGTCTCGTCGAGCTGTCCGGCATGCCGACCGTCATATCCGAGGCGCACCTGGAACAGCGTCAGCGCGAGCGACTGCAACAGCAGCGGATTCCCTTTATCTGCCCTGGCGTTCAGGCATATCTGCCCTTTATGGACGAGGAGTACTGGAGCGGCAAGCCCAACAAGCACGTAAAGGTCTACGATCCGCACGAATGGGCACAGCTGGCGGACTGACTGGGGCAGGCCCGCCGACGGAAAGTGCGTCCCACCCTGAGCACTCAAAACGGGTCGCACTTTCCGCAGCCGCTACAGCAACGCCTCGGCCCAAGCCGATTCCCTAAAGCCGGGAATCGCAAAGTCGTCGCCCACCAGCAGCGGACGCTTGACCAGCATGCCGTCGGTCGCCAGCAGCTCGTAGCACTCCCGATCCGTCATGCCCGCATCCAGACGCGCCTTCAGGCCCAGCTCTCGATATTTCATGCCCGGTGAATTAAAGAAGCGCCGCACCGGCAGCCCCGAACGAGCAATCCAGGTCGCAAGTTCATCAGCCGTGGGATTGTCCAAAACGATATCGCGATCGATATACTCTACCCCATGTTCGTCCAGCCATGCCTTGGCCTTCTTACAGGTCGAGCACTTGGGATATTCAACAAACAGTACGGTCATGGGAATCCTCCGAATATAGATCGGCCAACGCAGGCACACGCCACACGAGGCGCCTTCGTATGATGGGCCAATTGTAGCCCACGGGTCACACGCTAAACGAACCGTACCCCGAATCCGCGCTTGATAAACGGCAGCAGCTCCATTGCCTCGGGCGTGATATGGCCCGCAACGTTCATGCGCTCGTCACCGGGAAGATCGACCCGCGCAATCTCAAGCTCGCCTTCGTAGCGCCCATAGTCGCTATTGCTCACAGCGATCGACCCCGTCTTTCGCGGCAGACCTGCACCGGCATCCGTCGGCACAGAATCCGGCTTAAGCGACGTACGCGACTCCTGAGACCTAAAAATAAGGGCGCTCGAGTCAGGCCGATCGTGATGGACTTGACCCAACAAATAGGAGTATCCGGGGTCGAGCTGGCACGGCATGTCAACATGTCCAGCGGAAACTTGGGCAAACTGCGCCCAACCTGCATCGGAAAGATCGGGGTCGCCGACCAAAACAATGTCGCAATCGGCGCCATGTGCGAGCTCAAGCATGTTGAGGGCAACCTTTGACGCGCGGCCGCGTTGCGCCTCAACCGTCGGCAATCCCTCGAATACCGGACCGCGAACGTTGGCATCGCCCGGTACAAAAGCCATGATTTCAAAGCCGAGCGCCGCAAGACGAAGATTCGTCCGAGCAACATCTTCAAGAGCTAAACCGGTATAAGGCTTGGGGTAAAAATTGTGGCAGGCGGCGAAACGAGTCACATCGGCGCCGGCTTCTCGCCACGATGCGATTTCATCAGGACTCACCGTCGATGCATTGACCACAATGCGAAATACACCGGACAGCTCCGCGACCCGCTGGGCACTAAAGCCGTAATCCAGGCGCAGGTATTCCAGTCCCAGATCGCGCAAATCCTCCATGCGTTCAAGGCCCAGCAAATCGCACGTGCGCGGCCCCACATCGGCAATGAGCGCAATACCGCGAGCGGAAAGCAGCGACAGCACCTGGCGAACCTTATCGGCATATGCCGCTCCCCCATCCTCGGGAATATGCAGCGAGGTAAACGCATAGCGCGCACCCGCCGCGGCACCATGTTCAATCGTCCGCTCGATATCCTGCAGGGGACTGGAAAGATAGACAGAAATACCCGTTCTCACGCTTCGATTCTCCTTTAAAAAAGGCCGGCGGAGCAGTTAGCCCCGCCGGCACAACCATAGCATCAAGAGATCTGCGGCACGTCATGACGCTCGAATGACATAGCGCGCAGCATCAGGCTACTCGCCAAAGAACTCGTTGATCTTCTGCTCGTCGACGCCGAAGAACCACGTCAGAACAAAGCCGGCGGCATAGGCAAGCAGCATGGCGGCAACATAGCCGAGCTGCTGGCCGGGAACGACAATCAGCAGGCCAAACAGACCGGAAACGCCCTGAGAAACCGTGCCGATGTGAAGCAGTGCCGCGAGCGCACCGCCAAATCCGGCACCCAGGCAGGCCGTCACAAACGGGCGGACAAGCGGCAGCGTAACGGCATACATCAGAGGCTCGCCAACGCCCAGGATGCCAACGGGAATGGACTCTGCGACGTACTTCTTGAGCTTGGCGTTCTTGGTCTTAAAGTACAGCGCCAGACCGGCACCGACCTGGCCGCCGCCAGCCATCATAAGGATGGGCAGCAGGTAGTTGATGCCCTTGGTAGCGCCGTCGGGATCGTTGAGCATAGCGTGGATCGGCGTAAGTGCCTGATGCAGGCCGACGGACACCAGCGGCAAGAAGCCTGCCGACAGGATATAGCCGCCCAGGACGCCCAGCTTCTCAAAGATAAAGGTGAGAACGCTAAAGATCGCGGTCGTCAGCCAAGCGCCAACCGGCTGGATGACAAGCATCAGGGCAAAGGCACCGATGATGAGCACCAGCAGCGGAGACAGGAACGTATCGAGCGCGTTGGGCATGACCTTGCGAATCTGACGCTCCATCCAGGCGAAAAACGCACCAGCGATGAGAGCCGCAATCATACCGCCCGCTGCGGGGTTGTACTGCGCATTGGTGAGTGGCAGCAGAATAGCGGTGCTGGGATCGGCGGCGCCAGGCGCGAGCAGAGGCATAGCACTGTTAGCGATGCACATCATGCCGGCAATACCGCCCAGCGCAGCGGAGCCACCAAACTCGCGCGCCGCGTTATAGCCCACCAAAATGGGCAGATAGGCAAAGAGGGCCCAGCCCATGGAGCGAATGCCCTGGTACCACCACTCGCCTGCAAGCGCGCCTGCCGTCGAGACATTAATGACGTTGCAGATACCGTTGATGAGGCCAGCCGCAATAATGCCGGGAAGCAGGGCGACGAAAACATTGGAAATCTTCTTGAGGAAGGCCTGAACCGGCTTGGACTCGTACTTGGCCTTCTGTGCAGCCTTGTTTGTGGCCGCAGCGTCAACCACGCTCTCGTCAGCAACGCCTTTCGCAAGGCCGGTGAGCTTGGAGAATTCCTCGAGCACCTTATTCACCTTGCCCGGACCCAGCACGATCTGCATCGTGTCGTCCTCAACCAGGCCCATCACGCCGTCGAGTGCCTTAATACCCTCCGTGTCGACGTTGTCCGTGTCTTTGACGGTCACGCGCAGGCGCGTCATGCACGCCGCGTTTGCCAGCACGTTGTCTTTACCGCCCAAAAGGTCCAGCAGCTTTTGAGCCAGCTCTTTGTTCGTCATAACTCCTCCTTGTATTGGAAATCTCGTCTGGATGTCATATAGCCTCACGATGTGCGCCTACCGCGCATCGGCATCGTTCTTCTTATCGCCACTCACCGCAGCACGGACATGGCCGCGCGCCCGCTCAAGAGCCACCGCAGCCTGCTCGGCATCGCAGCCCAGCAGCACCGAGACAATAGCGGTTTTAACGTGGCCGCCGGCATCTGCAAGTGCCCGAATAGCGCGCTCGCGTGTGCAGCCGGTCGCTTCCATCACGATGTTCTGGCCGCGCACCACCAGCTTTTCGTTCGTTTGCTGCACATCAACCATCAGGTTTTGGTATACCTTGCCGATCTTGACCATGGCACCGGTCGAAATCATATTGAGAATGAGCTTTTGGACCGTTCCCGCCTTGAGCCTCGTTGAGCCGGTAAGCACCTCGGGGCCGGGCACGGGCTCTATGGCAAGGTCTGCGCTCTCCCCGATCTTCGATCCCTGGTTGCAGGCGATTGCAATGGTCTTGCACCCGGTTGCCTTGGCGTACGCGAGGCCGCCCACCACATAGGGGGTACGACCGCTTGCCGCCAAACCAACGACGAGATCCTTGGCGGAGAGCTCATGTTCCCGCAGGTCACTCGCGCCAAGTTCCTCGCTATCCTCGGCACCTTCGACAGCCCTGGTAAACGCCGTCTCGCCTCCGGCAATGAGCCCGACAATCAGATCGGGCGATACGCCAAACGTGGGTGGGCACTCCGAAGCGTCGAGCACACCCAAACGACCGCTCGTGCCCGCGCCCATATAAAAGACGCGTCCGCCGCGCTCAAGCGCCTCGGCAGCCCAGTCGATTGCCGTGGCAACCTGTGGCAACACTTTCGTGACCGACTGGACGGCGCGAAGATCCTCATCGTTCATCGTCGTGACGATTTGCAGCGACGTCATCGTGTCGAGGTCCATTGACTTTTGATTTCGCTGTTCTGTCGTGAATTTTGTTAAATCGAGCATTTTGTTCACCTCATCTTTCCTGTTTCTCGATGTAGTTTTGCTTGATGACATGCGTCGCCCGTTCGTAATCGCTCGCAACGTAAGCAGCGTAGAGGGCATCGACAACCATAAGCTGAGCCATACGCGAGGCCATGGCACCGCTGCGGACCAAGGGCTCGCTTGCAGCAACGCCGAGCACGGCATCGGCCATGGTGGCAAGCTTGGACGATCCATCTACTTTGGTCACGGCCACAACGGGACAGTTGTGGCGTTGGGCCTCGGCGGTGCAGTCCAGCACTTCTTGCGTTAAGCCCGAGTAGCTAAAAGCAATGCCGATATCGCCTTCGTGCATGTTCTTGGCGCACAAGAGTTGGTCGTGCCAGTCATCGTACAGATGGCATTCCTTGTCGACACGCATGAGCTTTTGTGCCAGATCGTGCGCAACCAAGCGAGAAGCACCAATACCGAACAGATTGACCATGCGCGCCCGCTTAAGATAGGCTGCACATCGTTCCAAAACGGTGTAATCGAGTGTTCGCGCCGTCGCCTCGATCGTGCGCACGTTGCTTTTCATCACCTTCCCCACGATACGTTCGACGCTGTCATCTACGGAGATGTCCTCGAGGGCAACGTCCTTTCTGTCGCCCAGAAGCGCAAGTTCGGCAATCAGTTCGCGCTGGAACTCCTTGTAGCCCGCAAAACCCAAGCGCTTGCAAAAGCGCAAAATGCTCGAGGGCGAGGAGAACGTGGCATCGGCAAGACCGCGGACGGACAGCCCGACCACCTCGTGCGGATGAGCGCTCACGTATGCGATGACATTGCGTTCCGCCGGACTCGCGCTGAGCTCACGCTCGCGAAGCCTTAAAAGCAATCCGTTTGCCATCTCAAACACCTCCGTTGAGAAGAATTAAAGACCAACGAACGATTCGTACCGGATATAAACAGCTTTTACGGTACATTGTGCCGCATCATGGCGCACAAAGGGCGGGCGTTCTACCACTCGCCCCTCAAATCCGACCGCTCGGAAATACGCGCGACACAAAATGATTCATCAAGGTCGCATTGTTCGTAACAGGGTTGTTAACAGCGTCTCGTGTGGGCGTCAATGGGACGGGTCGTGCGCTTATCCAAGCACACCGCCGCCAACGAGGCAAACAGCCCAACAAAGAAGAACTCTACGGTATGGGCGACACGACGGATGTTGGTGCCCATCCATATGCGAACGGGGGCAAGCGGGTCGGGGTGGACGGCGGTAGCCGCTGAGTCCGCATCCCCGGCTCCCCTACTCCGTCTCGCGCATCCAGCGATCGAAGGTCCCCACGCACACACCTAGGCGCTTTGCCGCCTGACTCCGGGTAATATTGCCCGCCTCATAGATATCGCGCACTCGTTCAAATTGCGGAGGGCACGGCTTGCGGGGTCGACCAAAACGCACGCCGCGCGCCCGCGCCGCCGCGATTCCCTCCGCCTGACGACGGTGAATGTTCTCTCGTTCCACCTGCGCCACATAGCTCAACAGCTGTAAAACGATATCGGCGATCAGCGTGCTGGTCACATCCGATCCGCCGCAATCTCTCGCACGCGTATCGAGCAACGGCATGTCCAGCACAACGATGGCCGCACCAAGTTCCTTGGTTATACGACGCCATTCCTCGAGTATCTCGCTGTAGTTTCGACCCAGCCGATCGATGGAAAGCACCACCAACACGTCGCCGGAAGCCAAGGCATGAAGCAATTCCCGATACCGCGGGCGATCAAAGTCCTTACCGCTCGCACGGTCGGCAAAGACATTCGCCGGTTCCACACCATAGGCGCTCAGCGCATCCAACTGGCGATTCAAATTTTGATCACGCGTGCTCACCCGCGCATACCCATATACCGTTGCCACAACATCCCCGCTTTCTCGTAAACCTGCCAAAAAGGGACAGGTTTGTTTTGGTAGGTCCTATCTCCCAAAAGCATATGAAGAAGCGGCCGAGCCCATGGCAGGGCAATCAAGAGACGCGCAAAGAGGGCGGCCCCGAAAGACCGCCCTCTACGCTCTGCCGATACTCACTCCGTACCGGTTAATGAATGAGCTTAAAGTCCAAATGTCCGCGAGTAGTGTTGACGCGCGAGACCTCGATAATCACACGCTGCCCCAGCTCATAGCGAGTCCCCGTGTCGGCGCCCGTCAACGTGAGCGCGTCCTCATCAAACTCAAACCACTCGTTACCCAAGCTCTTAATGGAAACCAGCCCCTCGACCTGCGTCAGATCGAGACGCACGAATAGCCCCATGCTGCTGACCCACGAGACCGTTCCGGCATAGCGCTCGCCCAGGCGGTCCTCGTAGTACTGCGCAATCTTGATTTTTTGCGTCGCATGGCTGGCAGCGTCGGCCGCACGCTCGGCATCGCTGCACGCGCGACAGATTTGCGGCAGGATGCGCGGAAGCGACTCTCTGCCTTTTCCGATCAACCTCGGCGTACGCACCAAGGCGTCTTTTCCACCCAGCTGCTCGTATGCCAGCTGCAGCTTAAGCACGCGATGCACCACCAGATCGGGATAACGGCGAATGGGGCTTGTAAAGTGGCAGTAGCACGGCGCAGCGAGCGCAAAGTGGCCCTCGTTGCGAGGCTTATACAGCGCACGCTGCATGCTGCGCAAAAGGAGCGTGTTGACGAGCGGCGCGTTGGCCGTACCGGCTGCGGCATCAACCGCCGCCTGCAGCTCGTCGGGGCTTCCCAGAGCAATGCCTGCCGCGCGACGGTCATCGATGATACCCAGCTGTGCCAGCGCCACGGCGGCACCGTGCAGGCTGTCGGGACTGGGGTCGTCGTGCACGCGATAGCAGGCCTCGATATCGCGGTCGGCCAGCCACTCCGCCACGCACTCGTTGGCCAGCAGCATGGCTTCCTCAATCAGCGATGTGGCGCACGAGCGCTCACGGGCCACGATCTGCACGGGCACACCGTCCTCGTCCAACAGTGCACGGATCTCGGCCGTATCAAAGTCGACCGAACCGCGTGCGCGACGAATACGACGGCGAAGCTCGGCGAGCTCGTTGGCAGCTATGAGGAAATCCCCCAAATCGACGTTATAGCCGCGAGCGGTTTCCTCGCACGCAAGCCCGCGCTCGAGCGCTTCCTCGCGCGACGCTTCAACCGCGGCAACATCCTCGGCGGCACCCTCCAGCACCGAATACTCCACCGCACCGGCACGTACCAGCAGCGCCTCGGCGCCGTCGTAGTCCATGCGCACGCGCGAGCGGATCACGCTGGGATAGGGATCGTAATAGCGCACGCGACCCTGCGCGTCGAGCTCAATGTCGACGGTAAACGCCAGGCGGTCCTCGTCGGGACGCAGCGAGCACAAATCGTTCGACAGGCGCTCGGGCAACATGGGAAGCACGCGGTCGGCAAGGTACACCGACGTCGTGCGATGGCGGGCCTCCAGGTCGATATGCCCGTCCCAGGCAACATAATGCGAAACGTCGGCGATATGCACGCCCAGCTTATAGCCGCCCTCGGGCGTGCGCTCGAGCGAGATGGCATCGTCAAAGTCGCGCGCATCAACCGGGTCGATGGTGATGACAAAGCGATCGCGCAGGTCACGGCGAAGCGGGTCTTTAAGCGCTGCAGCCACATCGAGCGAAAGCGCCTCTGCCTCTGCCAGCGCCGCCTCGGGGTAGCTGTCGGTATAGCCATAGCGCGCCATAACATATTGGACGCCCAGATCGGGCGCATCGTCACCGCCGATACGGCGCTCAAGAGTCACCGTGCCTGACTCTAAGCGCGTCGGGTAGGTCAGAATGCGCGCGACGACGGCATCGCCAGGATGAACACCCAGGCGCTCCGCTGAAGTGTCCTCGGGCAAAATAAAGAAATCGGCCTTAAGGCGAGAATCGAGCGGCTCGATCACACCAAGCGGGCCGGCCGTCTGATACGTACCCACCACGCTGATGGCGGCACGCTCGATGACGCCCTCAATCACGGCACGACGATCCCCACGCGGTCCCGCCTTGATGCTTACGGCCACGGTATCGCCGTCCATAATCTCACGCTTACCGCGACCCATGACCTTGTAATCGCCGTTGTCGGTCACGACATAAGCGCTGTGCTCATGGAGCTGCACGCGGCCAGTCATGCTCGGGCGACGATCGCTGCGCACCGGCCCGCGTTTATTGCGTGCGCTACGCTTATGTTTGTTATTGCGCCCCATGGCGCCTCCTTACTATCGATAGCCGTTTACACCCCAAGAGTCTACCCAAATGATCCCTAGGGGACAGCAGGATCGCGGATCACTCGAATCGACCGACCCCCTAAGTGATCCGTTTTCCTCCGTCCCCAGGGGATCAAAAAACGGGCCGCCCCCGGAAAGGGACGACCCGTTGCAGACGGCATATCCGCAGCGCTTACACGCGCAGATAACGGCGCATGGCGATGGCAGAGCCAAAGAGGCCGATGATCACGCCGACAAGAATCAGTGCGGCGTAGGTCACCAGATAGTACTGCATCGGCAGCGCAAACGACATCCAGCCGACACTCTCCTGCAGGCGAGGAACCATCAGATTGCGCAGCAGCTCCAAAACACCGATGGAAAGCAGCGAGCCCAGAATGGCCTGAAGCACGCCCTCGGTAATGAACGGCCCGCGAATGAAGCCGTTGCTGGCGCCCACCAGGCGCATAATCGCAATCTCGCGACGACGCGCCGTGATGGACAGGCGAATCGTGTTGTTGATAAAGATGAACGCGATAAAGGTCAGCAGGCCGACGAGCACCACGGCGGCGATACGGATGTAGTTGGTCACCTGGAACAGGCGGCTCACTTCCTCCTGGCCATACAGCACGCTCGCGTTGACGTCGCCGTCGTCCGCGATCTTTTGGAAGTCGGCGTTCTTCTTGAGCTTCTTGGCAGTGCTCTCGACCTGAGACGGATCGTCCATCTCAATCGCAAACGAGGCGGGCAGCGGATTCTGGCCGTCGAGCGCGCTCATGGTGGCGTCGGCGTTGCCCGACATCTTGCTCGTGTACTCGGCCAGCGCGTCGTCCTTGTCCTTATAGGTCACGGACTTGACGTTGCTCCACGTCTTGAGCTCGGCCTCAAAGGCCTGGACGTCTGCCTGATCGGCGTCATCGCTAATAAAGGCATTGATGACAACCTGATCCTCGACGGTACCGATCACGGAGTTCAGCATCGCGGAACCCATAATGAACAGGCCGATGATAAACAGCGAAAGGAAGATCGTGATGACGGCGCCGAGCGAGGTGGTCCAGTTACGGAAGAAGTGGCTGATAGCCTCTTTGAGCGAATAGCCCACGTTAGTTGGTGCCATAGTTGCCGTAACCTCCCCTCTCCTGGTCGCGGATTACGTGGCCGCCCTCGAGGGCGATCACGCGACGGTGCATGCTATCGACCATCTCGCGGTCGTGCGTGGCGACGATCACGGTGGTGCCGGTACGGTTAATGCGCTCGAGCAGCTTCATGATGCCCAGCGAAATCGCGGGGTCGAGGTTGCCCGTGGGCTCGTCGCAGATAAGCAGCGGCGGACGGTTGACCATAGCGCGGGCAACGGCGACACGCTGCTGCTCGCCACCGGACAGCTGATCGGGCAGAGAGTCCATCTGATCGGCCAGACCGACCAGGCGAAGCACCTCGGGCACCTGGCTGCGAATGACGCCCTTGGGCTTGCCGATGCACTGCAGGGCAAACGCCACGTTTTCGTAGGCGGTCTTCTGCGGCAGGAGCTTAAAGTCCTGGAACACGGCACCGATCTGGCGACGCAAGAACGGAACTTTGCGGTTCTTGATCTTCATGAGGTCCTGGCCGGCGACCAAAATGCGGCCGCTCGTCGGCTTGACGTCGCGGTTGAGCGTCGAAAGCAGCGTGGTCTTACCCGAGCCGGAGTGACCGACCAGGAAGACAAACTCACCAGGATAGATCTCGATGTTGATGTCGTCGAGCGCGGGCTTGTTGGGCTGTGCCGGGTAGATTTTGGTGACGTGCTCCATGAGGATGACGGGCTCGACACCGGCCTGCTTGGCCATCTTCTTGCGGCTGGCCTGCGGATCGATGGGCGCAAACACCGACGTAAAGTCGGGGTTGTTGAGCGCATTGTCGAGGCTTGCGACCTCGGCGGCCTGATCGCTCTCGACTACGGGAGCCGCGGGCTGCGTAGGATCGGGAATACCGGCAAAAAGACCGGACTGCGCAGGCTGTGGCGCCGGAGTCGCAGGAGCCATGGGGTCGGGAATACCGGCCATGACAGGTTGCGGCGCGACAGCGTCCGCCTGGGGCTGATCCACGCGAGCGGTCACCTTCTGCACGGGCTCAAAACCCGCGGCCTCGGAAAGCTCGACATCATTGGTGGGATTGTAGGCAAAGGGATCTGATGCCGGCTGTGCCTGATCTGCCGGCTGTGCGGGGATCGGACTAAACAGCTGATCCTCTGAATCCGGGGTGGCGAAACGAGTGCCCGCGGCGCCTGGCTGCGTCTTGGGGGCGTCATCGCCCGCACCGGAGGTACGGAAGTGGTTACCCACTGGTGCTCCTTATCGTCGTGCGTTTAAACTACATGAGCGCTTTGTATTTTAGCAGCATTAGCTTTGCTGCACATAAGAAGCATGGCGGGGTTTGGTCTCACCGGCCGGGCGCAGGGTTACCTCCCAAATCGTCCTCGGACATGTCGGAGCTCCCGCTGCGCACTACGTGCGGCGGGAGCTCCTCCGTCCTGCGGAAAGATTTGGGAGGTAACCCTGCGCCCGGCCTGCGGTAACTAAGGGGTCGCCGCGTTTTACTTGGGTGCAGCAGCGCTATGCTTGAGGGCTGAATTGTACTTGGCTGGGATGGACCCTTATCCCAAAGGAGGCTTTTTCTTGATGTGGGCTTGATTTGATTGTTGCGCAACTTGGATTTGGATTGTCGATTTACAGTGGCCTCGATGGGAACGCCTATGGTTGTGGGGGCCAGTATGAATTGTCCTTATTGTGGAGCTGAGTTACGCGATGGCGTGAGGTACTGCACAGCGTGCGGGGCTGCCGTCAATGGCATCTCTGCTGATTCTGAGCTTCGGGTAAAGCCTCGGAACCACGTTGCGGTCATCCTTACCTGCATGCTGGTAATTGGCATTGTCGGCGGTAGCTGTATGGGCCTTCATCTGCGGCAGGTGTTGTCGCACTTCGTATCCGCCCATTCGGAGCACGCCATTGTGCTGGATGTCGCGGCTGCGGGCTGGGACACCGATAACGGGGCATCGCGCGTTCCGATACATATTACGGGCAAGTCCATCGACGGAATAACGGTCGACAGGATTGAGTTCGTCGCCTCCGATGGCTCTGGCATCAATCTCATACAAGGTGTCTACACGCTCGAGGCAGCAGGTTCCCCTATCGCGGCGGATGGCACCATCTATCAAATTCCATGCACGAGTGCCACACTCGTCCTCGATGATGCCTTTGCCATGGGTGAAACGATCGATCTGGCCGAGCTTGCAGAACAGGATTCGATTCTCGCCTTCTGCCCCATTGATGCCGCCGATGTGACCAATGATGAAATCTATGATGCCGCTTTGCTCGCCATGACATACAGAGGCAGCGATGCCCCCGATGTCGCTGCACTGTGCCAAGCCGCAATCAATCGTCGCGATGGAGCCAGCACAAGCGGGAACGCCTTCGGAAGTTGCGGTGAAATGCGGATTAATTGAGCCTTTAGGCTGGCAAAACAGTCCTTATTTCACCGCAACTGAAACAGGGGCGCCCTCCAAGAGAGCGCCCCTGCCGGGTTTCCATAGTACTGGCGAAGCAGTCCTTGAGATCCGCCTTGCCTTATGCCAAGAACTCCTTGGTGGTCGCCACGGTGTTGGCGGCGTCCAGGCCGTACTTGTGCAGGAGCTCGGCACCCGGGCCGGACTCGCCGAACGTGTCGTTGACGCCGATCTTCTTGAGCGGCGTCGGGCACTGCTCGCACAGGACATCGGCAACGGCGCTGCCCAGGCCACCGATCACGGAGTGCTCCTCGACGGTCACGACGTGGCCGGTCTTGGTGGCGCTCTTGACGATCAGGTCGGAGTCGATGGGCTTAATGGTGTGCATGTTGATGACCTCGGCGTCGATACCCTCGGCAGCAAGCTGCTCGGCAGCCTCGAGGGCCTCGCCGACCATCAGGCCGCAGGCAATGATGGTAACGTCGGCGCCCTCGCGCATGATGATGCCCTTGCCCAGTTCAAACTTGTAGGTCTCGGGGTCATTAATGACCGGCGAGGCCAGACGGGCAAAGCGCATGTACACAGGGCCGTCGCACTCGTAGGCGGCGCGCGTCACGGCGCGGGCCTCTACGTCGTCAGCGGGAACGATCACGGTCATGCCGGGGATAACGCGCATAAGGGCGATATCCTCGCAGCACTGATGCGTGGCGCCATCCTCGCCCACCGAGATACCGGCGTGTGTGGCGCCGATCTTGACGTTGAGGTGCGGGTAACCGATGGAATTGCGGACCTGCTCAAAGGCGCGGCCGGCGGCAAACATGGCAAAGGTGCTCGCGAAGGCAACGCGGCCGGTGGTTGCGATACCGGCGGCAACACCCATCAGGTTGCTCTCGGCAATGCCCACATCGAAAAAGCGGTCGGGGCGGGCTGCCTTGAACTTGCCGGTCTGCGTGGCGGCGGCCAGGTCGGCGTCGAGGACCACAAAGTCATCGTGCTCGTTGGCGAGCTCGACGAGGGCCTCGCCGTAGCTTACGCGCGTGGCGATTTTCTTGACATCTGCCATCCTAGAGCTCCTCTCCGGCGGCCGTGAGCTCTGCCATGGCCTGCTCAAACTGTTCATCGTTGGGGGCCTTACCGTGCCAACCCACCTGGTTCTCCATAAAGGAGACGCCCTTGCCCTTTGTGGTCTCGGCGATAATGGCGGTCGGCTGACCCTTGGTGGAGCGGGCCTCGGCAAAGGCGGCGCGGATCTGATCGAAGTCGTTGCCGTCGGCAAGCTCCACTACGTGGAACTTAAAGGCGCGGAACTTGTCTGCCAGCGGCATGGGGTCGTTGACCTCCTCGACGGGGCCATCGATCTGCAGACCGTTGTGGTCGACGATCACGCAGAGGTTGTCGAGCTGCTGGTTGCCGGCAAACATGGCGGCCTCCCAGACCTGGCCTTCCTCGCTCTCGCCATCGCCCAGCAGGGCGTACGTGCGGTAAGTATCGCCCCAGTGCTTAGCGGCAACGGCCATGCCCACGGCGGCGGAGATGCCCTGGCCGAGCGAACCGGTGGACATGTCGACGCCCGGGGTGTCGTTCATGTTGGGGTGACCCTGCAGGTGGCTGCCGATGTGGCGCAGCGTCTCGAGATCCTCCTTGGGGAAGAACCCGCGCTCGGCGAGCACGGCGTACAGGCCCGGAGCGCAATGGCCCTTGGAAAGCACAAAGCGGTCGCGATCGGCCTTGCGGGGATCGGCCGGGTCGACGTTCATTTCCTCAAAGTACAAATAGGTCATGATGTCGGCAGCGCCGAGCGAACCGCCCGGATGGCCAGACTTGGCAGCGTGCACGCCGGTGACGATGCCCTTCCTTACCTCGTTGGCAACCTTTTTGAGCTCTTCGTCGCTCATTGTGCCTTCCTTTCATCCTCTTAAGACAAGATGCGCACGGCACCGAAGGTAATCCCAACACAGCCGCAATGCACGTACGTCATTCATTATGCTGGAAACCGATGGCTTTACCAGAGTTTTTATCATTATTTGAACAATTTAGCAGGCAGAACCGCTGATGAAACGGTTTATCAATGTGAACGTCTTTTGGATGCGGTGGCTACCTCTCGCCCCGGCACAAAAATGATCCGCAAACCGAAATTCAGCCTACGCGTTAATGTCCTTGAAACCCTCACCGAAAGCTTCCGTAACGTCGGCGACCGTCACAATGGCGTGAGGATCGCGCTCGCGCACGATCGTTTTGAGGGTGTTGAGCTCTCGACGGCTAACGATCACCATGATCACCGGCTTCTCGACGCCCGAATACATACCGGTCGCCTTTAATTTGGTGCAGCCGCGGCCCAGACCATACATGATGTCGGCCGCGATATCGGGAAAATTGTCCGAGATGATGAGCACCATACGACGCTTATTGCCGCCATCGACCACAGCATCGATCACATAGCCGCTAATCACCATCGAAAGTCCTGCGTATAGAGCATTTTCGAGCGAGAATACCGGAGCAGATGCCGCACATACGGCAACGTCGATTGCCATGACGGTCGAGCCCACCGGCAGCGAGGTGTTACGCGAGATGATTTGGCCAATCGTGTCCGAGCCGCCGGTGTTGGCGCCGGCGCGCAACACCATGCCGTAACCAATGCCCGTGATAATGCCGCCCCACATAGCGGGAAGCATCAGGTCCGCATGTGCCAAAGGCGCTACAAACGGGGCAAACAGATCGGTAAAGAAGCCCAGCAGCACAAAGCCCGTCGCCGTCTGCACTACATAGAACATGCCGCCCTCGCGCATAACGATCAGCAGCAGCAAGGCATTCATCACGATGGTCTGGATACCGACAGGAAGCGACACGCCTCGCGCTGCGCCGACTGCCTGGATAATCGTCGCAAGGCCCGTAACGCCACCGGCTGCAAGACCGTTGGGAATCAAAAACAGGTCGGTCGCGATGGCGGCCAAGGCGCACCCCAACATGATCTGGGGTAGATCGTGAAAGAAGTTCATCGAAAGAATGTGCTTGATGTCCAGACGATATGCCATGCTGCCTCCCTCAAAAAAGCGCACCCCATCGGATGCGCTTTGAACTTCTTCATGTATTCGATTCTACCGATTCGCCAAACAAAAACCACCCCTGTGCAGGGTTTGTTCTGGATACAAAACCGTCCTGCTCGGAAGGCCTTGATCCATTTCCACATAAACCGAGCGGTTTAGGCAGACGGGGCCTCCGCGTCAGCGTTGCCGGTAGCCCAACGGTGATAGCCAATCACAAACGGATCCAGGTCGCCGTCGTCAAGAACTGCCTCGACGTTGCTGGTCTCCACGCCCGTGCGCAGGTCCTTAACCATCTGGTACGGGTAGAGCACGTAGCTGCGGATCTGGTTGCCAAAACCAATTGTGGTCTTGGGTCCGCGAATCTCATCCAGGGCCTCGGCGCGCTTTTCGAGCTCAATCTCGTACAGGCGCGCCTTGAGAATCTGCATGCACGCGGCCTTGTTTTGAATCTGGCTGCGCTCGTTTTGACACGTGACCACGATACCGCTGGGGAAATGCGTCACGCGCACGGCGGAGTCGGTGGTGTTGACACCCTGGCCGCCCGGGCCGCTTGCATGGTACACGTCGACGCGAATGTCATCGGGACTAATCTCGATATCGATATCGTCGGGCAGTACCGGAATGACCTCGACGCCGGCAAACGTAGTCTGGCGGCGCTTCTTGTCGTCGGTGGGGCTAATGCGCACCAGGCGGTGAACACCGGCCTCGGCACGAAGCATGCCAAAGGCATCCTTGCCTTCGACGGTAAAGGTCGCGCGATCGATGCCGATAACCTCGGCCGCGGGGCAATCGTTGATGGTGACCTTCCAACCGCGGCGCTGGCAGTACTTCATGTACATCTTAAAGAGCATGAAGGTCCAGTCCTGGGCCTCCAAACCGCCCTGCCCGGGCTTGATGGTCACAATCGCGTCGCCATGGTCGAACTCCCCGGTAAACCAGCTCGCAAGCTCAAGCTCGTCGATGGCGCGGGAAAGGCGCTCCGCCGTGGCGGCAGCCTCCTCACGCAGCGCGGCAGCATCGGGGTCAGCGCCCATTTCCTCGGCAAGCTCCAGCGCGGCGCGAGCATCGGAAAGCTCACCGCGCGCCGTATCCACGGCGGCGATGTCCTCCTTGGCGCGTGCAATCTCCTCCATCGTGGCGCGAGCGGCATCGGCATCGTCCCAAAAGCCCGGGGCGACGCTTTTGGCCTCGAGCTCCGCCACGCGGGTGCGCTTCTCGTCCAAATGGAGATACGACTCGACCTCGCCGAGTCGGTCCGCAAACGCGTCCAACTCGGCGGGAGTTACCTCTAGAGTCTCGGCCATTAACGATTCCTGCCGTGGCAGTACTTAAACTTCTTACCGCTACCGCAAGGGCACAGGTCGTTGCGGCCCACGTTGACATAGGGGTCATCGCTCTCGGACTTGCGGTAGGTCGTCACCTTGCCACCGTTGTTAACGGCAGCCGGACCACCCTGGACGGCGGTGCGGGCCTGCACCTGAGCCTGCTTGCGCAGTACCGAATCGCTGTTGTCGCCATCGACCTCGGCGGGACCAGAGAAGCGCGCACCCTTAAGGGCGGGGTCCTCCTTGTGCTCCACAGCCTGCGGGGCAGCTTTGAGCTCAATGCGCAGAACAGTGCGCAGGTAATCCTCGTACATGGTATCGACGAGTATCTGGAACGCACCGTAGGCCTCGGTCTTGTACTCAACCAGCGGGTCGCGCTGGCCAAAGCCGCGCAGGCCGATACCGGTCTTGAGGTAGTCCATTTCCTGCAGGTAGTTCATCCAACGCGTATCGATGACGCGCAGCATGACCTGGGTATTGAGCTCGCGCATCAGGTCCTCGCCCAG
This sequence comes from Collinsella sp., assembly GCA_019414505.1. GTDB lineage: Bacteria > Actinomycetota > Coriobacteriia > Coriobacteriales > Coriobacteriaceae > Collinsella. The sequence continues at coordinate 46,524 of DXLW01000034.1, forward strand.
ACGCTCGGCCTTCATGTTGTAGCACTTCTCAACATAAGCCAAGACATCGGCGGCCAGGGCCTCAAAGTCCTCGTCGGGGAACTGAGGGGTATCGATATGCCCGGTCAGCTCGACGACCCATTTGCGCAGACCCTCAAGATCGCGCTCGCCCTCGTGGCTGTCCTTGGTGCAGAACTCCTGAACACAGCGGTACACGGTATCGTGCATGACCTCGGTGATGTGGTCGGTCAGGTCCTTGCCGTCCAGAATCTTGTTGCGCTCGGCGTAGATGACCTGGCGCTGCTTGTTCATGACGTCGTCGTACTCAAGAACGCTCTTACGCATGGAGAAGTTGATGCTCTCGACCTTGTGCTGGGCATTCTCGACGGCCTTGGAAATGATCTTGTGCTGGATGGGCATGTCGTCGCCCATGTCGGCCGTGACCATCATCTTGGAGACGCGGTCCATCCTGTCGCCGCCGAACAGGCGCATGAGGTCATCCTCGAGCGACAGGTAGAACTGGGTCTCGCCCGGATCGCCCTGACGACCGGAACGGCCACGCAGCTGGTTGTCGATACGGCGGGACTCATGGCGCTCGGTGCCGATAACGGTCAGGCCGCCGGCGGCAAGCACGCGCTCGCGCTCGGCCTTGCAGGTCTCCTTGGCCTCGGCGTTAAACTGCTCGAGCTGCTCGGGCGTCACGTCCTCCATGGTCAGGCCCTCGTACTCCAGGCGCTCGCGTACCAGCTCGTCGGGGTTGCCGCCCAGCAGGATGTCGGTACCACGGCCGGCCATGTTGGTAGCGATGGTCACGGCGCCATAGCGACCAGCCTGGGCCACGATATGGGCCTCGCGCTCGTGGTGCTTGGCGTTGAGGACCTCGTGCGCGATACCGCGCTTAGTGAGGGCGGCGGACAGTTTCTCGGAGCTCTCGATGGAGACGGTGCCCACCAGGACCGGCTGACCCTTGGCGTGACGACGCTCAACGTCGTCGGCAACGGCGTTGTACTTGGCCTGGATGGTGCGGTAGACCAGGTCCTCGTGGTCAACACGCTGCACGGGCTTGTTGGGGGGAATGACCTCGACGGGCAGCTTGTAGATCTCGCGGAACTCGGCGTCCTCGGTGAGCGCCGTACCGGTCATGCCGGAGAGCTTGTCATACAGGCGGAAGTAGTTCTGCAGGGTGATGGTGGCAAGGGTCTGGTTCTCCTCGCGCACGAGCACGCCCTCTTTGGCCTCGATGGCCTGGTGCAGGCCCTCGGAATAGCGGCGACCCTCCATGATACGACCGGTGAACTCGTCGACGATCTTGACCTCGCCGTTGGTGACCACGTACTGCTTGTCGCGGTGGAACATGTACTGGGCCTTCAGCGCCTGCTGCAGGTGGTTGACCAGCTGGCCGGAGAGATCGGCATAGATGTCATCGATACCCAGGCGGCGCTCAATCTTCTTAAGACCGCGCTCGGTGGCGGCGATGGTGTGCTTGGCCTCGTCCATGACGAAGTCGCCCGTGGGCTCCACGTCCTCGGTGGCGGTGAGCATGTCGTGCGAGACGTCCTCACCGCGCTCAAGGCCGCGCACGGCGCGCGCGAAGTCCTTGTAAGTGCTGGCGGACTTGGTGCCGGCGCCCGAGATGATGAGCGGCGTTCTGGCCTCGTCGATCAGGATGGAGTCGACCTCGTCGACGATGGCGTAGCTGTGGCCGCGCTGAACACGCTGCTCGGGGCGGGTAACCATGTTGTCGCGCAGATAATCGAAACCGAACTCGGAGTTGGTGCCGTACGTGACGTCGGCCTGGTAGGCTGGGCGCTTCAGCTCGAGCGGCATGTTGTTCTGCAGCAGACCGACGGTCATGCCCAGATACTTGTAGATGCGACCCATCCACTCGGAGTCGCGCTTGGCCAGGTAGTCGTTGACGGTGACGACGTGCACGCCCTTACCGGCGATAGCGTTGAGATAGCCGGCCAGCGTGGAGACGAGGGTCTTGCCTTCGCCGGTCTTCATCTCGGCGATGTGGCCCTCGTGCAGCGCCATGGCGCCGATGAGCTGTACATCAAAGTGACGCATGCCCATGGTGCGCTTGGAAGCTTCGCGCACGGTGGCAAAGGCCTCGGGGAGCATGTCGTCGAGCGACTCGCCGTTGGCGTAGCGCTCACGGAACTTATCGGTCTGGGCGCGGAGCTCCTCCTCGGCCATCTTCTCAAACTGGGGCTCAAGACCGTTGATCTTGTCGACGATCTTGTAGTAGCGCTTCAGGTCCTTATCGGATCCAAAGGACAGCAGCTTTGACATGAATCCCATGTGGTTTTCCTTTTTGGCCATCGCCCGCGGCATGAAACCTTGGACGAGTTAAACACAGATATTTGTACTTTAGCCAAACAAGGCGCCGCCTATGCGGTCGACACGCTCGACCACGTAATAACTACGACAGCCTGCCAAAAAGGGACTGGTTTATTTTGGCAGCTTTTATCTGGGAAAACGCTGCCTCTCTGCCATTTGGTGCAAATCAACCTGTCCCATTCGCACCAACCTGGTGCAATGGGGACGGGTTAGCTTGCACCAATAAAAAGAAAAGGGCCGCGCACCCAAATGGATGCGCGGCCCTTATGCCATGAATGCGAGTGTTTCCGCGGCGAGCTATTTACTCAGCAGCCTCGGTGGTCTCGGCCTCGGCAGCGGCCTCCTCGACGGGAGCCTCTGCGGGAGCCTCGGCGGCCTGCTTGGCAGCCTCCTCGGCAAACTTAGCGGCACGCTTAGCCTTCTCGGCAGCCTTAGCCTCAGCGGCGGCCTTGCGAGCGGCCTCGGCCTCAGCAGCCTTGGCGGCCTTGGCAGCCTTGGCCTCCTCGGCCTTCTTGAGCTGAGCGGCAGCGGCGCCACCGAACTTGTCGGCGAAGCGCTGGACGCGTCCACCGGTGTCGACGAACTTCTGCTGGCCGGTGTAGAACGGGTGGCACTCGTTGCAAAGCTCGACCTTCATCTCGGACACGGTAGCGTGCGTCTTGAAGGTGTTGCCGCAGGAGCACGTCACCGTGCACTCGACATACTGGGGATGGATACCCTGCTTCATGGTAGGACTCCTTATTGGTCAGGCGCTGGTTACCGATCAGCGCATAAGGCGTCTTGGTTTCCGACCAAGACAACAAACTCGGCTATGGTACCACGGCGTCGAGCGTCCCACAAAAGGTTCACGGTCTTTGCGTTGTGCATCGCGCCCAAGGCACGGCAGACGACACGACGAATCGCGGCAAACGGGCGCCTTTGCCCCTTCTCCCATGTTGCAGACGTGTAACGCCGCAGCAAAGGTGCCCTTTTTTGCGCCAGACAGGTACAATGATGAACACTGTACCGTAGCGGAGCGCCCCGCGCGCGCCGCAATCACGCGAAAGGGTTTCCCATGGCCGAGATCTCGTCCTCCCGTATCGTCATCACCGTCCTTGGCAAGAACCGCCCCGGCATCGTCGCCGGCGTCACCCGTGTCCTAGGCGAGGCCAACGTCGACATCCGCGACATCACGCAGTCCATTATCGAGGACATCTTCACCATGACCATGCTGGCCGATACCGCCGAGTCCAAGCTCGACTTCGCCGAGCTGCAGAAGGCGCTGGCCGAGGCCGGCGAGCTTTCGGGCGTCAACGTGTCCATCCAGCGCGAGGACGTCTTCAACTTTATGTACCGCCTGTAGCGAGCAAGCCGCTGGGGATAGCCTGACGCGCGCATGCCCATGCAAGTCACCCCGATGCGGCCCGGAGAGGAGCGCGCATGGCCTACGACGCCAAGAAAATCTATTACCGCTTCGACGACCACCTGAGCCGCCTGGTCTTGGATTACGAAGCGAGCCGCCAGATTTCGCCCGAAAGCGAAAATCTCTACTATGGCCTGCCGACTGACCCTTATGACGAGGGCCTATTTGTTGAGCACAATGTCAAGCGCGGCCTGCGCAATGCCGACGGCTCGGGCGTGGTCGCGGGCCTCACTCGCATCTCGGATGTGCACGGCTACAACAAGGTCGACGGTAAGGTCGTGCCCGATCAGGGCAAACTCACGCTTCGTGGCTACAGCATCGAGGATCTGGTCAACAACGCCCAGGCCGAGAACCGCTACGGCTACGAAGAGGTCGCCTATCTGCTCATTACGGGCTCTCTGCCCACCAAGGAAGAGCTTGACGGTTTTTGCGGACGTCTGGGTGCTTTTAGGCACCTGAGCGACGAATACGTCCGCGAGTTCCCCATGACCACGGTGTCGTCGAGCATCATGAATGTGCTTCAGCGCGCCGTGCTGCTGCTCTACGCCTTCGACGCCGAGCCCGACGCCATTACACCCGAGCACGAAATCGATGTCGCCATCTCCATGCTCGCCCGTCTCCCCCGCATCGCCGCCTTCGCGCATATGGCCTCGGTCGCCAAGCGCCGCGGCTCCGAGGTTCATGTACCGCATCCCACGCCCGGTCTCTCCACCGCCGAGACCATTCTGCAGGTCCTACGCGGCGGCATGGCGTTCACTCACGATGAGGCGATGCTGCTCGACGTGATGCTCATGTTGCATGCCGAGCACGGCGGCGGCAACAACTCCACGTTTGCCTGCCGCGTCCTGTCCTCCTCGGCCACCGACCCGTATTCCGCCTACGCCGCGGCTATCGGCTCGCTCAAGGGCCCGCGCCACGGCGGCGCCAACGCCAAGGTCGTGTCCATGCACGAGGACATTCGTGCGCATGTCTCCAATTGGGAGGACGAGGACGAGGTCGCAGCCTACCTGGGCAAGATTCTCGACAAGCAGGCCTTCGACGGCACGGGTCTCATCTACGGCATGGGCCACGCCGTCTACACGCTCAGCGACCCGCGCGCCGAGGTCTGCCGTCGTTACGCACGTTCGCTCGCTGCCAAGAAAGATCTGGGCGAGGAATTCGCTCTGATCGAGCGCATCGAGCGCCTGGCACCGCAGGTGATGCGCGACCACGGCATGACCAAGCCCATCTGCGCCAACATCGACCTGTACACGGGCTTTATTTACAAAATGCTCGGCGTGCCCGAGACGCTTTTTACGCCGCTGTTCGCCGTCGCCCGCATGGCCGGCTGGTCGGCACACCGCATGGAAGAGCTCTTCTGCGCGCATCGCATCATCCGCCCGGCATACCGTCCGGTGATCGAGCCGCTAGAATACAAGCCGCTCGCCGACCGCTAGAACGCGGACCGTTATAGAACTCGAGCGTGGCCAGGGCATCACCGCCCTCGGCCACGCTTTTTATGCCAGCAGAAAGGGCTGCATCAAATGATTGTGTTTTCCGATATGGATGGAACGCTGTTGACGAGCGATAAGCAGATGAGCGATGCCACCTGGACGATGCTCGACGAGCTCGCTCGACGCGGGATTGAATTTGTGCCTTGCACGGGACGTCCGCTGTCGGGCATCTTTGAGCCCATCCTCGCCCATCCCGCCGTGCACTATGCCGTCTGTGCCAACGGTGCCAGCGTCTGGCAGCTCGACGACGACGTGCCCACCGACGCCTCACACGCCACGCGCATATTGAGCCGTCCGCTCGATTGCGGCATCGCCCATCGCATCCATCGCATCGCCGCCGGCCACGATGTGACCTTCGATATCTTCGCGGATGCGCAGTGCTTCCTCCCCCGCTCGCTCTACACGCGCTTGGACGAATTCTGCGGCGGCGACCCCCATATCGCAGCCTCGCTCAAGCGCACACGAACACCGATCGACATGGATATCGACAGCAAGATCGACGAGGTCGAGACGCTCGAACGCATCGCCATGTACTGGCACGACCCGGCCGATCGCGACGCCATCGCGTCGGAGCTCGACACGCTCGGAGGCATTGAGGTCACGCGTTCGTACGCCATGAATATCGAGGTCATGGGCGAGGGCGCCACCAAGGGAACGGCCCTCACGTGGCTATGCGAGCACCTGGGCGAGCGTCTCGCCGACGCTTGGGCGTTCGGCGACAACATCAACGACATCCCCATGCTGCAGACAGCGGGCCACGGCATGGCCATGATCAACGGCGAACCCGAAGACCACGAGGCCGCCGACGCCATCACCGAATACGACAACGACCACGACGGCGTCGCCCGCACCATCATGGCCGCCCTCGCCTAGCAGCATCAACCCGGCAGGGTAGCTAAGTAGTCGTTGGGGACACTCCTCGCGGGGCGCCGCAAAGACTGTCCCCGGCTGCCGACAGAAAAGGAACGTCTCCATCTGCCGAATTAGGCGAGACTCTCCAGCACGCGACGGAGCTCCTGCTGAACGGCGTGGTCGCGGTTGCAGCCTACGACGCGATCGGCAACCGCTTTGAGCGCGGGGCGCGCGTTTTCCATCGCGCAGCCCGTGCCGACAAAGCGAATGATCTCGTAGTCGTTCATCGAGTCGCCAAACGCCATGACCTCGTCGCGTCCAATGCCGTAGTGTTCCGCGAGCTGCGCGATGCCCGAGGCCTTCGACACACCGGGCTGCATAGCATCGATCCACGCGTTGCCCGAAGGCGCAAAAGTAAAGAGCTGACCAAGTTCGCGCTGTAGCACGTAGGCGCTGTCCATAACGACACCGTCATCGCAAAAGATACTCGCCTTGATGATATTTACGCTGGGATCGGGCAGCTCCCAAATACGCTCGGCATTGGGAAGGTCCTTATCGACCTCACGCACGAACTTGCACTCGTCATCGAGCAGGAAGGACTTGGTTCGGTCAAAGAGCGCAAGATGCAGATTGGGAAACGTCGCGACTGCTTGGGCGAGCTTTCGAATCGCCAGGTGCGAATACACCTCACGGTCTACCATTTTGCCGTCGGCGTAGACCTGGGCACCGTTAGCGGCGACAAAGTCCATCTTGTCGCGAACGGGCGCAAAGAACTCGCACAGGCGATCGTAGCGGCGACCTGACGATGCGGCAAAATGCACGCCATGCTCGTGTAGCGCCAGAATCAGTTCGTAGGTCTCGGGAGGCACCTGGCTGTTTTCGTCAAGCAACGTGCCGTCCATATCGGATGCAATCAGTTTAAACATGGAAAAGCTCCCTTCGGGCTTGTTGGAATCGAACGTGTATCCAATTCCAACGTACCCAAAGGGAGCTCAGGTAAGACTCCGCGGGCGCAAACGTTACAAGGACCTAGCAAATAGCTCACGCGCGTCAGAGGTCCCACGGTCGCAGCGTCAGGCAACACGTCAAAGAGTGTCGCAGGCGACTAGACGTTTAAGAACGTCCCCGATGACTAGTCGGCGTAGGTGAAGGTTGTGACGTCGAACATGCCCTCGGGGCGGATGCGGAGCGTCGGGATAACCGGCAGGGGCAGGAAGATGATGCCCATGATGGGGTCGAGCGGCGGCTCGATGCCCATGGCGCGCGCCTTGACCATAAAGTCGTCGTGCTGCGCGGCGACATCCTCGGCCGTGCCTTCGCTCATCAGGCCGCCGAGCGCCAGCGGGATGCGCGCCACGACCTCGCCGTTGCGCACCAGTACGTGACCGCCCTGGCCCACGGCCTCGACGGCAGCCATCATATCGGCGGCATTGTCGCCCACCACGCATACGTTGTGCGAGTCGTGACCGATCGTCGAGGCGATGGCACCGCCTGTGATGGTGAAGCCACGCACCCAGCCGCGACCGATATGCTTGCCGACCAGGCCCAGGCCAGCGGGGCCATCGCCGTCGGCGCCCTCGGCCTGCAACGACACGCCGCGGCCATGGCGCTCGATCAGCATAATGCGACGCAGGCCCTCGGCGCTCTCGGGGCGAGCCATACCCGTGATGGCCTTACCCGGCACCACGTCAATCACGGCCTCGCCCGGCTTAAAGGCATAGTCGAATACGTCGAGCGAAAGCTTCGGCAGCTTAACGGAGGCGCGCAGCTCATCGGCAAGGGCCGCAACCTCGGCCATCTCGGGTGCAATCTCGCCCACAAAGGTACCGTCCTGCGCCACCAGGGCACCGGCGGCATATACGCGATGCGGAGCCGTGGCAAACGTCAGGTCATTGAGCACCAGCAGGTCGGCACGCTTGCCCGGGGCGATGGCGCCACGCAGCTCGTGCGGGTCGCGGCAACCGTGGTCCAGGCCAAACGCCTCGGCCGTGGACAGGGACGCCATAGAGATAGCGACCACGGGGTCGATACCGGCCTCAATCGCCACGCGGCAGGCGTTATCGATCATGCCGGTCGCAAGCGCGTCGGAGGGAGCACGGTCGTCAGTCGCAAAGCAGAAACGGCGGGCACGGGCAGGATTCTCCAGCAGCATCGGCGACAGGTTGGCCAGGTCATGGCTGCACGTACCCTCGCGCAGCATCACGTACATGCCGCGAGACAGCTTGTCGAGCGCCTCCTCGGGAATCGTCGACTCATGGTCAGCGATAATACCTGCTGCGGCATAGGCGTTGAGGTCCTTGCCGGCAACGAGCGGGGCGTGACCGTCAACCTGTTTGGACGGCGTCTGGTTGGCAGCGTCGATACGAGCGCAGGTCTCGGGATCGGCCATAAAGACGCCCGGCAGGTTCATCATTTCGCCCAGACCAAAGACATCGCCCGGATGCTCGGCAAAAAACGCCTGCATATCAGCAGCGGTAATGACGGCACCGGCCTGCTCGTCGGGCAGCGCGGGCACGCACGAAGGCATCATGTACTTGATGGAAATAGGAGCGCGACGACCGTCCTCGATCATAAAGCGCAGGCCGTCCAAGCCAGAAACATTAGCGATCTCGTGGCTGTCGGCAATAGCGGTGGTGGTACCGCGCGTCGCCGCCATGCGCGCATACTCGGCAGGGCGGATGTTCGAAGACTCGATATGCAAGTGTCCGTCAATAAAACCGGGGGCAAGATAGCGGCCCTGGCAATCGATAACCTCGGTCGCCTCGTAGGTGCCGGCGGCATCGTCGCGACCATCGTAGAGCACACCGACGATCACGCCATCCTTGACGGCAACGCTACCGGGCGCCACGCGCTGACCGTACACATCGACAATCTGTGCGTTGGCAAACAGCGTGTCAACGGGCACGCGACCCTCGGCGGCCTCGATCACAGACCTCATGACCTCAACGGACATACATACTCCTTTAACCGTAGAAAAAAGCTGCGGAGCGGACATGCCTTCACCGCAGCAAACCAATAGCCATTGTATACCCAAAAGGAGGCCGCCGATAACACCCCTTCCGCTTAACGGCACTGCCAAATGATCCCTTGATTATCAACTTTATCCGAACACCTCCCACATTCATCCGCACATGTGCGGATGAATGTGGGAACCCGATACCCTGAGGGCCGGATCGGCCGGCCCCGGGAGATCGGAGGACGGCATGTCCGGAAAGAAGAAGAGCG
>DXLW01000035.1:0-29847 GCA_019414505.1 Collinsella sp.
GTTCATGGGAAGGCTCGAGGCCTACCTCGTGTACTATCGTGAGGAGCGGATCAAGAAGTCCCTCGGGTGGCTGAGCCCGATGGAGTACCGCAGGAAGCTTGGATACGCCTAGGCGCGGTCCAAGAAATCGTCCGCACCCCCCTGTCACCAATTTAGTAGCAGCAAAATCGAGAGCAAATTGCCTACTTTGAGCGATTCGAAGAGGTTGAAAGCCGTCAAACGCCCTTCAAAGGGGGTTAGATAAATTGATTTTGAGCCCATTTTCGCTCAGAGCAGGCCGAAAAATATGACACCTCTTTTGCAACATTACTCATATTTGGCATTTTTTGACCACGGGGTCCAAAACCATGCCCCAAAACAAAAGGAGGGGCCTCGTAAGGCCCCTCCTTAGGAAAGGGAATCGATCTATTCCACAGCCGTAGATTAATCCTAGCCGCTACTCCATCATGTCGAGGACGGAGGGGCGCAGCTCGCTCTCGGCAGCCTCGGGATCGGTTTCGCGCAGGCGGTTGATGTAGCGGTTGTACCACATCACGGCAAGGCCCAGGAAGACAACCACGCCGCCGACGTTGTAGACCAGCGTCAGCCACAGCGGCTGATCGAGCGGAATGGTGCCGCAGATAAGCACGAAGCAGAAGACCACAAGCAGGAATGCAGCAATGACCAGGCCAAAGGTGCGCGAACCCATGCGGAAGCCACGGGGAGCAGCGTCGAAGTTCTTGCGCAACATAAAGTAGGCAAGCAGGATCAGCAGCGGCGGGAGCAGAGCGGTGGCAGCCGTCATGTTGGTGACGATCATGAGCAGGTCGTCGAGGTTACCGGAGCCCAGGGCCGGGATGATCAGGATGGGGACGACGATGGCGAACTGCAGCCAGGCAGCGCGGGCGGGAATGCCGTGCTCGTTGAGCTCGACGATCTTGCTACCAAAGACGCCCTTGGGGATCTCGGTGAAGAAGACCTTGATGGGAGCGGAGGTCCACATCATGAGGGAGCCCAGCGTGGCGGCGAGAAGGATCAAGCCGATGGCGCGCGTAGACACTTCCATGGGAATGCCAAAGTGGGCTAAGACAGCGCCGAATACGTCGAAGATACCGGTGGAGATGGCAACGCCGCCCTCGGGGATGAACAGGTTAACCAGCAGCGAAGCGCCTGCATACAGAAGGCCGATGGTCAGGCCGGCGATAACGACGGTGCGCACGAAGGCCTTGACGCCACCCTTAAGGTCGTTAAGGAACACGCCGACAGACTCAGCGCCGCCAACGCCCTGGATGATCCAGGCAAGCGTACCGAAGAAGCCCCACGCAGTTGCGAAGTTGCTCATGTCGGGAGCCATGTTAGCGGGAGTAGGAGCCGTAGCGAACTCAACGCCGCCAAAGGCAGCAGCCAGGGACAGCAGGATGAACACGGCGGTCAGGCCGAGAGCCGCGGTCGAACCGAAGGAGGAAATGGAGCCGATCCACTTAGCGCCCTTGGTCGAAACCCACGTGGCGATAGCAAAGACAACGATCTCGATAATGGTGATCCACAGCTGCGAAAGCTCGGCGTTGGCACCAAAGAACACGTAGCTCGCGTAGATGATGACGTTGGGCAGGACGGACGCAAAGAAGAACAGGTTAACGAACCAGTAGCTAAATGCCGTCAGGAACGCCCAGCGACCACCCATCGAGGTCTTAACCCATGCGTACACGCCCGACTCGGAGTCCTTGTTAAGGCCGACGAACTCGGCGGTAACCAGGGTATAGGGGACAAAGTACAAAAGCGTGGCGAAGAAGAACGACGGCGCGGCTGCTAAGCCGATGGCCGCGTTGTTGTTGATGATGTTCTTGATACCGAACACGGCGGCGACCGTCATGCCCAGCAGAGCGAACGAACCAATCGTTCCTCGTTTTTCAGAGCTCATAAGCCCTCCCAATCATCTATTAAATGTCATCTAAACCCGTCCGAGCTGCAAGTGCAAACACGGACGGCGCACCTGCTAAGGGGAATGGGGAAAAGGGAGTCAACAAAGCCATCCCCCTTAACGGCGCGAAGCAAACGTCCAGGCGGACGAATACTACTTGTTGGGGAAGGAATAACCTTCGACCGTCACGTGCAGTACCACGACGCGGGGATCCGCGGCATCGGCCACGACACGGTAGGCCTCGTCAATTTCGACGACGGCAACGCCGCCGGCGGGAATCGTCACGGTCTCCCCCGCCCCCTCAAAGCGCTCGCGATCATCGATATCGCTGTAAGCGCGGGTGCAGGTGAGGCCTGCCTTGGGGGCAACCTCGACGGTCAGGTCGCCGTCGAGCGGAGCGAGCACGGCATGGTAGCGACGGTGACCGACCAGGTCGGCGGTTGCGGCCTCGCGGGCATAGACCCACCAGTACACCAGCGAGTCGCCGATGGAGTACGCCACATCGTGCTGCAGTTCAGAAACGCCGTCGAGCGCCTGGCCGGTACGCATCCACTTCTTGACGGACTTCATCTGAGCGTCGAAATCGGCGCGCGAGTTAAAGACATGCATGGCTTATGCCTCCTTAATGGGTGCCAGCGCCTGAGCCAAATCGGCAGACGTCAGCGGTCGCAGGGACACCTCAAAGCTGAAGCTCTCAAAACGGGTGCGATAGGAATCGAGCACCTCGGAACCCCAAGAGTTCGAGCCAAGGCCGAGCAGCTGGTCGTTGATGTTGACCGTAACCGTGTCGCCCTTGACAAGGTCGTAGACGTGCTTGGCGTTATCGATGGCCTCGCAGCTATAGGGCCATGCCGAGAACGAGAACGGATTGGAGGCAGCGTCAGCCGGACGCGTCACCAGCACGCCGTCACCGTGGCTAGAGCGCAGGGCAACCCAGCGGGTACCCTCGCGGTTGGCACAGTCCTGAGGCATAACGTAGGGCGTGAACATGTCGTCGACCGTAGTGCGGTAATGACCGACCGGGTTGGCGCGCAGCGAGTCCGGATAGTTCTCGCCCGGGCCGTGGCCATACCACTCGACGGCACGATCGCAACCGGGGACCTCAAAGGAGATGCCGATGCGCGGGATGATATCCGAGTAATCGCCGTAGGGCTCGCCGGAAACCTTGAGGTCGACGCGACCGCTCGGAAGCACGGTGTAGACAAGCTCGACGCGCATGCCGAACGCACGGACGGGAGGAGCAATGCGTTGGCTCACGGTAACGGCGACCGCATTGCCGTCCTGCTTCCAAGAAACCTTGCGGGTGGACGTCTGCATTACATCGATGAAGTTGTCCTTCCACAGGGAGTCGTACTCCTGGGCGTGGTTGTCGACGAGCGGATGCCAAAAACCAACCTGGGGGCCAGAGGCCATGACGTCGCGGCCGGATGCCTTCCACTCGCTCACGGTGCCGTTTACCTTGCTGAAGGTCAGCTCGCCGTTGAGGGAGTGAATGCGAATCTCCTGCTCGGTCTCCTCGACCGTAAGCTCAGGACGAGTGGGAGCCGCAATGGCCGGCGCCGGATGGTTTGCGATGGCAAACTGGTTTGCGCCCAGTTGGAACATCGGCTCGCACCAGACGTGAGCGGCCATGGTGTAGGCGCGCACAGTCAGCAGGGTCTCGCCTACCGCGGCCTCGTGAATCACCAGCGGAAGCTGGACGGACTCACCGGGGGCAACCGCACCGGGCATGAGCGTCTTGCGGCAGACCACGTCGCCGTCCACCAGGGTCTCCGCCGACAGGCAAACATCCTCGAGGGTGGTAAACCAGCGCTTGTTGGTGACAGTCAGCTCGCCCGCCTCGGCGTCATAAGCCATGCGAACCGGGCAGATGACCTGGCCGTACTCGGTAAGGCCCGGGCTCGGCTGCTGCCAGGGGAACACCATGCCATCGATGCAGAAGTTGCTGTTGTTGGGGTAATCGCCGTTGTCGCCGCCATACATATCGTAGGCAATGCCGTCCTCGGTCACAGCAGCCAGACCGTGGTCGCACCATTCCCAGATAAACTGGCCTTGGATGCAATCCCAGCAATCGAAGACCTCCTGATACTCGGACAGGCCTCCGGGGCCGTTGCCCATGGAGTGACCGTACTCGCAGTTGATGCGCGGCTTGGGGAACGGATGCTCACCAAAGTCGTTCATCTGCGACACACGGGAGTACATCGTGGAAATGACGTCGACGGTATCGGCGTTGCGGTCCTCCTCGTAGTGGACCGGACGACCATCGAGCTCGTGAGCCTTGGCGTACATCGCGCGGATGTTGCAGCCATAGCCGCTCTCGTTGCCCAGCGACCACATGATGATGCACGCGTGGTTGCGCTCCTGCATCACCAGGCGCTCAATACGGTCGACGTAGGCCGGCTCCCATGCCGGGTCGTCGGTAACCAGGGCGATGTTGCCGATATTCTCGAAGCCGTGGCTCTCCATATCGGTCTCGGCGACCAGCATGATGCCATACTCATCACACAGCTCGTAGAAGCGCGGGTCATTGGCATAGTGAGAGGTGCGCACTGCGTTGATGTTGTGCTGCTTCATGAGCTCCAGGTCGCGGCGCATGCGATCGAGGCCCACGGCGCGGCCCTTGTGATCGTCGTGATCGTGGCGGTTGACGCCATGCATCTTAAAGTAAGTGCCGTTGAGGTAGATATGATTGCCCTCGACCGTCACCTCGGCAAGACCCTGGCGATGCGGGACGTACTCGCTGACCTGGTCACCGTCGTAGACCTCAAACGTAAGGTCATAGAGGAAGGGATCCTCGGGATTCCAGAAGTGGGCATCGGTCACGCTGCACTCGGCATGGCCGTCGACGCACTCGCCCGTAGCCACCACGTTCTCGCCATCGCTGAGCGTATACACAACGCGGGTAGCGCCCTCGGCCACCGTATCGAGCGTGATCAGAGCGGCATCGCCCTCGCGGTGCGTGCGGAACCTAAAGTCGACCAGGTGCGCGGCGGGACGCTGCATAAGGTACACATCGCGGAAGATGCCCGAGGCCCACCACATGTCCTGATCCTCGATGTAGCTGCCATCGCTGTACTGCAGGACCTTGACCGCAAACAGATTGTCGCCCTCGACGAGCGCGTCGGTCACGTCGAACTCGGCAGACAGGCGCGAACCCTTGGTCATGCCGATATACTGACCGTTGACGTACAGCTCGCCATAGCTCTCGATGCCGTCGAAGTGAATGATCTCGCGAGCGCCGGCAGGAACGGCGGGAAGGTTGACGATGCGCTGGTAGACGCCCGTGGGGTCGTCGGAGGGAACGAACGGCTGATCAACCGGGAACGGGAAACCCTCGTCGGTGTAGGCAAGGTTGCCATAGCCGTCCACCTGCCACAGGTGCGGAACCTCCACGTGATCCCACTCGGGCTTGTACGTGGAGAGTTCCTCGTTGGAGACGGCAGCGGGGCCCTCAAAGAGGCGGAACTGCCACGAGCCGGACAGCTGGACAAACCCCCGCGACAGCTCGCGGCTGTACGTTGCAGCGAGATCGGCGGTCTCGTAACCCATAAAGTACGCATGGGGTGCCAGGCGGTTCCTGTGGGTGAGCGCTTGGTTTTCCCAATCGTTAATGGCGTCCATGGTGATGCTCCTTCATCATCGTAGTGATTCTTGTGCAACCGGTTGTCCGCTGAACGGTCGATTTGGCCGGGTTAACGGTGCAACCGGTTGTACAATCGCAACACTTATGTCACCCTGAGTATCGAAACTCAGCACAAGACATCGTTCTTAAGCTCGTAGGCAACCTCCACGCCCGCTGATATCTCACCCACACGAGACGTATTCGATTTCGGCTTGGTTGCAAAACGACACCGGTCACCGGATATCATGAACGCTGTTCAGGCGCACTATAGTAAGCTGTATCCGCACTAGCCCGTATCAGTGACAACATCGACCGCATTTTCCAGGAGACGCCATGACACAACCAGTTCGCACCGCACCTACGCTTGCCGAGGTTGCCGCAGCTGCCGGCGTGTCGCGCTCCACGGCATCGCGCGCCCTCAACGATTCGCCCCGCATTAGCGAGGAAACCAAAAAGCGCGTCCGCGCGGCGGCCAAGGAAGTCAATTTTGTCCCCAACGCTCGTGGCCGAGCGCTCGCTGTCGGGCGCACGGAAATCATCGCCGTGCTCGTGACCGAGCCTCTGAGTGAACTCTTCAGCGACCCCACCTATAGCGAGTTTTTGAGCGGCATTACCGAGGAACTGTCGGAGTCGTCCTATCTGCCCGTTATCTTGCAGGCGTCTTCTACGCATGAGCGCAACCGCGCACGCGAGCACTTTGAGCGCCGCTCGTTCGACGCCGTGATCGACGTCTCTCCCTACAAAGGCAGCGAGCTGCTCGAGGTGCTGCGCGAGCTGGGCGTACCCACCGTGTTGTGCGGCCAGCTCGAGGGCCACCCCTATCGCGATGTGTTCTCGACGGTCTACTCTGACGACGAAGAGGGCGGACATTTTGCGGCACTCGCCATGAAGGATCGCGGGCGCAAAGATATCGTCGCCGTGTTGGGACCGCAAGACAACCCCGCTGTTGTCGACCGCCTGCGCGGCTACCGCGCCGTCTTGGGCGAAGACCTCCCAGACGCAAACGTTATCTATACCGGCTGGAACAGCGGAGACGGCTATCAGGCCATGCACCAGATCCTCGCGCGCGAGATTACTTTCGATGGCGTGCTCTGCGGATCGGACCGTATCGCGGCTGGCGTCATCACCGCGCTCAACGAGGCAGGCCTATCCGTTCCTGCGGACGTTTCTGTCGTCGGCTTCGACGATCACGAGATTGCGGCGCGCTGCGTCCCCGCGCTCACGACCGTCCGCCAGCCCCTGCGCGAAGAAGGACACATGGCCGCCAACATTGCGCTCGACATGATCAAGGGTGCCGAGCCCACCACCTCCGTGATGCACATGCAGCTGATCCAGAGAGACTCGCTATAAGAAAATGGGGCAGGCTTTCCGCCGGACAGTTGTTGCGGAAAGCCTGCCCCGTTTTGAGCGCTCATTCTGGGACACAGTTTCCGTTAGACAGCTCAACCGGAAACTGTGCCCCATTATTTTGCCGAATTCTGGGTCGCGCTTTCCCAGAGGACCCCCTTTGGGAAAGCGCGACCCGTTTTGGACGCAAATTCCGGGTCGCAGTTTCCGCGACGCCCAGTCAACCTATACCCTCGCAACCTCGGCGTATAAAAAACGAGGGAAGACACACGTCCTTCCCTCGTTGCAAGCAAGATGTAGCCGCTCGCCTACATCAGGCGCAGGCTGACGTCCTTGAGCTGGGCGCCGCTAACGGCACTCGGGGCGCCCGACATAAGGTCGGAGCCGCTGGCCGTCTTGGGAAACGCCATGACGTCGCGGATGGAGTCGGAACCGGCGAGCAGCATGCACACGCGGTCCAGGCCCAGAGCGAAACCGCCCATCGGGGGCGCACCAAACTTGAGGGCCTCCATGAGGAAGCCAAACTGAGACTCGGCGCGCTCCTCGGTAAAGCCCAGGAGCTTGAGCATGGACATCTGCATCTCGGCGTTGTGGATACGCATACCGCCACCGCCGGCCTCAAAGCCGTCCATGACAAAGTCGTAGGTGCAAGAACCGGCTGCCAACGGGTCGGCCTCGATCTTGGCGATGTCAGTCTCGGTCGGCAGGGTAAAGGGCTGGTGCTCGGCAGCATAGGCCTTGCGGTCCTCATCCCAATGGAACAGCGGGAAGTTGACAACCCACAGGAAGTCGTGACCCTCGCGCTTGATCTCGAGCGCGTTGGCCATGTGGGAACGCATGCCGCCCAGGATCTCGTCGGAGAGCAGGCGCGGGCCGGCGGCGAACATCACAAGGTCGCCGGGCTCGACGTCCATGCGCTCGCGCAGAGCGGCCATCTCCTCGTCCGAGAAGAACTTGACGATGGGGCTGTTGATGGAGCCGTCCTCGCGGAAGGCGATCCATGCCAGGCCCTTGGCGCCAAACGTGGAGGCCACGCCGGCGAGCTTATCGATCTTGGCACGTGCCCAGGCACCGGCGCCCTTGGCGTTGATGGCCTTGACGACGGAGCCCTCCTCGTTTGCGGCAGTCGCAAAGACCTTGAACTTGGAGTTGGCAAAGATGTCGGTCAGGTCGACCAGGTGCATGCCATAGCGGGTATCGGGCTTGTCGGAGCCATAGGTGTCCATGGCATCCCAGTAGTTCATACGACGCAGCGGCGTGGGCATCTCGACACCCATGCGGCCGAAGGCATCGGACAGAACTTCCTCGAGCGCGCTCATGACGTCGTTCTGGTCCACGAAGGACATCTCGATATCGACCTGGGTGAACTCGGGCTGACGGTCGGCACGCAGGTCCTCGTCGCGGAAGCACTTGGCAACCTGGTAGTAGCGCTCGACGCCACCGACCATGAGCAGCTGCTTCAGGAGCTGCGGGGACTGCGGCAGGGCGTAGAAGTTACCCGGCTGAATACGGCTGGGAACGATGAAGTCGCGAGCGCCCTCGGGCGTGGACTTAAACAGGGAGGGCGTCTCGACCTCCATGAACTCACGGTTGTGCAGCGCCTCGCGAATGGCAAAGGTGAAGTCGGAGCGCAGCTTGAGGTTGGCCATCATTTCGGGACGACGGAGGTCCAGATAGCGATAGCGCAGGCGGGTGTCCTCGCTGGTCTCGATGCCGTCCTCGATCTGGAACGGCGGGGTGACGGACGTGTTGAGCACCTCGGCGTGGTCGGTCAGGACCTCGATCTCGCCGGTCGCGAGCTTGGTGTTGGTGGTCTCCTCGCCACGGGCGCGCACGACGCCGTGGATCTTGATGGGCCACTCGGGACGCATGGTCTCGGCGATCTTAAAGGCATCGCCATCGGAGTGCTCGGGGTCGAAGGTGAGCTGCGTGATGCCCTCGCGGTCGCGAAGGTCGCAGAAGATAAGGCCGCCGTGGTCGCGGCGACGGCTCACCCAACCGGTGAGGGTGACCTCTTCGCCCACGTTCTCGAAGCGAAGCTCGCCGCAGGTACGGGTGTGCATGGAATGCTCATCGATGGGACGGGTCTGGCTCATACCAGTGATCCTCCTTTATGGATCTGTGCCGCCCCGTGTCGTTCCGGGCGGCGTCGTACAGATTTGCCCAGCCTGCGTAAACCGCGCAGCCGGACATGGCGTTCTATCTTATCGCACCCACGTCGATGTACCGCGAAAAAGTAACTCTTGCCCAAAGACTTGACGGAGACGAAACAATTGACGCGGCCTGGCCGTCGCCCAGGCGCGCCGCGTGCGACAATGTGCCCCAATACAACTGCACTCGGAAAGGCCCGCCATGACTGCACGCCTCATCGTTATGGATATCGACTCCACGCTCATCAACCAGGAGGTCATCGACCTGTTGGGCGAGGAGGCCGGCGTAGGCGAGCAAGTGGCGAAGATCACCGAGCGCGCCATGCGCGGCGAACTGGACTTTAAGCAGGCGCTCGAGGAACGCGTGGGGCTGCTTGCCGGCTTGGACGAGAGTGTGTTCGAGCGCACCTTTGAGCGCGTGACGTTTACCCCCGGCGCGCTGGAGCTTGTGCGCTCGGCGCACAGCAAGGGCTGGAAGGTCGGCGTGGTAAGCGGCGGCTTTCACGAGGTCGCCGATAAGATCGTGGCCGCCGCGGGCATCGACTTTTGCCTCGCTAACCGCCTGGAGGTCGTGGACGGCAAGCTCACCGGCAAGCTGGCGGCAGACATTGTAACCAAGGAGTCCAAGCTCATCCAGCTGCTGGACTGGGCAGTTGAGTGCGGTGTCGACATGGCCCATACCGTGGCAATCGGCGACGGCGCCAACGACATCCCCATGATTCAGGCCGCGGGCACGGGCATCGCATTTTGCGCCAAGCCCAAGACGCGCGAAGCCGCCCCATTTGCCATCGACGAGCGCAACCTGATGCTCGCCATGGACATCATCCTGCGTGACTAGTCGATCCGCCTAACAATTGAATTAGTCTGTCCTATAGTTTCCGAACAATTTTGTCTTAGTGTTCGGAAACATACCCTTTGAGTGCTAGACTTTGCGCCGTCGAAGGGAACATATATGGATAAGCGAGATCTAGAGCAGCTACTGAGCGATGTTGCCGGCGGATCAGTCACCCCTGCCGACGCCCTCACACGCATCCAGACGGCTCCGACCGCCGATTTAGGCTTTGCGCAGCTCGATCTTTCGCGCGGAGTGCGCCAGGGAGCCGGCGAGGTTGTCTACGGTGCCGGTAAAACCGCCGAGCAAATTGCCGCCATTATCAAAGCATTACTCGATGCCGGCCAGGAGCGCATCCTGGTCACACGCTTGGATGCCGAAAAAGCCGCGCGCACCGCTGAGCTCCTCGGCAACGGCATCGACCTGGGATATGTCCCGGACGCACAGCTCGCCCTCGTGGGCGGCAAGCCCTCCCCTACCGGCAACGGACGCATCGTTGTCGCCTGCGCCGGCACGAGCGACCTGCCCGTCGCCGAAGAGGCGGCACTGACGGCCGAGTTCTACGGCAACGAGGTCGATCGCCTCTACGACGTGGGTGTCGCCGGCCTGCACCGCCTGCTCGCTCATGCCGAGGAACTTGCCCAGGCGCAGGTGGTCATCGCCATCGCCGGCATGGAGGGCGCGTTGGCGAGCGTTATCGGCGGTCTGGTGAGCTGTCCGGTCATCGCCGTTCCCACCAGCGTGGGCTACGGCGCAAGTTTTGGTGGCGTAGCCGCGCTGCTCGCCATGCTCAACTCCTGTGCCAGCGGCGTATCGGTCGTCAATATCGACAACGGCTTTGGCGCCGCCTACCAGGCAAGTCTTATCAATCATCTGAGCGCCGGCACACCCCGCGCCCGTTAAGGAGCATTCCATGTCAAACCATCAGCACACGCTTATCATCGACGGCACCTCGGGCATCAGCGGCGATATGACCGTCGCGGCCCTGCTCGACCTGGGCGCCAGCGAGGAGCACCTGCGCGAACAGCTCGCCACACTGCCGGTTGACGGGTTTGAGGTTGCCGTTACACACGTAAACAAGCATGGCATCGACGCCTGCGACTTTGACGTTCAGCTGGCAAAGGAGCTCGAGAACCACGATCACGATATGGCCTGGCTCTACGGCAACGAAGCAGCTGCCGAGCACGAGCACCACCATCATGACCATGGTGAGCACGAACACTGCCATGAGCATGATCATGAGGCCCACGGCCATGGTCACGAGGGTCACCATCACGCCCACCACCATCACCACCGTTCTTTGGCGGACGTCACCGCCATCATCGACGGCTCACAGCTAAGCGATGGCGCCAAGCGTCGTGCGCTCGCCATCTTTACCGCACTTGCCGCCGCCGAGGCCAAGGCCCACGGCAAAACGCCCGAAACCGTCATGTTCCACGAGGTGGGCGCCGTCGACTCCATCGTCGACGTCTGCGCTGTCGCCATCTGCCTCGATGACCTGGGTATTGAGGACATCGTTGTCGAGTCGCTTTCCGAGGGCCACGGCACCATCCGCTGCGCCCACGGCCTCATGCCCATTCCCGTCCCCGCCGTTGTCAACCTATGCCAGGCGGGCAATATCGCCCTCACGCCCGCACCGGTCGCCGGCGAGCTCGTGACGCCCACGGGCGCCGCCATCGTCGCCGCGCTGCGCACGTCCGAGCACCTGCCGGCACGCTACCGCATCGAAGCCGTCGGCTACGGCGCCGGCAAGCGTCCCTACGAGGGTTGCTCCGGCACGCTCCGTTGCCTGCTTGTTCAAGTGGATGCATAACCATGGATGCCCGCAAAGAAAAAAGCCGCGCCGCTATTGTCACGGCGTTTTCCGAGCTCCTTCGCGAGGAGGACTACGGCAAGATCACTGTCGGCGACATCATCGCTCGCGCCCACGTAGGCCGCGCGACATTCTACGGCCTCTTTAAGAGCAAAGACGACCTACTGTCCGAGCTCGTGAGCGACATCTGCACCCACGCCCTCGACGACGATGGTACGCCGCTCGACGACCCACTCGTGCAAGTCGAGCATATCCTCAACAACCTCTGGGAGCGCCGCCAGGGCGTTCGAGCCCTCGTAGCCGGCGCCGGATCCCGCGTCTTCGCCGACTGCTTACGCAAGACCATCATGTCACGAGCAGCCGAAACCGTCCCTACCGACCCAAACGGCCCCGCCGGCACCATGGATCGCAGCTTCCTACTACACCACATAGCCTCAAGCTTCGTAGCAACCGTCCAATGGTGGGCCTGGCACAACTTCCAAGCAGCCAAAGCCGACGTAGCCAAAGACTACCTATCAGCCATTAAGCCTCTCTTCAACTGAGTAAACCCCTCATCCCAAAGTTCCGACCTCATCTCAAAGCGCCGCCCCAACCCAAAGCACAATCCATCCCAAAGTGTCGACAGAAGCCCAACGCCCCTACCAGCAACAAGCCCCCCCCATCCAAATTCAGATATATATTGGGTTGCTTGTACGAACGCAACAAAGATCCCGCAGCTGTCCGCATGGGGTAACTTCCCAGCGCATTCCGCAGGACGCAAAAAGGCTCGCCGCACGAAGTGCGCAGCGAGCCTTTTTGCATGTCCGAGGACGCGCTGGGAAGTTACCCCATGCGGCCAGCGGACAACTATGTAGCCTCAGACTAGAACATGCCCAAGAAACCGTGCACAAACAGCGCGGCCAGAGCGGCACCGACAAACGGCGCGATGCCAGGAACGAGCAGGCCGTACTTCCAGTTGTTGTCAGCCTTGTTCTTGATCGGCAGCACCTGATAGGCCATGCGAGGACCAAGGTCACGAGCCTGGTTCATGGCGAAGCCGGTGATGCCGCCCATGCCCATGCCAACGGCCCAAACGATCAGACCGACGCAGATGGCGAGCATTAGAACGTTCTCGCCAGCACGGTTAGCAGCAGCAAGGATGGCGCTGATGAACACGAAGGTGCAGATAGCCTCGCAGAAGAAGTTGCGGGCATAGTTGGTGCCCTCGGTGGTGGGGTTAGTCGAGAAGATGTTGCGCTGGGCAATGGGATCGACGACACCATCGGAAGCCTTGAACTCATCGGCATACATCAACCACGCGATCACGGCACCCGCAAAGCCGCCGAGCATATCGGCAATCATGAAGGGAATGCAGCTGCTCCACGGCACCAAGCCTACGATGCACTGGGCAAGCACCATGGCGGGGTTCATGCACACGGCGCCGCCAAAGATAAACAGGGCGACCGAGATGCCAAAAGACCAGGTGGTGATGGCAAACATGTGGCCGGAGCCCTGATACTTGGTGCCCTTAAGCACGGTATCGCAGTGCACGCCCACGCCAAAGATGATCATGAGGGCCGTTGCGCCGAATTCGCAGAGGAGTTTGGTAAGCATAAAACCTTATCTTTCTTGTCGGTTATAAACGATTCGTTTGGACCACGCACTAGTGCTGCGCGACGACAACGCCCAGGCCATCGGGAATGACGGCAACCTTGGCATCGGCACCCTTCATCTCAAAGGCGAGCTTGAGCGCCTCCTCGATAGTGTTGACCGGCGTCATGTGCATATCCTTGATCATCTGGTGATCGCACAGGTCGGTAACCATGATCACAGGGTGATGCGCCAGGATGCGGGCAAAGATCTGGCTCGTCCACTGGTCGGGCAGGGTCTCGTCCTTAGGACGGTCGATGCAGGCACGCTCAAACTCCGCCGGATCGTTGTCGGCGATGTTGTGATAGAAGCCCTCGCCACCGTGGCCGTCGGCACAACCGGCGACGTCGATGATCACGCCGCCCTCGGGAAGCGTGGCCTCGGCAGAGCACATGCCCTTCACGGCCTGATAGATGTTCTGGTCGAGCGGGTAGCCGCCGTTGGTGGTGATGGCGATCTCGCACTCGACGGGCTCAACGCCGGCAAGGCTCTTCACGAACTCGCAGCCAGCCTCGTGTGCCTTATGGATGTCGCCTGCAAAGGAGCCGATAACCTCATGCTTGCCGTTGAGCACCACGTTGAGCACAAAGGCAAGGTGAGCCATCTCGGCAGCGGCAAACATGTCCTCGCTCACGTGGTTGTGGCACAGGTTGCCGGCACGCGAATGGGAATCGTTCACAAACTGACCGTTGTGGTTGTACATGATGGTCTTGTAGCTGGCGATGCCAGGCAAGACGGACTTGCGGCTACCAGAGAAACCGGCAAAGAAGTGCGGCTCAATAAAGCCCTCGGCAAGCAGCAGATCGCAATCGGCGGCAATCTTGTTGATGATGCACTCGCCACCAGAAGGCAGGGTGCCGATCTTTTTCATCATGCTGTCATCGGTCGCGACGTGCATAACGATTTCCTCGTTGGCAACGATCTCCTCGCCGTACTTGTTGACGAGCTCCTCGTGCGTCGACGGACGATGCATACCCGTAGCAACCAGAATACGCACGCGAGCCTCGGGCGCAGCAGAATGGATGTGATGCAGCAGAATAGGCATCGTCACACGCGAGGGAACGGGACGCGTATGATCGGAGCTAATGATGACGATATCCTTCTTGCCAGCACAAAGCTCCTCGAGCGAAGGCGAGCCATAAGGATTGGCAAGCGACTCCTCTACCAGCTCTTCCTGCGATTTCGTGGTCTTAAACTCGTTTTGATGACCTTCCATCACACCCGCGAAGTTCTTATCCTCGAGCTCCAGATGCAACGTCTTGTGGTCAAACGGCAGTTCACATTCAAACAATGACGAGCGCCCTCTTCCTTTTCAACTGACACACTAGATAAACCGTTGGAAGGATACGCCGCTCACCGAAAAACACCACCGTCCACCGACTCATTAACACAACGTTCATATTTGCCCCATAACAAAACGGCCGCGATCCCAAACGGGACCGCAACCGCCTGTAAAAGACACAATAGACAGGATGACTTACGCAGCGCCGAGGCAAACATCTACCCCGAGATGTACGCACGTAAGCCATTTTGCATAAATGCGTTAATTAATTGCATAAAATGGTGCATGGATTTCAAACCGTACCAGGGTAGTACCCTCCGGAGCGTGCATTTTTGCGAGTATTCAGTATCGCGGGATAAGATTTTGGTGTCAAAAGTCTTTCAAAAGGTAGATAGTCCTCATGACTCGTCCCATCTGGATAGCATGCGGCGAGAAACCAGCCATATACGGGCATCGCCAAGGCCCAATTGTCGTGCAAAAGCATCAACAAAGGTAGCGAAAGCCGGCTATGGCCTTATGCATCAATCTTTGGCTGCTGAAAACTCCGTTTTTTGCACGTCGCCCCAAGCACCACCCTCAGCCAACGGCTGATCCGCCGAAGACCGGACA
Organism: Collinsella sp.; assembly: GCA_019414505.1. Classification (GTDB taxonomy): domain Bacteria; phylum Actinomycetota; class Coriobacteriia; order Coriobacteriales; family Coriobacteriaceae; genus Collinsella. The sequence continues at coordinate 15,185 of DXLW01000035.1, forward strand.
TCGCAGGGCCCGCCATTAGTTTACTTTTAGGCACACTCCGCAGGACGCAAGAAGCCCTCGCCGCACTCCACGCTATGCGCGAAGCGCGCCTTATTCCCTTTAGCTTTAACCCCAGAAGACCGAGGACGAAGGGATCCGATGGGTTTCCCTCTGAATGCACTCCGCAGCACGAAGCCCTTTCCAAACGCGCGAAGCGCGCCTTTATTTCCCCAGCAAGTAATCCACCGAAGACCGGACATCGTAGGGGCCGCCGTTTGTTTTCTTTCCGGCGCATTCCGCAGGACGCAAGAAGCCCTCGCCGCACGAAGTGCGCAGCGAGGGCTTCTTGCATGTCCGAGGACGCGCCGGAAAGAAAACAAACGGCCGCCCCGGACAACGACTACAGGGCTATCGATTACCCCGTGTTCTGCAATCCTGCCGAGACGCCGGTCACAGTCGAAAGAATCAGGCTCATGTACTCGGCCTTCTTCTCCTCGGCCATCTCGTCCTGGTTCATACGCACCTCGCGAAGGGCGCGGACCTGGGCGATGGACAGGGCGTCGACGTAGGGGTTACGTACACGGACGGCGCAGCCGAGCACGCGACGGCGCTGCAGCGGCCACTCGTCACCGACGATGGCAAGGACCCACTTACGCGTGAGCTGCATCTCGGTAAAGACCTTCTCGGACAGATCCTGGCGGTCGCCCAGATGCAGATACATCTTGGCGATGCGCTGATCGGTCTTAGCAATCGACATCTCGATGTTGTCGATAAAGGTGCGGAAGAACGGCCACTCCTGGTAGGCAGCCTTGAGCTGGTCAAGATCGCCAAGCTGCTCGCAGGCGGTGCCCAGACCGTACCAAGCGGCCAGGTTAATGCGCGCCTGGCTCCAGCTGAAGATCCACGGGATGGTACGCAGGTCATCGAGCGACTTGGCGCCCAGACCGCGCTTGGCGGGACGCGAGCCGATCGGCAGCAGACCGACCTCGGTCAGCGGCGTCACGGTCGAGAACCACGGTGTAAAGTCCTCGGTGTTCAGCAGGTCCAGATAGCGTTCGTGGCTTGCAGTGTTGAGCTTCTCGGCCATATCCCAGAACTTCTGCGTGGTCTCGGTGTTGGTCTTCTCGACACTCGGGGCCGACTGCAAAAGCGTTGCGGCGGCAACGGACTCAACATGGCGCTGAGCCAGCGTGCGGTTGCCGTAACGGGCAAAGATGACTTCGCCCTGCTCGGTAAGCTTAAAGAAGCAGTTGACCGAACCCTTGGGCTGCGCCAGCACGGCCTTGTTGGCCGGGCCGCCGCCACGGCCCACGGCACCGCCGCGACCGTGCATGAGCACCAGGTCGATATCGTTCTTCTCTGCCCACTTGGCGATGCGCTCCTGCGCGGAGTGCAGCGCGAGCATGGCCGTGGTAGGACCGGCATCCTTGGAAGAGTCGGAATAGCCCAGCATGACCTCCATGCGGCGGTTGGTCTGGGCAAGGCGCTTTTGCACCACGGGCAGCGTAAGCATCTGATCGAGCACGTCGACGCAGCCCTCGAGGTCCTCGAGCTGCTCGAACAACGGGATCACGTCGAGCTCGGGGACATCCTCCTCGTGTGCAAAGGACAGGTGCGCCAGCTCAAAGACGTCGGCCACATGCTGAGCGCTCTTGGTAAACGAGATGATGTAGCGGTGCGCCATCTTCTTGCCGTAGCGCTTTTGGATGGAGCCGATAGCGCGGAAGGTATCGATGACCTCGCGCGTCATGGGCTGCAGGTCGCCATGGATACCGTTCTCGTGGATATCCTTAAGGGCGCGGGCATGCACCACGGAGTGCTGACGGAACTCCATCTCGACCATATGGAAGCCGAAGGACTCGACCTGCCAGATGATGGTTTGGACCGGGCCGTAGGCAGCACGGACGGCACCGCAGGCGGCCAGCGAACGCTGGACGACGCGCAGGTCATCCAGGAACTCGTCGGCGCTGTGGTACATGGTGTCGGTGATACGACGGACGGTGGCGTTCAGGCGGTCGGCCATGACGAGCATGACGGCGCGATGCGGCTCGTGCTCGGAGATCAGCTCGGCGCGGGCCGTGTAACGAGGGCTCATCTCGACCTGATGGTTCCACAGGTTAATGAGCTCGGCCGACGGCTTGCTGTAGGTAGCCTCGAGCGTGAGGTTGCGGCCGATGTGGCGGCACTTGTCCTCGAGCTTGAGCACCATGTGCGTAAAGTACTTGGCGGCGACCTCACGGCTCACCTTGGCGGTGACGTTGGGGTTACCGTCGCGGTCGGAACCGATCCAGCTGCCGGGATGGAAGAACGCCGGGCACAGCGGCGGCACAGTACCGGCCTTGTCGCCCAGCACCCAATCGTCAAAACGACGATAGATAACGGGGATAACGTCGAACAGCGTGTTATCGAAGATGTCGATGATGGTATCGGCTTCCTCGACCGGCGTGGGCTTCTTGAGCGCGATGGGACTCGTACGCACCAGGGCGTCGATCTCCTGCAGCATATGGCGCTCGTTCTCCACCAGGTCGGAGCCGCCCAGACGCGGACGCTCCTCCAGCAGGTTGGAGATACGGCGGATCTTGCCCTCGACGGCCTTACGACGGGCCTCGGTGGGATGTGCGGTAAAGACAGGGTGGAACTCGAGCTTGTCGAGCAGCTCGTTGGCACCCTCGACACCCAGCTCATTCACCAGCTGGTGATAGGCGACGGTAAGCTCGTTGGCAGGATCGACCTCGGTATCGGTCGACGCACCGGCCTCGCGCTCGCGCAGCTGCGCCACACGGTAGTTCTCCTCCGACAGGTTTGCCAGATGGAAAAAGCTCGTAAAGGCGCGAACGATGACCTGCTGCTTATCGAGCGGCAGGCTGTCGATCAAATCGACGACCTCACGAAATGCCACGGCAGTGGGCTCGTCGGCGGTGGGCACGCCCTGCTCGTCGACGGCTTCGTCGGCAGCGCAGGTACCGGGGTTGCCGGCATTGACCACAATCTCGGCTGTCAAAATCTTGTCGAACAGGTCCGCGATCTCGGGATCATACTCGCTAAGCACACGGCGCTCCAGGCGCAAGAACAGCGCCAGATTGTCGCGCAGCTCCTCGGGGATCTCGATCTCGGCGAGACGCTCCCTGGACTCGGCATTCGAGCCGATTCGGTTAACGAGGCGGTTGACCACGGCAGCGACGCGCGCCGCGGCTTCGGGTACAGACTGGTTGCTTAGGTTCTCAGCCACGTTTCCTCCCATTCCTCCTTCTATGCACGTAACATGCGGTATTCATTATAGGCGCTTGAGAAATACTTTCGACACTGATTGCGCTTTACCACACAAAAGTATTTTCTGCATTGCAAAGGTTTTTGCCCTAAATGGTCGTATTTCTCGGTGGGCGGCATACGTAAACGGGGGCATTCCGCATAAAAGCGAAACACCCCCGTAACAATCGCTCTCCATGAGCAGGGCACGTTAGCAGGCCCGAAGCTCAAAAAGATGCGCTACAGGCGCTCGCGAACCGCCTCGACGACGTTGTCCAGATCGGCGAGCACCTCGTCATGGCTCTGCATGTCGCGCACTTTGACCTTGCCGGCGGCAAGCTCGTCGCCACCCAGGACCAAGATGAGCTTGGCGCCTACCTTATCGGCTTGCTTAAACTGGGCCTTGAGCGAACGACCCTGATAGTCGGCCTCGGTCACGATACCTGCGGCGCGAAGCTCCTGCGTAATGGCAAAGACGTTCTGACGCAGCTCCTTGCCGGCGTTGGCGACATAAACGCACGGGGCCTCATCGGCACCCAAATCGCTGCCAAAGGCCTGCAGGGCCAGCAGGGCGCGCTCAAAACCGACAGCAAAGCCGACGCCCGCCGTGGGCTTGCCACCCTCGAGCTCGACCAGGCCATCGTAGCGGCCGCCGCCGCCGATGGAGCCGACGCCGGCGCCAGGGGCCTCGACCTCAAAGACAGTACGGGTGTAGTAGTCCAGGCCGCGCACCAGGGTGGGATCCTCGACATACTCGATACCGGCGGCATCCAGATAGCGCTTGACCTGCTCGTAGTGCTCACGGCACTCGTCGCACAGGTTGTCACCCATCAGCGGAGCCTCGGCCATGATCTCGCGGCAGTGGTCGTTCTTGCAGTCGAAGGCACGCAGCGGGTTGAGCTCGGCGCGCTCGCGGCACTCATCGCACATCTCGTCGGCGTGATCGAGGATAAACTGCTTGACCTGCTCGCGGTAAGCCGGACGGCACTGGGCGTCACCCATCGAGTTGATGAGCAGACGAAGCTTGGAAAGATCGAAGCCCAGGCGCTTGTAGAACTCCATGAGCATGATGATGCACTCGGCGTCTGCCGCCGGATCGGGAGCGCCGAGCCACTCGATGCCCACCTGGTGGAACTGGCGCAGGCGGCCCTTCTGGGGACGCTCGCCGCGGAACATGGCCTCGGCGTAGTAAGCCTTAAACGGCGTGGAGCCCTGGGGCACCAGATTGTTCTCGACGACGGCACGCACCACGCCGGCCGTGCCCTCGGGGCGAAGTGCCAGGCGCTGCTTGGGCTTGAGTTTGGTGTCGGTGCCCTCGGTAAAGACGCGCTCCAGGTTGGCACCGCTGAACACGCGGAACATCTCCTTGCGCACGACGTCAGTCGACTGGCCGATACCGTGGACAAACACGTCCACCTGCTCGATCGCGGGCGTCTCGATGGGTTTAAAACCAAACGGCTCGAACACGCCGGCCGCAATCTGCTGCATCTTTTGCCAGGCGCGCATCTCGGCGCCGATAAGGTCGCGGGTTCCCTCCGCCTTCTGTGCCTGCATGGGCAAACACCTTTCTTTTGTATCGCGTCATAGGTAGTGGTCATTATACGGCACAAAAACAAAACGCGGCGGCGCGTCTGACCGAACGAGGGTATGGGGACTCGTTCGGCCAGATGCGCCGCCGCTGTTTGCGATCCGCTTTCCTCCGTCTCTTTCGAATCACGTGATCTGTTGGGGACGGAGGAAAACGGATCATTTCGTAGGTCCGCGACCGCCTTGGAAACCGAATGATGGTACGAGCATCCATTCGGCTTCCAGGGCAGCCACGGACAAAACGGAGCGAACAGAAAAGAGCGACGGACGTCTACTCCCCCGCCACGCTCGCGCGCAGCTTGGCGGCGATGGGCTCGGATGCCAGCAGGAACACGAGCATGACCACAGAACACACCAGGCACACGATCCAGGTGCTCGCAAAGGAGCCCGTGGCATCGAACAGCACGCCCGAGACAATGGCACCTACGGTGCCGCCGACCATCTCGAGCGAGGTGATGGTTCCCGTGACCTTGCCAAGGTCGGCCATGCCAAACTGCTTGGAAGCCGCGATCGTGGGCGTGATGGTGCCCATGCACGTTCCGACACCAAAGCTCACGGCAGCCACGATGGGACCAAGATCGGTCGCGGGGAAGCACAGGGCGACGCAGGCGATAATGCACGCAATGGAGCCAAGGATATTGCCAAAGCGCAGACCAAAGCGGTCATAGATCGCACCGAGCGAAATCTTGGCGATGACGACGGTGACCATGTAGGCCGAAAGCACGGTACCTGCCCACATGGGATCGTGGCCGCCCGTGACGATCTTGGCGCCGTTGACGGTAACACTCGTCATGTTGGTGACCTGGTTGGGCAAGATGGCGCCGTTAACGAGACCCATAAAGAGGAAGGCGACGACGAGCAGCCAAAACGCCGGGCTCTTCTTGATACGAGACCAGCCGACGCTAACCTCGGGCGCCGTGTGCTCGTCCTTGTCGCCAGCCGTCGAGACGGACGGATCGCCCGGGTTCTCGCCGAGCGGCTTAAGGCCGATCTCGGAAGGCTTGGTGCGGAAGGAGTAAGCCGTGATGGGCAGTGCCGCCACCATGCAGACGGCAGCGAGTACCAGGAACGCAGAGCGCCAGCCCACACTCACGATAAGAGAGCTCACGATCGGCGAGAGAATGGCTCCGCCAAAGCCCGAGCCCGAAAGTGCGATGGAAATGGCAAGGCCGCGTTTAGCGGTAAACCAGTTGGCGGTCACAAGGCTAATGAGCAGACGGGTCGAGGCCACAGCGAAGCAGCCCGAAACGGCAAAGAGCACGTAGGCCTGCCACAGCTCACCGACAAAGCTCATGCCAGCAAGCACCGCCGAGGTAGCGATAACGGTAAGCGAGCCCAATACGCGGCCACTCACCTTATCGGCAACATGACCGATAACGAGCGAACCCACGACACTCACCACGGTGGAGATGGCATTGGAGACATTGTACTGCGCAAGGGAAATACCCAGGTCGCTGACGATCAGCGGCTGGAACAGGCTCATGCAATTGACAAAAATCGTGTAACACGTGGCCATGATCACGAAGCCGGAGGCCACCACGAGCCAGCCGGGGAAGAACTTACGCTGCTGGGGCATACTGCTCCTTTTAGACAAACGAATAGCCTGCGCCGGGCGCCGGTAGTGCCCAAGATTGCCTTGAAAGACAAGGGCATAGGCCTTACGGCCATGCCCGCAGGCTTGAAAGGCAAGGTTGGGTGCTACCGGTGGTCGGCGATATAGCCCAAAGCGACGGCGGTATAGGCCGCGGCACCGAGCGGCAGCTCGGCATCGTTAAAACGTGCCTTGGGATGGTGCTGGGCAAAGTGTTCGTCCGTGTCGGTTACGGCCGCGCCCACGGTAAAGTACGCACTCGGGATCTCGCTCGAGATCAGCGCGAAGTCCTCACTCGCCATGGCATGGAAAAGCGGCAAGAAAGCCGTCTTGGGCAGCACTGCGCCCACGTAGCCAAGCGACGCCTGAGTCATATCGCTGTCGAGTACAAGCGGCGGAACATCCGAAAGCGTCTCGATGGTCGCCGGCGTACGATAGGTCGTAGCAACGCCGTTAACGACCTCCGCGATGCGGGTCTTTAGGTGAGCCATGAGCTCAACATCAAAGCCGCGCAGCGTTCCCTCGAGCACGCAGGTGTCGGGGATGACGTTGGCCGCCAAGCCGCCGGCGAACTTACCAACGGTAAGTGCGACTTCCTTGGCCGCCGGCACCTCGCGGGAGATAAGCTCCTGGAGCGCCAGGTGCACGTGGACGCCGGCCGTGATGGGGTCGATGCAGATCTCGGGGCTGGAACCGTGGCCGCCCTTGCCCTGGAGCGTGATGCGGAAACCGTACACACCCGAGAGCGCCGGGCTGCCGTAGAGCACCAGGCCAAGCGGCGACTGGCTGTTGACATGCATGGCAAAGGCCGCCTGAGGGCGCGGGTTCTCGAGCAAGCCGTCGGCGATGGCAGCGCGTGCTCCCTCAAAGGTCTCCTCGCCCGGCTGGAACAGCAACTTGACGGTAGCGTTGGCCTCCACAAGCTCGGCCTCGCGGGCCTTAAGCAGGCGCGCCGCACCAAGCAGGGCCGTCGCGTGCATATCGTGACCGCAAGCATGCATGCAGCCATTGGTGGATGCAAAGGGCTCGCCGGATTCCTCGACAACGGGAAGGGCATCCATATCGCCTCGGAGCATGACGACCGTTCCGGCCTGCTCGTCCTTGCACGTGCCATTGCCCTGAGCGGCCGCACCGGCACCGATCAGGCCAACGACGCAGGAACCGTCGACTAGCGTGGTATGGGGGATGTCCATCTCGTCCAGACGTGCCTGGATATAGGCAGACGTCTGCGGAAGATTGTTACCCAGCTCGGGCATCTGGTGTAGATCGTGTCGCCATGCAGCGAGCTCGTCTGCAAAAGCCTGAGCTTCTGCGACAAGACCGTCACCGATAGCGGCCTGCGCCGCCGCGGTGGCCTGGGGCGCTGGTTGCGGTTGAAAATCGGACAGAGCTGATGCCATAGAAGCCCTCCAGTAACGTTTTTGCAGCACGCACTTTGATAGCGTAAAGTGCAAGGTACAACTGTAAGGGCATGACATAAAAATGCCGCCCTGGGAGGGCGGCGCAACAAGTTGTTTACAATTGCGGGTGTGATTTTCGGCGCAAGAAATCGAAATGCGTCTCGCTCAAGATAATCGAAAGAAAGATGAGCGCGAAGCCGGCGAGCAGGCGCGAGGTGAGCGCCTCCCCCATCAGCAGCACCGAGAACAGCACACCCGAAGGCGACTCCATCGAAAGGAGCAGCGAGCCCGTCGAGGCCGGGACATGCGCCAGGCCGACGTTTTGGATGAGCAGAGCCACACATGTGCAGCCCACCGAGAGAAACGCCATCACACCGATAAAGCTCGGCGTCCAAACGGACAGCGGCGCTTGGGTCTCGAATAGCAGCGACGAGATCAGGCTCAGCACGCCGTTGCCCACAAACATCCAAAACGTGATGACGTTGATGTCCATCTTGCGGCCATACTTGGCGGTCACCGCCATCTGGATGGCAAAGAAGACCGCACCGCCCAGTGTGATGACATCGCCGACATTGAACTCGACGCTATCGAGCGCCACCAGACCAATGCCCGCCAGGCACAGCAACGCGGCGCCCAAGTTGTAACGGGTAAGCTTTTCGCCGCTTAGAACGTAGCTCGCAAACGGAACCAAGATGCAGTACGTGCCCGTCAAAAATGCACTCTTGCCTGCCGTGGTCTGTGCCAGGCCGATCGTCTGCAAACCGTAGGCACCCCACATGAGCGCGCCCATGCCAAGTCCAACAATCAGGTTTCGAGCGTTGAAATGGGCAACAATGCGCTCGTGGAAGATGGCAAGCATGACAAACGACGCCGGAAGAAAACGAATGTAGAGCAGCTCGAACACCGGAATGGTATCGAGCGCATCCTTCATGGTGGTGAAGGAATAGCCCCAGATGACCGCCACCGAAAGCAGCAAGACCTTCCAGAACAGCGGCGAGCGCGCACCGGCACCGCGAGAGGCACCGCCGGCACCTAGGTCTTCGCGGGCTACAGGGCTATCGGGCATATTCTCGATTTCGTTGGCAGCGTATTGGGCCATGGAACATCCTCACACTCAATCTGGGCGTGGTGTCCGCACGCGTATGGCTGCGTGCCGCCTCATGGTCAAATAAAAACGGGGCGCACCGGACCCCCGGCACGCCCCGCTACTGTAGCAACAACCAAGCAACCCGCGCAATTCACTACGCTAAAGCGCTTTGCTCCGCCGTTCTACCGAACGGCGGATCGGCCGATGCTGCGCGAGCCGCATTCACACCAATCTGACGTTCAATTTCAAGGGCGCGACCAGAAGGTCAGCGCCCTCTCATTTCACGTCACCTTGGCGCAAATGCGGCTCGCTCGCTGACATTGCCGTAGCATCAGCGTTTACATTGTTGCGCTAGATTAATTTAGTACTCTCAAGCTTTTCGATAATCCAGTCGTTGGCTTTGATGACCGGGCGGCGGAAGACGACGCCCAGTGCCAGCGACGGAATCAGATAACTCGCCAGAATGCCCAGCTCAATCCAGTACTCCATATGGTAGGCACCGGCCATGGCGGCATGCATGGCGTTGATGCCGTGGGTAAACGGCAGGAACGGGTAGATCGCCTGGAACACGGGGCCGGTCATCTCGATGGGGAACGTGCCGCCCGAACCGCCGACCTGCATGACCAGCAGCACGACGGCGAGCGCCTTGCCGATATCTCCAAACGATACCGTAAGCGTGTAGACGATATTGGAGAACACGAGGCTCGCGACCCAGCCCGCCAGCACAAACTGCAGCGGGTTGTCGCACTGAATGCCAAAGAACAGAATGTCGCCCGCGCACACGAGCGTTGCCTGCAGCAGAGCCAGACCGCCAAAGAACAGGTAACGGCCCAGATAGATCTCGTGCAGGCGTACGGGGATGAGCTCGTTGATAAGCTCATCGTCAACCGAGACCTTCATCATGGCTGCCAGTACGATCGAGCCGACCCAGAGCGACAGAATCGTGTAGAACGGTGCCATGGCCGAACCGTAGTTGCGGATCGGATAGACCGGCTTGCGGTCGAGCGCGACGGGGCCGGAAAGCGACACGGCCAGACCCTCGGGATCATTGCCGATCATCGTCTTGATCGTAGCGAGGTCATCCGACATCAAGGCGCCGTCGAGCTCGTCCTTAAACGCGCTGATCTTGTCCGACGCCTCGCCCAGCTGATCGGAAGCCTTGTTGACCAGCTTTGCAGCCTTGGAGAGGCCCTTTGCCAGCGAACCGGATGCGTCGGTCAGGCCAGCAACAGCACTATCCAGATCGTTCGAAATACCGTTCAGCGAATCCAAAACGCCCGAGATGGTCTTCTTGAGCTCCTTTGCCTTGGCCGAAAACGTAGAGTCGTAGTCAGTCTTGGCGCCCGAGATACCAGCCTTGGCATCCGCGATTGCCTGATCGACCTCGGCACGCGACTTATTAACCTCTGCCATGCTGTCAGAGAGAGACTTCGCGGTGGCCGTCAAGTCCTTGGCGTTGTTGCGATACTCCACAGCAATCCTGCTCAGCGATGTTGCCACAGACTTGAGGCTGTCCTGGAGTTTTTCGTCAGTCACCTGATCGGCAAAGCTGCGGAACTGGTCGGCCGTGGCGTCGATATCGTCGGCACGCGTGTTGAGTGCCGCCGCGGCATCGTTGAGCTGGGACACTGTAAGGTCGACATGTTGATTCGCGGCATCAAATGCCTTCGCAAGCTCGGCGGACACGTTGTCAAACGAGCCCGCGCTTCCGTCAATCGCGGCGTTGATGGCGTCGTTGGCGGCCTTCAGCGCTTCTTTGGAATCGCTCATGCCGCTCTTGGCATGCTCCATCAGCTGCTTTGTCGACTCATCGACGGCACCGGTCTGCTTGAGCATGCCGCTCGCCGACGTCAGCGAATCGGACGTGGAGCTCAAAATGCCCGCCAGCGACGAAGCATTTGCCTGAACGTCTCGCAGGTCCTCAATCGAATCGCCAAGCGTCGAGGACAGGTTGGCGATAAAGTTGCTGACCTGGTCGGTGCTCATGTAATCGAGCAGGCTGGACACCGTCTTAAGACCGATCGTCGTAATGGTCTCGGTAAAAGTTTCGTTAACCTGGCTCTGAACGGCACTCGAACCCTTCTCGGTCACGATCTGCGCAATGGCGTTGGCCTTCTGGTTCTCGTAGAACTCGATATCGGCATGCTTCACGTCGGTCGAAAAGAGCGTCATCATATCGGCACTAAACGTCTTAGGGATAACGACAGCCGCATAGTATGCGCCCGATTTGACGCCCTCGATGGCCTTTTCTCGATTGTTGAGTACAACCCAATCGAAGCTCTCGTTGCCGCGCAGGGTGGCGGTCACGTTTTCACCCACGTTGACCTCAACGGGGATCAGATCGCTCTCGTAACCCTCATCGGTGTTGACCACGGCGATCTTAAGATTGCCGGTGTTGCCGTACGGGTCCCAGCTGCCGGCGATGTTAAACCACGCGTACAGGCACGGTACGATAACGAGGCCCATCACGACAACCAAGCCGATTACGGAGCGAGACACATTTTGGACATCGCGCTTAAACAGATGCAGGATGTTCTTCATTTATGCCTCACCTCCTTTGGAGTGCTTGCCAAGCGGAGTGGCATTTCCATCATTTGTGGCTGTACTGTCGCTGTCCTGAGATTTATGGTTCGAGCCTATATGCGGCAAGCGGCCCGTGGACTGATCGCCGCCCTTGGCACCACGCTCGCTGGCGTTGAGGCCAAACATGTGGCGGGCGGCAGGAATGGCGGCCGTGTGTTCGCGCATCTCGCGACGCAGGTCCTCATCCGAAAGCGCCGAGATGCGCATCTGGGTATTGAGGCTCGCTCGGATATATTCGATATTGATCAGCCAGCCGCAGATGGCAATAACCGAGATGATCCAAATGACAAGCAGGATGATCTTGCCGTTATTGTCGATATCGAGAACCGTCGACAGGACAAAGAGCAGGACCTGAACGCCCACCACGGCGGCAAAACCGCCCTTGATGTAGTACGGGTAGCGATGTTCAAAGGCGACCGCATGATCGAGCAGTTCGCGACGGTACGAATCGGAATCGAGCATGACGCGCATGGCCGTGCGCAGCGAGTAGCGCTGGCGCGGCAGGTCGTTGGACTCGCAAATCATCATACCGGTCGTGGAGAGCTGTTTATCAAAGAGCAGGTTAAGGTTGAGCAGCAGCGGACGCAGCTGCAGGCCGATAAAGAGCGCCACGATCAAGAACACGCCCAGAATGCACAGGTTAAACAGGTAGTTAAACGAGTACATGCCGCCGACCGTCTCGCGCAGCAGATTGATGCCGTAGGTAAAGGGCAGCAGTGGGTGCAGCCACTGGAAGAAGCCAGGCATCATCTCGATGGGGTACATGCCCGATGAACCCGGAATCTGCACGATAACCAGAATGACGCCGATTGCCTTGCCGATGTGCTTAAACGTAGTGGACAGCGCGTAAATGATGTTGACGTACGTAAACGAGATGGCGATGCCGCCCAGCACGAACAGCAGCGGGTTGACGCACTGTACGCCAATGACCAGATCACCCACCGTAACGATGATGGCCTGCAACGCGCCCAGGATCACCATGAGCAACCAGCGGCCAAAGTAGCCTTGGCGCGCCGTAAAGCTGCCAACACCTTCACGGTCGACCTCGAGCTTGTAGATGGCGATGAGCACATAGCCGCCCACCCAAAGCGCCAGGTTGGTATAGAACGGGGCAATGCCCGAGCCGAAGCTCTTAACCGGATAGATCGACTTGGACGCGAGCTCAACCGGAGACGCCATGAAGTCTGCGACGTCATTGACGTCGACGCCCATCAGATCGGCCAGCTCGCCCATGGACTCGGAGGTCTGTAGCGCCGCGATGTCGTTGGCGGCGGTTGCGAGCTTGTCCTGGACCTTGGCAAGCGAGGAATCGGTCTGGGACAGCGTGGTCTTGGCCTGGCCGAGCGTAGCGTTAAGCTGCGAAAGCGTACCGCGCGCGCTTGCAATCGTGGGCGTGAGGCCAGATACGATACCCGTCAAATCACCCGAGACGGCGGCAAAGGAATCAAGCGCGCTCGAGGCCTTCGGCAGCGCGTTTTGACCCAGGTCCGTCTGGGCCTGGCCAAGGTTGGTCGCACCGGTCTGAATTGCGTTATTGATAGCGTCGCTGGCACCCGAGACAGCCGCGGCGTCATTCGCCATGGCGCTCGACTGCGCGGACAGACCGTCCTTGATGCTCTGCAACTTCTCGTTCTGCTCACGGAGCGTATTGATGGTCGATACAATGCGCGCGTCAATTTCCTCGGAACCTGTCGACGTGTCATTGGCGAGAATCTCCAAGTGCCCGATAACGGCCTTATTGTGGTCGATCGTCGCTTGGAGAGACTCGAGCGAGTTGTCGATACGGGTGGTCGTAGATGTGACCGTGCCCGTCAGCTTGCCGATGGCAGCGTTCGCGGAGGCCGACGTCTTGGTGAGCGCAAGGCTGCCTTCCGAGAGCGCCTTGGAGAGCGAGGCGATAGAGTTGCCCGCCGTGGTGCGAGCTTCACCCAGCAGGTCGTTGCCCTGAGAGATCGCTTGCGTCAGTGACGGCGCCTGACCCTGCATGCCGGCAAGTGCCGCATCAGACGAGGCGATAGCGCCACTCGTCTTATCGATGGCGGCATTCATGTCGCCAATCGAATCGCGCACCTCGCCCAAGGTATCGGATGCCTCGGAGACAGAACTTGCCAACGAATCCTGAGTCTGGGTTGCCTTGTCCTTTAAATCGACTCCGGCATCCTTGGCAATGCTGGCAACGGTCTCGCCCACCGTGGAGACAAATTCCGAGTTGATCTGCTCCTCGATGGTGCTTGCACCGGTGTCGGTAACCTTGGGCGCAATAGCGCTCTTCTTCTCATTGACGTAGTACGTAAGCTTGGGCTGATGGTAGTTACCGTCGAGCATCGAAACCAGGTTATCCGAGAAGTTCTTGGGGATTACGATGGCCGCATAGTACTCACCGCTCTCGACGCCCTCCTTGGCATCGAACGCCGAATCGACGAAGGTCCAGCCCAGCTGATCGTTCTCCTTGAGCTGATCGACAACCTGGTCGCCCGCGTTGAGCTCGCCCACCAAGTCGTTTTGGGTGCCCCGATCGTTGTTGGCGATGGCAATCTTGATACCCTGGGTGTTTCCGTACGGATCCCAGTTGGCCACGATGTTGTACCAGGCATACAGCGAGGGAATAACGCACACGCCAAGGGTAACCACCAAGGCGACGGGGTTCACAAGCAGTCGCTTAATGTCGCGCTTAAATATCGCAAAGGACACCTTTGCATTGGATAGTTTGCTGCCGAGACTCACGCTTGGACCATCCATCCTGTCGTTAAATCGAATCGTACTATCGACAACCATTGTACGTAGGCGCTTTAGCGTCTCAGAGCACAATGGTATTGAGTTTTGCGGGTAGCAATATACTACGAAGACAAATTAACGTACAGTTGTACAGTATCCTAAATTTCAGCAGGTCACAAAACCACAACCCGCACAAATTAGCAATTCAAATAGTCATCGGGGACGTTCTTAAACGACTAGTCAAACAAGAACGTCCCCAATGACTAGTTTGGACCACGGTAACGTCGATGTTTTAGCAATGCCAGCGAGCGGGCGCCAGAGCGAACAAATTGGCATCAGAACCACCCTTAAAAAGGGTGGTTTGCTCTTAGGGTATAACCCACGGGCCCCGGGCTCGCGTCTAAAGGCGCGGGCCCGGACTTCGTCCAGGCCTAGTGCATCTTGACCCGTGGCGCGCCGGTCGAACCGGCGGGAT
>DXLW01000036.1:0-80933 GCA_019414505.1 Collinsella sp.
AGGACATCTTCAAGTACATAGAGCTCTATTACAATAGGGTGCGCATGCATTCCACCCTGGGCTACATGTCTCCAGTGGAATACGAGCGGCAATACGCTTGAGGATCCTTAAAAGAAAGTCCAGTTTATCCTTCCCACTCCACAGTCCGGACCGCCCTGCGGTCCAACTTTCTGTCCGCACCCCCTAATGATTGTTCCGGCTTTGGGTTTGTCTACAATAACCCCCGTAAAAGAAATGCGGAAGGTTACCGAGTCCCCTCGGACGTGGGCCTAACCAAAGTCTTTGATCGCGAGCGTCTCAATGGGCGCATTCGATTGATTTTGGTTGGGCTATATTTATGAAGGGACATGTCACCATGGGTTTCTTTTCTCGCCTAATGGGTGGCTCGGATAAGCAGACGACTGCGGCTTCCGAGTTCGAAATCCTCGCTCCCGTTTCCGGCGAGCTTGTTCATCTAGAAAATACCAATGACCCCGCTTTTAGCAGCCGTGCAGTGGGCGATGGCGTTGCCGTGGTTCCCCAAGAGGGAACGGTGTGCGCTCCTGTTTCCGGCACCGTCGCGGCGCTGTTTCCGACTGAGCACGCGCTGGGCATCATGTCCGACGACAGCTCTGCTCAGGTGATGCTGCACATCGGAATCGACACTGTTAAACTTGAGGGCAAGGGCTTCCATGCGCTTGTTGCCCAGGGTGACCATGTCGACGCGGGCCAGCCCCTCGTCGAGGTCGATTTCGACGCGGTCCGCGCTGCCGGCTTTGACCCCACGGTCTTCGTTATCGTGTGCGAGCGTTCGGAGAACTCGACTCTTCGCGAGCATGCTTCCGGCCCTGTTGCTGTTAAAGAGCCTGTCATCTGGCTTTCCGAGTAAATTCTTGTGGTGGGTACCGTGGTTATCAAGCGAGTTTTTAACAACAACGTCGCAATGGTCACTTCGGACGATGGCTCCGAGCTCATCGTCATCGGTCGAGGCCTCTGCTTTGGTCGCCATGCCGGCGATGCCATCGACGAGGCATCAGTCGAAAAGACCTACGCGTTGCAGGAGGGAACTTCTCAGGATTCGCGTACGATCGACCGCTTGGCACATCTTTTGGAGTCCATCCCCACCGTCAACCTCGTGATTTCCGAGGACATCGTTCAGATGCTTCGTCGAGAGCTCAATGTCGATATCAATGACAAGATTCTCATTGCTCTCGCAGACCACATCAGCCTTGCTTTGGAGCGTGAGCGCAAGGGCGTCTCCTGTGAGAATCCGTTGCTGCTCGAGATCCAGCAGTTCTATCGCAAGGAGTATGCACTTGCGGGCCGTGCGCTGCAGATTATCAAGGAGTATATGGGCATCCAGATGAGCGAGGAGGAGCAGGGTTTCATTACGCTGCATATCGTCAACGCCACCATGCCGCAACGCTCCGATCGTCTGATCGTTTCGGTCCAGCTTGTTCGTGACGTGCTCGCGATTGTTTCCGAGCGCTATGCTACGACCCTCGATGACACCTCGCTGCCCTATGAGCGTTTCGTTCGTCACCTGCAGTTTTTCGCACAGCGAGCGCTCGATCCTACGGCCGGGCAAATCAACGGAGACGCGCTGTTCCGAATCGATGAAACGGCGTATCCGTGCGCATTCTCGTGCGCGGACGCCATAGCCGCCCACTTGTCGTCTACCTATAACGTTGTCGTTACCGATGCCGAGAAGAGTTATCTCGCATATCACATTGTTAACCTGCTTGGAGAACCTGGTCTCTAGGCATAACGTGCCCACACATCGATTGATATAAGGCAAGGCTCACGGTCTTGTCTAGGGCACATCTGTCTTAATTTGCGGAAAAGGAAGGGGAGTACCGCTATGACCGCAAAAAAGAAGTTCAATTTCAAAGCGCCGTTGGAGGTGTTCGCGAAGTCGATCGTTCAGCCGATGATGTATCTCTCGGTTGCCGGCATCCTGCTCATCGTGGGCATCATTCTGACCAACAAGACCATCTGCGCCATGATCCCCGTGCTGGGCTTCGGTCCGTTCCAGCTTGTGGGCGCCGTTGTCTATCAGTCGCTGATGTTTATCATCAACAACCTCTCGATTCTGTTCTGCGTGGGCATCGCCGGCGCCATGGCAAAGAAGAACAAGGGCCATGCTTCGCTGATCGCCCTGATGTCGTTCTTCCTGTTCCTGCAGGCTAACAACATCGTGCTCAACGCCACCGGCTCTCTTGCCGATGCGAGCGGTATGCTCGGCCTTACCGGAACCGGCCAGGCCACCGTTATGGGCATCCAGGTACTCGATACCGGCGTATTTGGCGGCATCATCCTCGGTTGCATCACCGGTGCTGTGTTCAACAAGTACTCGAACAAGCAGTTCCCCATTGCCCTTTCGATGTTCTCGGGCGTTCGCTTTCCGTTCCTGATTATGATCATCATTTCCTGGATCATGGGTGCTGGCTTCTGCATCGTTTGGCCTCCGGTTCAGGGTGCCATCTCCTCCGTTGCCGGCATCATTAAGGAGTCGGGCAACATCGGTCTGTTTATCTACGGCATGCTCAACAAGCTGCTCGTTCCCACCGGTCTGCACCACCTCATCTACACCCCGTTCCAGTTCTCCGATGTGGGCGGCACCCTGACGCTGGGTGATCAGGTTATCGCCGGCGCCTATCCCATCCGTGTTGCCGAGATGGCAATGACGGGCCAGCCCTTCTCCGATAGCACCTACTTCAACAGCTATACCTTCAACAACCTGTGGCCCTACATCGGTATCGGTCTCGCCTTTATCGTCACCGCTTACAAGGGGAACAAGGATAAGACCAAAGCCGTTATCATCCCGCTGATCATCACCGCTGTGCTCTCCTGCGTGACCGAGCCCATGGACTTCCTCTTTGTCTTTGCCGCTCCCGTGCTCTTTGTCGTTCACTCGGTTCTTTCCGGCATCTTCCTGGTCCTGCTCAAGGTCCTCTCCGTGCCCGCTTCGACTGCAGGCGGCATCATCAACATCGTGGTCTCCAACCTGGTTCTTGGTGTTGATAAGACCAACTGGCCGGTTATGCTGGTGCTCGGAGTCGTCAACGCCGCGCTGTACTTCTTCCTCTTCACCTTCCTTATTAAGAAGCTCAACCTCCACACGCCTGGTCGCGAGGAAGAGTCCGAGCTTGCTGAGTCCGTTGCCGAGGGCGAAGCTGCCGCGTCTGTCGCGGTGAAGCAGGGCGCTGTTGCCGCGGCTCCCGCAGAGGGCGTCGATGCAGGTATTGCCGACCTGGTCGCAGGTCTTGGCGGCAAGGACAACATTGAGGAGCTCGAGAACTGCTTTACGCGTCTCCGCGTGAACGTTAAGAACCCGGACCTCATCGATGAGAACCTCATCAACCACGTGCCCAACAGCGGCATCAACCGCAACGGCAACAATATTCAGATCATCTTTGGCATGAAGGTCGCCGAGATGCGCGACAAGGTCGAGAACGCAATTGAGAAGGAGCAGTAAACAATGATCATTACTCTGTGTGGTGGCGGATCCACCTTTACCCCCGGCATCGTCAAGT
This sequence comes from Collinsella sp., assembly GCA_019414505.1. Taxonomy (GTDB): domain Bacteria; phylum Actinomycetota; class Coriobacteriia; order Coriobacteriales; family Coriobacteriaceae; genus Collinsella. The sequence goes on from DXLW01000036.1 coordinate 3,516, forward strand.
CCATCGCCCTGCGCAAGGACGAGCTCGACGTTGACGAGATTCGTCTGTACGACATCAACGAGGAGCGCCAGCGCAAGATCGGCGTGCTCGTGGACTGGATTTTGCACGAGGACCTCGGCCTGGACATCAAGCTCACGGTGACCACCGACAAAAAGACGGCTTTTACCGACGCCAGCTTCGTGTTTGCCCAGATGCGCGTGGGCGGCTACGCCATGCGCGAGCAGGACGAGAAGATTCCGCTGCGTCACGGCTGCGTGGGTCAGGAGACCTGCGGTTGCGGCGGCCTTGCCTATGGCATGCGCACTATCTTCCCCATGGTCGAGCTGATCGATGACGTTGAGAAGTACGCCAAGAAGGACTACTGGATTCTCAACTACTCCAACCCTGCCGCCATCGTCTCCGAGGGCTGCCGCGTGCTGCGTCCCAACGCTCGCATCATCAACATCTGCGACATGCCGATCGCAATCATCGACGTGGTTTGCGCCGCGCTCGATATCGACAAGAAGGATGTCGAGTACGATTACTTTGGCCTCAACCACTTTGGTTGGTTCACCTCGATCCGCCACAAGGGCGAGGAGGTCCTGCCGCAGCTGCGCGAGTACATCAAGGAGCATGAGATTCTGCTGCCCGATTCTTACCTCAAGGGCATGGGCTCGCTCATGGCAAAGAAGCCCGAGGAGGCTACCGACGAGCACCCTGAGCAGAACCGCCACACCAAGGGCAGCTGGTACTACGTCTGGAAGGGCGAGTACGAGATCATGGAGTGCTTCCCGGAGTACCTGCCCAACACGTATCTGAACTACTACCTGCAGCAGAAGGAGTTCGTCGAGCATTCCAACCCCGAGCGCACCCGTGCTAACGAGGTTGAGGAGACGCGTGAGAAGAACCTCTTTGATGGTATCGATCACTACGAGAAGACGGGCGAGATCGACGAGAGCACGTTCTATGCGGGTAGCCACGGCGACTGGATTGCCGACCTGGCCATCGCTCTGAAGAACGACACCAAGCAGCGTTTCCTGGTCATTTGCGAGAACAAGGGCGCCATCCCCAACATGCCCTACGACGCTATGGTCGAGCTGCCTGCCTACATTGGCAAGAACGGCCCCGAGGTCATCAGTCGCGACAACATTCCGCTGTTCCAGCAGGGCCTCATGATGCAGCAGCTGAACTCCGAGAAGCTCATTGTCGAGGCTACGATCGAGGGCTCGTACGAGAAGGCGCTTAAGGCCTTTACGCTCAACAAGACCGTGCCGTCGATGAAGGTCGCCAAGGAGGTTCTCGACGACATGATCGAGGCCAACAAGGGTTACTGGCCCGAGCTTAAGTAAAAGCAACAGGGTCGCTGACCGCATACCTGGAGCAATGCCCCGTCCACGTGATTGCGTGGGCGGGGCATTGTCGTTTGGTAACGCGTTTTATCAAATATGGCTTTTATCTGCGGTAATGTTCTATTTCACCGCTGGGGGTGACATTTTATACCGCCTGCCGAACCGTGTGAAGACCTAACAACTTTTTAGCTCAGTGTTGTGCGTGTAGCAATTTCGCCCGGCCTCGCCTCCGGGCTGCCATGTGAGAGGGGATCTTATGGCACGACTGCACGTAATGGAACGCAGCCACGCTCAAGCCGTCATGGACGACCTGCACGATGCGCTCGGACGCCGTCTGGCGGTGAGTTCGCTCGCCCCGTGCCCCGTTGAGTTTACGGCGGCGCTCGTCAACCTGTGCTCGACACAGAGCTGCGGCAAGTGTACGCCCTGCCGCGTGGGCCTGAGCGCGCTGAGCGATCTGCTCGCCGATGTGCTCGAGGGCCGCGCCGACGAGTCCACGCTCAACTTGATTGAGCGCACCGCCCGCACCATCTATCTTTCGAGCGATTGCGCCATCGGTTACGAGGCCGGTGCCATGGCGCTTACGGCTATCCGCGGTTTCCGCGACGATTTTGAGCACCACATCCGCGAGCACTCCTGCGGCTTTGACCGCGAGGCCCGCGTCCCGTGCGTCTCGGGCTGCCCGGCGCACGTCGACATTCCCGGTTACATTTCGCTGGTCGAGGCCGGCCGCTATGCCGATGCCGTCAAGGTCATCCGCAAGAACAACCCGCTGCCGCTCGTTTGCGGCCTGGTGTGCGAGCATCCCTGCGAGATGCACTGCCGTCGCGGCATGGTCGACGACCCCATGAACATCCTCGCCCTCAAGCGTTTTGCCGTTGAGCACAGCGACCTTAACGATTACAAGCCCAGCGTGGCCGACAACACCGGCAAGCGCATCGCCGTGATTGGCGGCGGCCCGGCCGGCCTTTCCTGCGCCTACTACCTGGCCGTGATGGGCCATAAGGTGACCATCTTTGAGCAGCGCCGCCGCCTGGGCGGCATGCTTCGCTATGGCATTCCCAGCTACCGTCTGCCGCGCGAGCGCCTGCAGGCCGAGATCGACTGGATCTTGAGCGCCGGCATCGACGTGGAACTCGACCACTCCGTCAATGGTGAGGAGCTTGCCCGCCTGCGCGACGAGTTCGATGCCGTTTATCTGGCCATTGGCGCCCACAGCGATAAGAAGCTCGGCCTTCCGGGCGAAGAGGCGCCCGGCGTGGAGTCGGCCGTCAAGATGCTGCGTGCCATCGGCGACGACGTGCTGCCCGACCTGAGCGGCCAGCGCGTGTGCGTCATCGGCGGCGGCAATGTGGCCATGGACGTGGCGCGCTCTGCCGTGCGCTGCGGTGCCGAAAAGGTGAGCATCGTCTACCGCCGTCGCATCTGCGACATGACGGCCCAGGATGCCGAGATTGCCGGCGCCCAGGCCGAGGGCTGCGAGGTTCTGGAGCTCACCGCACCGCTCGCTATTGAGACGGGCGAGGAAGGTCGCGTGAGTGGCCTGCGCGTGCAGCCGCAGATTATCGGCGAGCCCCGTCGTGGGCGTCCGGCCCCGCGTGCCGCCGCCACGCCCGAGCGCGTCATTCCCTGCGAGCGCGTGTTTGTGGCCATTGGCCAGGACATCGATTCCAAGCCGTTTGAGGACATGGGCATCGCCTGTAAGTGGGGCTGCGTGGTCACCGATTCGGATGGCGCCGTGCCTAACTTCGATGGCCTCTTTAGCGGCGGCGACTGCCAGACCGGCCCCGCCACCGTCATCCGGGCCATCAACGCCGCCCGCGTTGCTTCGGCAAATATCGACCGCTACCTGGGCTTTGACCACAAGATTAAGCTCGACGTGGAGCTGCCGACCGTGCAGTTTAAGGGCAAGCACGAGTGCGGCCGCTGCGAACTGGGCGAGCGCGAGGCCGGCGAGCGCATCCACGATTGGAATCTGGTCGAGCAGGGCCTTACCGAGGAGGAGGCACGCCAGGAGGCAAGCCGCTGCCTGCGTTGCGACCACTTTGGCTTTGGCGCGTTCCGCGGAGGGAGGAACCTGGAATGGTAGAGCTCAACAAAACCACCGTCGGCGACAACAGCGAAAACGGAGCGCACAACATGGTCAAGCTCACTATCGATAATTGCGAGGTCGTGGTGCCCGAGCACACCACGATCCTGGACGCGGCCAAGTCCGTCGGTATCCAGATTCCCACCCTGTGCTACCTGCGCGATCTAAACGAGATCGGCGGCTGCCGCGTGTGCGTGGTCGAGGTTGAGGGCTGCGACCAGCTGGTTGCCGCCTGCAACAACTACGTGCTCGACGGCATGGTGGTCCACACCAACAGCCCCAAGGCCCGCGAGGCGCGTCGCACCAACGTGCAGCTGCTACTGTCCCAACACGACTCGCGCTGTACGAGCTGCGTGCGCAGTGGTAACTGCAACCTGCAGACCATCGCCAACGACCTGGGCATCTTCTATCTGCCGTACGAGCAGCACCTGGCGCGCGAGGGCTGGGATTTCGATTTCCCCATCATCCGCGAAAACGACAAGTGCATTAAATGCATGCGCTGCATCAAGGTGTGCGAGAGCGTACAGGGCCTAGGGATTTGGGACCTGACCAACCGCGCCACGCATACCGCCGTGGGCACCCGCGGGCGCGTGCCGATCGGCAAGACCGATTGCGTCGCGTGCGGCCAGTGCATCACGCATTGCCCGACGGGCGCGCTGCGCGAGCGCGACGACACCGAGACCGTGTTTGACGCGCTCGCTAATCCCGACAAGATCGTGCTGGTGCAGATCGCGCCTGCCGTTCGCAGCGCCTGGGGCGAGGAACTCGGCATTCCGCGCGAGGAGGCAACCGTCGAGCGCCTGGCCTGTGCGCTGCGCCGCGTGGGCTTTGAGTACGTGTTCGACACCGATTTCTCGGCCGATCTCACCATTATGGAGGAGGGCTCCGAGCTGCTCGAGCGCCTGGGTAAGGCCGCCAAGGGCGAGGGCGACAGCCGCAGCTGGCCCATGTTCACGAGCTGCTGCCCGGGCTGGGTACGCTTTGTGAAGGCGCGTTACCCCGAGTTTGTCGACAGCCTGTCCACGTCCAAGTCGCCGCAGCAGATGTTCGGCGCCATCGCCAAGACCTACTACGCCAAGGTGCTGGGCGTGGAGCCCGAGCGCCTGTTTGTGGTGTCCGTGATGCCGTGCACGGCCAAGAAGGCCGAGTGCGCGCTGCCGAGCATGGTGGGCGAGGACGGCACGCCCGATGTGGACGTTGCGCTGACGGTGCGCGAGATGGTGCGCATGGTCCGCGCGAGCCACGTGAGCGTGGATACGCTAGTTGAGGAGCCGCTCGATACGCCGCTGGGCTTTGGCACGGGTGCGGGTGTGATTTTTGGCGCCACGGGCGGCGTGATGGAGGCCGCCGTGCGCTCGGCCTATTACCTGGTGACGGGCAAGAACCCCGACGCCGACTTCTTTACCGACACGCGCGGACTCGACGGCTGGAAGGAAGCCGCGGCCGATATCGAGGGCACCAAGGTGCGCGTCGCCGTGGCACACGGGCTGGGCAACGCTGCCCGTCTGCTCGACGCGATTCGCGACGGCCGCGTGAGCTATGACTTCGTTGAGGTTATGGCATGCCCGGGCGGCTGCGTCGGTGGCGGCGGTCAGCCCATCCACGACGGCTGCGAGCTGGCGGCCGAGCGCGGCCAGGTGCTGTGGGGCCTGGATGCGAAGGCGGACATTCGCTTCTCGCACGAGAATCCCGACGTTCAGGCGTGCTATCGCGAGTTCTTGGGTGCGCCGCTTTCGCCGCTGGCCGAGGAGCTGCTGCATACCGACCATCACGCCTGGTCGATGCCCAACGAGGGGGCGTGCTAGCGATGCGTGCGTTTGATGCCGAGATGACGCGCCGAGGATTTGCCTCGGTGCTTGCCGCGGGCGCGTTGTCGCTCGCGCTGGCTGGCTGTGGCGGCGGAGCTGCGGGGGCGTGGTCCGCCGCGGGCTCGGCTGCCACGGACGGCGCCGGTGCTGTCGCAGAGCCGGTCGAGGTGCACGTCGCCTCGCTCAAGGGGCCGACCTCGATTGGCCTGGTGCAGTTTATGGACCAGGCTGCCGATGGCGAGACGGACAATAAGTTCGACTTTGCGATCAACACTGCCGCCGACGAGATTGTGCCCAAGGTCATTCAGGGCGATATCGATATCGCCCTGGTGCCCGCCAACGTGGCGAGCGTGCTCTACAACAAGACCGAGGGCGCGGTGCAGGTCATCGACATCAACACGCTGGGCGTGCTGAACGTTGTGACGGGCGACGCGAATGTGGCCTCATTTGGCGATCTGGCGGGCCATACTGTCTATATGACGGGCAAGGGCACCACGCCGGAGTACGTCATGAACTACCTGTTGGAGCGCGCGGGCCTGACCGGCCAGGTTACGCTCGAGTTTAAGAGCGAGCCCACCGAGGTGCTATCGGCGTTGCTTGCCGATCCGTCTGCCGTGGGCGTGCTGCCGGAGCCGTTCAAGACCGCTGCCATCGCAAAGAGCGAAGGCAAGCTGTCGGCTCCGGTAAGTCTGACCGATGTGTGGGATGAGCTGGCAGGTGACACGGGTTCGCGCCTGCTGACGGGCGTGACCGTGGTGCGCCGTGCCTTTGCCGAGGAGCATCCCGAGGCCGTGGCGGAATTCTTGCGCTGCCATGAGGCGAGCGTGAAGGCCGTCAATGCGGCGCCGGCAGACTGGGCGCAGGCCGTGGTCGATGCGGGTATCGTCGATAACGCCGCGATTGCCGAAAAGGCGATTCCCGGGTGCATGCTCGTGTGCCAGACGGGGAAGGATATGAAGGCGGCGCTCGGCGGGTACCTGCAGGTGCTGGCCGATGCGGGCGCGAGCGCCGTGGGCGGCAAGCTCCCGGCCGATGATTTCTACTACATGGAGTAGCCCGTGCGTGCGTTTGCTCGACAAATGACAGAGCGTATGAAGGCGGTGGCGGCAACAGGTGCCGTTGCCGCCTTTTGGCTTGCCGTGTGGGTGCTGGTGGCGGGTCTCGTGGCGCAGCCGTTGATTTTGCCGGGGCCGGGTGCTGTCGTGGTGGCGATGCTGCGACTGGTATGCGATGCCGGCACATGGGCGATTCTGGCAGGCTCGGGTGCGCGGATACTGGGCGGGCTGGCTCTTGCTGCGGTGTGTGGTGGCGTGCTTGCCGGGATTTCGTCACGTTCGCGGGCGTTTGCGCACCTGGTTGCTCCGGCGCTGTCGTTTGTAAAGGCGACGCCGGTCGCCTGCGTGGTGGTCCTGCTGCTCATTTGGCTGGGGTCGGCGCGCGTGAGTATCGCCGCAGTCTTTTTGATGGCACTGCCGGGCGTGTATTTCTCACTGGTCGAGGGCTTGACGCAAGCGGATAAGCCGCTGGAGCAGATGTTTCGTCTGCATGGCGTGCGGGGCTGGCGACTGTTTTGTGCCCACACCTGGCGCGAAGTCCTGCCGTTTGCGCTTTCGTGCGCCCGCGCCGTGATTGGCATGAGCTGGAAGGCCGGCGTGGCGGCGGAGCTGATCGGCATGGCGGCGGGCACCGTGGGCGAGCGCATCTATCAGGCGAAGCTGCTCATCGAGACGGCTGACCTGCTGGCGTGGACCGTGTTGGTCGTGGCGGCATCGTGGGCGTGCGAGCGCGTGCTGGTGTGGCTGCTGCGGGCTTCGGGGCCCGCAGCATGGCGTGCTGCTGTGCGGGCGCATGGGCGTGCGGGCGGCTCTGCTGGCGGCGGGGCTCCTGCGGAGCTTGCGTTCGCCGTGGGCGATCGCGCTCCCTGGGCGCCGGCGCTCGACGGACTGGTACTTCGCGTGCCCGCCGGTGGGCGTACCTGCGTGATGGGCGCCTCGGGTGCGGGTAAGTCGACGCTCCTTGCCCTTGCGGCGGGGGAGTGCGCGCCGTGCTCCATGGTGTTTCAGGATGTGCGCCTGGTCGAGGACGTTTCTGCCCTGGATAACGTACTGGTGTGTGCCGACGCGCGCGTGGATGCCTCGAGTGCCACAGCCCTGCTGCGCCTGCTGGTGCCGGGGGTCGATGTGCATGCCCGCGTAGCCGAGCTCTCGGGCGGGCAGCGCCGCCGCGTTGAGATTGCCCGCGCCCTGCTGTGTGGCGGTTGCGCCGTTATTCTGGATGAGCCCTTTACCGGCCTGGACGCCTCCGCGCGCGATGCGACGGCCGAGGCTGTACTCGACCTGCTCGAAGGTCGCATGCTCCTGCTTGCCACGCACGATGTCGCCGACGCTCAGGCCCTCGATATCTCGGATATCATCACGCTCTAAAAGCCATTTCAGGCGCTAACTCAACAATAAAATGATTCGTTTTCTTCTGTCTCCATGGGGTCGGGTATGGTATTCTATCTACGGGGTAATACTTAGGAATACCAAGTAATACCAAGTAATACCAAGTAATACCAACGCCGTAGAACAAACTCCAGATGCGGGCCAATCGGGTTGCCTTCACAGCCCGTCGCCCAGCCGCGTGGCCCGCATCCATCCGCACCACCGTCGTTTCAAGAAGGAAGCGCCATGGCAGAACACATGACCCCGGTTGTCGCGAAGGTTTTGCCCGAGGAAAAGGCGGCCTTCGCGGCGGCAACCCAGCTCGTGGGCACCACGCCGTCCAACGCCATCCGCATGTTCATCGCCGCTTTCAATCGCTGTGGCACCTTCCCGTTCGACATCTCGCCGAGCGGGGCTTTTGGCGCTGCGCCCGATTCTCATCAACAATGACTGTCCCAAACTGCCGGCACTTGGGGACGTTCCTTATCTGCCGGCAGTTAAGGAACGTCCCCAAGTGCCGGGTTTTGAGGAGGTTGGCATGCTCAATGCGATGGCGTGGTCGCTTGCCTGTTTTGGTGTTGTTGCTGCCGATATTGCCCTGGGCATGGTTTTGTTCTCCGCGCTGGACATCGTGTCGGCGCTGACGGGTTTCCCGATCGACAACCTCGATATTCAATGGTTTCAAGCCGCCGCTCAGACGGCGTCGTTTTTGATGGCGCTGCTGTGGTGGCGCTACCTGTGGCCCCGCTCTTTCATGGCGCGCCGGCAAGGTGAGTGCCCACTCGGCGGGGGAGCAAATGCTGCATGGAAGCGCATCGCCTGCGTTGTCGTGATCGGCCTATCCATGCAGGTGGTCATTAGCTACCTATGCGACGGCGTGCTGTCGCTGCTGCCCGAGGTCGCGGCAGACTATAGCGAGCTCGTCGAGGAAACGGGCATGGGCGATACCGGCCTTCTTGCCGTCCTGACCACGGTGCTCGGCGCGCCGTTTTGCGAGGAACTGCTGGTGCGCGGCATCATCTTTGAGTTTTCGCTGCGCGCGTTTAATCCACAGTGCCGTTCGCTCTGGAAGCGCCGGCGCCGCGCGAACGCGCAGGACGGCGCCATAGTGCCCTGGGCGGCCCCAAGCACGTGGGGTATCGCCGCGGCAATCGTGCTGCAGGCGGCCATCTTTGGCTTTATGCATATGAACTGGGTGCAGGGCTGCTATGCGGGCGCTGCCGCCCTCATTTTTGGTTGGGTGCTCGTGACGACCGGAAAGCTCCGCTACACGATCTTGCTGCACTTTGCCTTTAATGCCGGGTCGTATCTCATGACGTTGCTCTGGTTTGTGAACACGCCGTTCGACGTTGTGGTCACGGTTGGCATCGCCGGCGTCATCCTCGTTGAGGCAATGCGCTCGCTGCGCCATGCGTGTGGGATGGACGCAGCGAGTGCACCACTGCCCTAGTTGCGACGTCCGCCGCCGTTGGCGCCCTGGCGCCCCTGTGCCGCGCGATTGCGACCGGCAGTGTTCTGCGCGCGGGACATACCGCCGTATCCCTTGCTGCCCTTAGACCCCTTGCCGGCACCACCAGCGCCACCGTGGGCCTTGCCGCCCTTCTTGCCGGTCCCATGTCCGCCGCCAGCAGACGTCTCGCCCGGGCGCGGCGGTACGGGACGGATCAGGCAATGCTTGGTGTAGCCGATCAGATCTCGGCGGCCGGCCTTTTCCAGCGCCTCGCGCACAAGCTTGTAGTTCTCGGGCTTGCGGTATTGGATGAGCGCACGCTGCATGGCCTTTTCGTGTGGGTCGCGCGCCACGTAGATCGGCTGCATGGTGCGCGGATCCACGCCAGTGTAGTACATGCAGGTCGACATGGTGGACGGCGTGGGGTAGAAGTCCTGCACCTGCTCGGGCATGTAGCCCATGTCGCGCACGGCTTCGGCAAGGTCCACGGCTTCCTTCATCGTCGAGCCGGGGTGGCTCGAGATCAGATACGGCACCACGTACTGCTTGAGTCCGTACTCGCGGTTCAAGCGTTCAAATTTACGGCAGAATGCGTCGTAGACAGCTCGGCTCGGCTTGCCCATCACGGACAGTACCGCGTCGCTCACGTGCTCGGGCGCTACGCGCAGCTGGCCCGAGACATGGTGTTCCAGCAGCTCGCGTAAAAACTCGTCCGAGGCATCGGCCATGGTGTAGTCAAAACGGATGCCGCTGCGCACGAAGACCTTCTTGACGCCCGGCAGCTGGCGCAGGTCGCGCAACAGCTGCGTGTAGCCGCTTTCGTCGACCACCATGTTCTTGCATACGCTCGGCCACAGACAGCGCTTGTTCTTGCACACACCGTGCTTGAGCTGCTTGTCGCAGGCGGGGCGGCTAAAGTTGGCCGTCGGTCCACCCACGTCGTTGATGTAGCCCTTAAACTCGGGATCGCGCGTGAGCAGCTCGGCCTCGCGCATGATCGAGTCGTGGCTGCGCATCTGCAACACGCGGCCCTGGTGGAAGGTGAGCGCGCAAAACGAGCACTCGCCAAAACAGCCGCGGTTGGAGCTAATGGAAAACTTGATCTCAGCAAAGGCCGGCACGCCGCCTGCGGCATCGTAGTCGGGATGCCAATCGCGTGCGTAGGGGAGCTCGGCAACCTCGTCCATCTCGTCGGTGGTGAGTGTTGCCGACGGCGGGTTCTGCACCACGTACACGCTGTTGGGATATGGCTCTACCAGGCGATGCCCGGTGATGGGGTCCATATTCTGCTGCTGCACGTTAAAGCTGCGGGCGTAGTTGAGCTTGTCGGCGGCAAGGTCGTCCCAGCTGGGCAGCAGGTCGTAGTCGTAGACCTCGTCGAGCGAGCTGGTGCGGTAGACGGTGCCATTGATATAGGTGATCTGATCGACGGGCAGCCCCGCGTCGAGCGCGTCGGCGATCTCAACGATCGCGTGCTCGCCCATGCCGTAGATGAGGATGTCGGCGCCCGAGTCGAGCAGCACCGAGCGCTTGAGCTTGTCCTGCCAGTAGTCGTAGTGGGCCAGGCGACGCAGGCTTGCCTCGATGCCACCGATAATGATGGGGGCGTCCTTAAACGTCTGGCGGATGAGGTTGCCGTAGACCGTGACGGCGCGATTGGGACGGCGCCCCTCCTCGCCACCGGGGGTATAGGCGTCGGTGTGGCGGCGATGCTTGGTCACCGAATAGTGGTTGACCATGGAGTCCATGTTGCCGGCACTGACGAGAAAGCCTAGGCGCGGCTCGCCGAGCACGGTGATGCTGGCGGGGTCGGTCCAGTCGGGTTGGCAGATGATGCCCACTTTGTAGCCGTGCGCGTCGAGGACGCGGCTGATGATGGCCATGCCAAAGCTGGGATGGTCCACGTAGGCGTCGCCGCAGATGTAGACAAAGTCGCACTGGTCCCAGCCGCGTGCATCCATGTCGGCTCGACTGACGGGGAGGAATTTATCGCGGCTCGGACGCCAGGGGCGGACGGGCGTCGCTTGGGAATGCTTGGTGCGGGCGACCGTGGCCTGCGCCTTACCGCCGCGCTTTTGCTGCTGGACCTGTTTGCCCTGCTGACTGCGCTGGTTGTTCTGAGCGTGCTGAGGCTTTTTTGCCACGATCCCTCCCGGTGTTTGTATGCTGCATGTAATTGTAACCAGTCTTTTTGGGGCGGGGCTAAAAAGACTGGTGGAGTACACGAGCCGGCGGATCGGCGTGTCGATGCGGGTGCCGGCGCCGCGCCCGCTGTTTGTTTCCAGACTGTGTATCTACGCGTTGGAGAACCCGTCTCGCGCGCACGCCATGTTGTCAATGGGTTACAGTATGAACGGCGGCTATGTGTCCGCCAACGCACGAGAGAGTCGTCAACAAGGAGGATGCACGACGATGCAGCGTGCCAAACAGATATCGGAGTCTATTGAGCTGGGCATCATCTTGGCGCTCGCCGGTGGCTTTATGGACGTGTATTCGTACATTGGGCGCGACCATGTTTTCGCCAACGCGCAGACGGGCAACATCTTGCTGGTGGGCGTGAGCATCTCGGAGGGCAATTGGGCACTTGCGGGGCGCTACTTCTTCCCTGTGGTGTCGTTTGCCGTGGGTATTATGCTTGCCGATCTGGTACACGAGCGGTTTGGCAGCGTGATCCACTGGCGTCAGGTGACGGTGTTCTTTGAAGCCGTCATCTTGCTGGGCGTGAGCTTTATCCCGGGCGGCAATTTCAACCTGCTCGCCAACTGCCTCACCTCATTTGCCTGCGGCATGCAGGTCGAGAGCTTCCGCAAGATCCACGGTCACGGCATCGCTACGACCATGTGCATCGGCAACTTGCGCAACGCGCTGCAAAACGTGGACGATTACATCATCACCCACAGGCGCGGCTTTTTGGAAAACGGCCTGCTGTACTTTGGCGTGATCTTTATCTTTGTGTTTGGCGCCGTGCTGGGCAACTGGTGTATTGAGCGCATGGGGCTGCACGCCATCGTCGTGGCGAGTTTGCTGCTGTTTGTCGCGTTTGCCATCATGTTCATCGACCGCGAGCGCGACTTGCGCTTACGCTGGAAGGTTGCGGCCGAGGCTTGGAAAGAGGGCTGCCGAAAGTAACCGAATGCGGCAAAGGGGCTGTCCCTTTGCCGCAATATTTTTCATCATGTGTTGAAACGCTTTAACAATTTTGACGTTCTCACGCGTTTTTTGTTTCAAAAGCGTTAGGATGGGACTCATAGCGTGGGGTGTAATGGATGCCCCGCACACGATGGGAGGCTATCAATGGCTAATCGTTTCGTTCTCAACACCATCTCTTATCATGGTTCCGGCGCCATCAAGGAGATCCCCGGCGAGCTCCAGCGTCGCGGCTACAAGAAGATCTTCGTCTGCTCCGACCCCGATCTGGTCAAGTTTGGCGTTACCGCTAAGGTGACCGACGAGCTCGACGCCGCCGGCATCGCATGGAGCCTCTACTCCGAGATCAAGCCCAACCCCACCATCCAGAACGTCAAGGACGGCGTCGAGGCCTTCAAGGCCGCCGAGGCTGACGCTATCGTGACCATCGGTGGCGGCTCCTCCATGGACACCGCCAAGGCCATCGGCATTATTATCAACAACCCCGAGTTCGCCGATGTCCGTAGCCTCGAGGGCGTTGCTCCCACCAAGAACCACGCCGTGTTCACCATCGCCGTGCCGACGACCGCCGGTACCGCTGCCGAGGTGACCATCAACTACGTCATCACCGACCCCGAGAAGGTCCGCAAGTTCGTGTGCGTCGACACCAACGACGCCCCCGAGGTCGCCGTCGTCGACCCCGACATGATGGCTTCCATGCCCGCCGGCCTGACCGCTTCCACTGGTATGGACGCTCTTACCCACGCCATCGAGGGCTACACTACCAAGGGTGCTTGGGAGCTCTCTGACATGTTCCACTTTGAGGCTATTAAGCTGATCAGCGAGAACCTGCGTGACTCCGTCGCCGAGGCCAAGTCCGGTCAGCCCGGCTCCGGCCGCGAGGGCATGGCTCTTGGTCAGTATGTCGCCGGCATGGGCTTCTCCAACGTTGGCCTGGGCATCGACCACGCCATGGCTCACACCCTGTCTGCTCACTACGACACCCCGCACGGCGTCGCTTGCGCCATGCTGCTGCCGATCGCCATGGAGTTCAACAAGCCGGTTTGCGCTGAGCGCCTGGCCAAGGTTGCCATTGCCATGGGCGTTGACACCACGGGCATGAGCACCGACGAGGCTGCCGACGCCGCTATCGCCGCCGTCAAGCAGCTTTCCGCCGACGTGAACATTCCGCACGTCTGCGAGGCCATGAAGGCCGACGAGATCGAGGTTCTGGCCAAGGACGCCATGGCCGACGCTTGCTTCCCGGGCAACCCGCGCGAGGCGACGCTCGACGACGTCATCGAGCTCTTCAAGAAGATCTGCCCGGCTGCCTAGCCCAGTTTGGTGGTCCTTCGCCCGTAGGTGTATGGTCTTTTGACGTGCCGCTGGCCCCGCCGTGCTACGCACGGCGGGGCTTTTTGTGCTGCGTCGATGCCCTGAGACGGACAAAACCAAGGCGTACTGCCCGCTGCGGATAGGTGGTGCACTTCCCTGCGTGCATTTTTGGGAGTATTCAACAAGCTCTTAAAAATGCATAACGTTGTGAATGGGCGGTAGTGATCCGCAGGCGCCCATCGACAGCCATTGTGGGCGGGCTATCGATGAGTGGAGGGGGTTGTTACTGAGTTTCTGCTTTGCGACGACCTGCAACACTGCTGTAACCGCGTCGTTTTGTCGTTCGTGGTGGGGCCGTTGGGGCCCACGGTGCTGAATACTCCGTTTTTTGCACGGTCCAAGGTGGGGCACCCTGAGACGAAGCAAAAAGATGCCTTATTTCTATGCAAATACCAATAGGATTTATGCAAGATTGAGATTGTAAACCGTGCACGTGCACAAAACCGGTGCGGGGACGTCTGGAGGCGGCTCGGCTCCTGGGGCATTGCACGTGCAGAACGGTTAAAATCGGGACTCGGTCTTAGTTTTACTTGGAAGGATGCATATGACTTCTAATATTGATGCTTCTCTAGAGGAGACGCTCTCCTATATCGCAGGACAGCTTAAGACGCTGACTTCTATTGCTTCGCCTACCGGCTATACTCGTGCGGCGACTGATTATCTGATGGAGACCCTGCGCGATATGGGGTTTGGGCCTGAGCGTTCTAATAAGGGTAACGTGCTCGTTGAACTTGGTGGCGAGGGTGAGCCGCTCGTACTGGCGAGCCATGTCGATACCCTGGGCGCCATGGTGCGCTCCATTAAGGACAATGGCCGCCTGCGTCCCACGACGCTTGGTGGGCATCAGTGGTCTACGGCCGATGGCGAGAACTGCACCGTTTATACGCGCGACGGCAATGTCTACACGGGCGTGGTCCTCAACACCGAGCCTTCGGCGCACGTGGCCGACGAGCCGGTCAAGACCATCGAGAAGAACATGGAGATCCTGCTCGACGAGAACGTCGACAGCAAGGACGACGTGCTTGAGCTGGGTATTCAGACCGGCGACATCATCGCTATGGATCCGCGTACCACGGTGACGGAGAGCGGCTACATTAAGAGCCGCTTCCTGGATGACAAGCTTTCGGCCGCCATTTTGCTGGGCTTGGCGCGTGCCGTCGCCGCTGGCGAGGTGACGCTTTCGCGTAAGGTTTCGCTGCTCTTTACCGTGTACGAGGAGGTCGGCCATGGCGGTGCCTTCGTGCCGGCCGACACGCGCGAGATGATCAGCGTTGACATGGGCTGCGTGGGCGACGACCTGGGCTGCACCGAGCGCATGGTGTCGATTTGCGCCAAGGATTCGGGTGGTCCGTACAACTACGACCTGGTGACCACGCTGTCCAATATCGCGCGCGAGCTTGAACTTGACTACGCCATCGACGTGTACCCGCACTACGGCTCGGACGTTGAGGCCACGCTCTCTGCCGGCTACGACATCCGTCACGGCCTGATCGGCCCCGGCGTGTATGCGAGCCACAACTACGAGCGCAGCCACATGGACGGCGTGCGCAACACCTACGAGCTGGTCCGAGCCTACGTACAGCGCTAGCGATGCAGCGGCCTCGGCTGATACGGCAGTACCGACCGAGGCCGTCCTCTCTAAGTTGCGGTGAAATAGGGACTGTTTGGCGGTTTTAAACGCTTAAACAGTCCCTATTTCACCGCAATTTATGAAGGGGATGGGGCTACTTAAGTGCGCCGGTCACCGTGCCGCCGCCGAGGACGATGTCGCCGTGGTAGACTACAACGGCCTGGCCGGGGGCGATGGCTCGCTGCGGCTCGTCAAAAGTCAGCAGCATTTGCCCGTCTTCGCCGCGCGTAAGGGTCGCTGCTTGGTCTTTCTGACGGTAACGGTACTTGGCGCCCACGCGAATGCCGCCGGCATCGAGTTCTGCCTCCATGCGGTCGGCAGGGGCGCTCCAGATCCAGTCGTCGGCCGTGAGTGCTGTGGCCGTTAGGTCCTCGGCCTCGCCCAGATGCACGGTGTTGTTGGCGGCATCGACGCCCGTCACATACACGGGATGCGCCATCGCGACGCCCAAGCCCTTGCGCTGGCCGATGGTATAGCGCAACGCGCCGTTATGGCGTCCGACCACGCTGCCGTCGCGCCACACAATGTCGCCCGGTGCAGCGGGATGTCCGCAGCGGCGCTCGATATAGCCCGCGTAGTCACCGTCTGGAATAAAGCAGATGTCCTCGCTTTCGGCCTTCTGGGCGTTGGTAAAGCCTTGCTCGGCGGCTATGCGGCGCACGTCGCGCTCTTTGTCTAGGCCTGCCAGCGGAAAGATCGTGTGCGCCAGGCGCTCCTGCGTAAGCGAATATAAAAAGTAGCTCTGGTCCTTTTTGGGATCTTCGCCGCGATGCAGCTGCCAGGTGCCGTCTACTGTCTGGCTTGTTTTGGCGTAATGACCCGTTGCGATGTAGTCGCAGCCCATGTCCAGCGCCGCACCGAGCAACGCGCCAAACTTTATGTGGCGGTTGCAGATGATGCACGGGTTGGGCGTCAGCCCCTCCTGGTAGGCGTTCACAAAGCGCTCGATAACGCTGTGGTCGAAGGTCTGCTGCAAGTCGAGCACATGGTGGGGTATCCCCAGACGCTCGGCGACGGCCTTCGCATCGGCGATGTCGCGGTCGACCTTACTCATGCCCGTGGCGGGATCGGGCGCGGGGCAGGTGAGGCGCATGGTGGTGCCGACGCATTCGTAGCCCTGGCTTTTGAGCAGGTACGCGGTCACGCTGGAATCGACGCCGCCGCTCATGGCGACGAGCACGCGCTTGTTGTGCATGGGGAGGTTCTCCTTGGTGGCATGTGGCCAAAAAAGAAAAGCGGCGCGGGAGGCTGGTTCCGCGCCGCAGACATTGTAGCAAGTTCGGGCGTCTCGTGGGACACCCTGATTGGATGGGCTCAGACTGCCGGGAGAGAGGAGACCGGCTCGTCCGTGGGCTCAACCTATGGGCGACAGGCCCTAGTCCTGGAAGAGCGCCGTGGACAGGTAGCGCTCGCCGGTGTCGGCAAGCAGGGCCACGATGGTCTTGCCCTCGTTCTCGGGGCGCTTGGCCAGCTGCAGCGCGGCCCACACGGCGGCGCCGGACGAAATGCCCACGAGCACGCCCTCCTTGTGGCCCACGGCGCGGCCGGTCGCAAAGGCGTCGTCGTTCTCGACGGGGATGATCTCGTCATAGACCTGGGTGTCGAGGACGTCGGGCACAAAACCGGCGCCGATACCCTGGATCTTGTGCGGGCCGGCTTGGCCCTTGGAGAGCACCGGGGAAGTGGCGGGCTCGACGGCGACGACCTTGATTTCGGGGTTCTGCTCCTTAAGGAACTCACCCACGCCGGTCACGGTGCCGCCGGTTCCAACGCCGGCGACGAAGATGTCGACCTCGCCGTCGGTGTCATCCCAGATCTCGGGGCCGGTCGTGGCCTTGTGGATGGCGGGGTTGGCGGGGTTCACAAACTGGCCGGCGATGATGCTGTTTGGCGTCTCCTTCTGCAGTTCCTCGGCCTTGGCGATGGCGCCCTTCATGCCCTTGGAACCGTCGGTGAGCACGAGCTGTGCGCCATATGCCTGCATAAGCTTGCGGCGTTCGACGGACATAGTCTCGGGCATGGTGATGATCACCTTGTAGCCGCGAGCCGCCGCCACCGAGGCGATGCCGACGCCGGTGTTGCCGCTCGTGGGCTCGATGATGGTGTAGTCGCCGCCGCGCACGAGCTTGCCGGCCTTCTCGGCCTCGTCGATCATGTTCTTGGCGACGCGGTCTTTGACGGAGCCGGCGGGGTTGAAGTATTCCAGCTTGACGAGCACGCGGGCCTTGAGGTCCTCATCGGCCTCAAAGTGAGTGAGCTCCAGAAGCGGAGTGTGGCCGATAAGCTGATCGATGGACGTGTAAACATTGCTCATGGTGAACCTCCAAAGTGTTCAAATGACTGGATACCGTGTGGTTTTACGGTGTGTGTAGCAGCGAAACCCACAAACCTTATGGGTTGTTCGTTTTGCTGTTGGCAAGCATAGTAGACAGTAAAGCCTAGTAACGCAATAGGAAATAGAAGATTATTACGAGTCGATTAACCATCTTGACCGGAACGGGTATTTTCAAAACCAATATTTCGGCTAGAATTTCTACGGACTAAATGACCGAAAGGCAGCACTATACATGTTGGTTTCTACTAAGGGCAGATATGCCCTGCGCGTTATGGTCGATCTGGCCGAGCACCAGGCAGCCGGTCGCATCCCGCTCAAAGAGATCGCGGCGCGACAGGGGATTTCCGAGAAATATCTCGAGAACATTTTGGCTACGCTCGTGCGCGCCAACATGCTCTCGGGCATGCGCGGCAAGGGCGGCGGCTATGTGCTCACGCGCCCGCCCGAGCAATACACGGTGGGCGAGATCTTGCGCCTGACCGAGGGCAGTCTGGCGCCGGTCGCCTGCCTGGATGGCGACTGCAAGGGCTGCTCGCGTTCGGATGAGTGCCCCACGCTCGACGTGTGGAAGAACCTGGACAAGCTCATCAACGACTACCTCGACGGTGTGACGCTCGATCAACTTGTCGCTCCCAACCATGGCTACGACTACGTCATCTAACCCACACCTGCATTTGGGGACGGGGTGGAAATGGTAGATTTTCTCGCCCTTTGAGACTTGGCAAATAAGAAGGCCGCCCATTTTTGCGATGGGCGGCCTTCGTTTTGGGCTGTTGAGACGGACACGGCCGGAATGGCCGTTTTAGTCCTCAGCGATGCTGTCGAGGATGCTGCGCGTGATGGACACCAGGATGCTGCCCATAAAGGCCGATCCAAAGCTGGCGATGGAGATGCCGACGCCCAGCAGGTTGACCGACAGGTAACTCGCGAGCTCAAGCATAAAGCTGTTGACGACAAGCTGGAAAATGCCCAGCGTAATGATCGTGAGCGGCAGCGAGATGACCGTGAGGAACGGTTTGACGAACGAATCGACAATGTTCAGGAACAGTCCCACAAAGGCAAAGCAGACCCAGGTCTCGGCAAAGCCGAAGGGTTGGATACCGGGGACGAGGAACGTGGCGATCGCGATGGCGATCGAGGTGAAGAGCCAGTTAAGCATAAAGCGCATGGCGTGAATCCTTTCTTGCGCCGGGATTGCTGGCGTCGCGTGAAGCGGCTTACGGCGGCGACCTGGATGGTTGCGCGGGCGCGCCGCGGTGTTTGGGCGCCCATTGTCTCAAATATTCGTGGAGCTTACGTGCGCATATGGTTTCTAAACGGCGTTCGTCCTGAAAAACGCGCCGCTGGCAGAGAGTCTTGTCGCTTTAGTTTGGTGGTGTGCTACACTGCTACGGGCAAAAGCCACAGGCGTTGCCCTATTGCATAGAACGGGTGAACGATGCCCGATGTCAGTATCAACTTCGATGCCTTTTGGCGGGTTTGGCGGTGATCGATGAATATCGAGAACATGTTTGACAAGCCTGATGTCAAGCAGCTGGTCCACGCATTTAGCCTTTTGGACGACGAGAAGGATATCCAAGCGTTTTTGACCGATATCTGCACGCCGCGCGAGATTTGCGACCTTTCTCAGCGTTTGCAGGTTGCGCGCTATTTGGACGAGGGCGAGCCTTATGTTGAGGTTCAGGCCCGTACCGGCGCTTCATCCACCACGGTGAGCCGCGTTTCAAAGGCGCTGAACGGCGAGTACGGTGGCTACCGCAAGATCCTCATTAAGTTGGAGGATGGCGAGTAGGCCGGCGACAACATTGAATTACGAAGAACCGTCCCTACGGGGGCGGTTTTTTGATCCCTTGGGGACGGAGGAAAACGGATCACCGGGTTAGACTGACCCCCACTGTGATCCATTTTCCTC
Source organism: Collinsella sp. (assembly GCA_019414505.1). GTDB lineage: Bacteria > Actinomycetota > Coriobacteriia > Coriobacteriales > Coriobacteriaceae > Collinsella. The sequence continues at coordinate 23,012 of DXLW01000036.1, forward strand.
CGTCCCCAAGGGATCAAATCTGTTGGCGTGGGGCAAATCTGTCCGCGTGGGCGGGTAGGATGGATGCATTGATTATTGCGAACAGTTTGAGCGGAGGACCATGCCTGTTCGAATCTATACCACCAATGCCGGCACGGATTTGAGCGATGCCGAGTCGGCGCTGCTTGCCGACCTTATTGCCCGTCACGGGCGTGCCGTGTTGCTGGCACCAACGTTTGCCGAGCTCGACCTGTGCCGTCATGATGCGGCGGAAGCCGGCGTTTCGCTGGGTATCGACTACAAGACGCCCACATCGTGGCTTCGCTCGCTTTGGGAGCTTTTGGGCGACGGGCGCGGTTTCGTCGACAACCTGCAGCGCCAGATGCTGTTTTCGGACATGGTCACGCGCCTCGATGATGCCGACCTGCAGCCGCTTTCGCGCAGCCAGGGCACGGTGCGCATGCTCGCGCGCATGGCCCGCGATGTGCTGCCGGGCGTAGCGGGGACGGGTGCCGAGCGCTGCTGCGGCGACGTTTGCCGTCCCGATCCCAAGAGCGACGCCGAGGCTCGCGTATTCGAGCTTTTGCGTGCCTACGCGGGCGGTTTGGACCGTCGAGATATGGTCGAGCCCTGCGAGGCAGCCGACATTATGGCCGGTGCCCTGGCCGATAGCCTGCCGGCGTGCGCCCGCGCCGTATGCGTGCGCGGTATCACGTCGTTTACGCACGGTCTGCTCGAGCTGCTGTCTGCCGTGGCGAACAATGGGGGAGAGGTCGTCGTGCTACTTGACCGCGAGCAGGCGGCGATGCGCGAGGAGCTTGCCACGGCATTTGATGCCCGCGGTGTGCTGTTTGAGATTGCGCCGCTGGGGGAGGACGCCGTCGCGTCTGATGTCGCTTGCGGGGCCGCCGCTCAGCCTGCCTTTATTGAGGTCGCCGGCCCCCATGCCCGTGCTCATGTCTATGCGGACGCCATCGATAAGTTGGTGAAAGCGCACAAGGAGTCCAAGGCCGATAAAGCTACTGCAACGCCCGCCGACCCTGTGCGCGTGCTCGTTGTTTCTGCCCGGGCATCCCAGCTGTTCGGTGAGCTCGCCTCTCGTCTGGCGGCGCGTCACATTGCGTCCGAGACGACCGAGTTCACGGCGTTTTCCCAGTCCATCGCGGGCAGGCAGTTTGCGGCGCTTGCCGGCCTGATCGAGCGCATGAAGGCCGCCGATGAGGGCACGGCGTCAAAGACCGAGTGGTGGCCCGCGCCGGAGCTTACCGACTGGATCTACAGTCCGCTTTCGGGCGCTGATGCCGTCAATGCCCGTGCCTTCGATAAGAATATGCGTCTCTCGCGCAGCAAGACTACCGCGAGCGTTAAGAGCCTGCTGCAGAGTGTCCAAGGCCAGGTGAGGGGCGCGCGCAAGGCGGCGAGCGACGACAACTGGTTTAAGAACGTACCGTGTGTGGTTTCGGACGTGTTCCAGGCGCTGTGGCGTGACAAGCCCGTGACGGCGCTCAAGGCCATGCTTGCCGTTGCCGAGGCGTTGCCCGATCGCGCCCTTGGAGGCCTTGACGGTCAGGCTCGTCGCCAGGCGGAGGTGGCCTTGCTGCGCCACGTCATCGACATCCTTATGAATGGCGCCCGCGTGCTCGACGTGTCGCAGGCCGCGACCGTGCCCGTGCTCGATGGCATTCGCACCAAGGTGGACAAGCGTAGCACCGCCTACGATTACGAGACCTACGAGGTTGACCGTGCGCCACGTGCTCAGGTTCGTTTTGCTTCGCTTGCCGATGCGGCAGCTCTGCGCCCCGGCAGCTACGATGCCGTGCTGTTTGCCGATGTCGATCTGGACAGCTATCCGCTCTCGCACGAGGAGGGGCCGCTGGCCACGCTGACGGCGAGCCTTGGTCGCGAGGGCGTGACGCTTGAGCCCGCGGCCTTGCTGCGCGCGCGCTTTGGCCACGCGATGCAGGCGTCACGCGGCCCGGTTACGCTCGCCCGTGTGACCCACGATCGCCAGGCGCGCGAGTGCTATCCGGCTGCCGTGTGGACCGAGTTGCGGGCGCATGCCGAGGCTGACGGCGCTAAGATCGCTGACGACGCTAAGACCGCTGGTGACGCTAAAGCCGCTGGCGCCGACAAGGCGAAGTGCGTGGGTGAGGGCGATATCGTAAGGGACTTCGATCCCGCGGCAGGCGAAGGTCTCAAGCGCGAGCGCGTGGCCTGTGAGGCCCCTCAGCATCTGAGTGCCGAGGCCGTGCCGTATCTGGTCCTGCGCCGTCGCGATGGCGAGGGCGAGGATGCGCCGCTGGTACCGCGCCTGACGTCTGCCTCGCAGATCGAGGCCTATTCGACCTGCCCGCTATGCTGGTTCGTCTCGTACCGCGTGAAGCCTCAGTCGATCGACGCCGGCTTTGGCAATATGGAGAAAGGCAACTTTGTCCACGACGTGCTGGAACACCTGCACGCCCGTCTGCCCCAGGAGGGCATGGAACGTGTGACGCCCGAGAACCTGCCACGTGCTCAGGAGCTGCTGCGCGAGGTCTTTGACGAGACCTTGGCCGAACATGCCTCCAAGCGTGGCAACGAGGGCCCGCTCGTGCCGCTCTCTCCGGTAGAGGAGCGCCAGGTGGCCGAGATTCTGCCGCAGCTGGAAGGCGTGCTTGCCTATGAAGCCGAGGCGCTGACGCCTTTTGCTCCGCGCTACCTGGAGTTTGCCTTTAACGATCTTAACGTTGAGTATGCCGGCTGGCCGCTCGGCGGGCGCATCGACCGTGTGGACGTGGATGCCGAGAACCGCGCCGTGGTGATCGACTATAAGCACCGCACGGGCGTTGAGGAGTTTAAACTCGCCGACCCCACGGTGCGCGACGAGGAATCGGGCACGGCGCCCATCGACGATCCGCGCTGGCTGCCGCCCCATACCCAGACGCTTATCTATGCGCAGGCCATGCGCCGGGCGCTGGATTTGGATACCCGCGCGGCGCTCTATTTTTCGACCAAGGGCGGCAAACCGGCGCTGCGCGGCGCGGCGAGCGCCGAGCTGCTCGAGGAAGAGCGCGGCGACGGTCGCATCCCGGGCCTTAAGAAAGGTTTCCCCGGCGAGGGCGGCAGCATGGACTTCGACGCCCTGCTCGACCGCGTGGAGACCGGCATCGCCGAGCGCCTGCGCGAGCTCGAGGCGGGCAACGTCGCTGCTGTCGACCCGGCGTCGACGCAGGCCGCGCATGCCCACTGCTCGTATAACCACGAAGGAACGTTTGTAAGGAGGGACGTGTAGACCATGGATCTTTCGACCTTGATGCCGCAACAGCTGCAGATCGTCAAGACGCTCGACCGTCCGCTGTTTGTCTCGGCGGGCGCCGGTTCGGGCAAGACCTTTACCCTCACGCGCCGCATCGTCTACGCGCTCTCGCCCGAATCCGGTCCGTTCGTTGAGCATCTGGACCAGGTGCTCGCCATCACCTTTACCAAGGATGCCGCGGCCGAGATTCGCGACCGCGTGCGCCGTGCGCTTATCGACGAGGGCATGGACGAGGAAGCACTGACCGTCGACGACGCGTGGATCTCGACCATTCACGGCATGTGCTCGCGTATCCTGCGCGCGCATGCGCTGGAGCTGGGCATCGACCCCGAGTTCACGGTGCTCACCGATACCGACGAGCTCATGGACCAGGCTGTTGAGCATGTGCTGGCCCGCGCGACGGCGCCCGATGCCGCCCCCGAGCTCGCGGCATCGCTCAAGGCCCTCTATGCCTGGTATCCCATGGCGGGCGAGGGCGGTTCCTTTGGCGCCGGTACGACCATCAAGGGCCTGGTGCGCGAGCTGTTGGAGCTGTCGAGCCAGCTGCCGGGCGGTATGGACGACGTGCGCGTGGCGCGCGGCCAGGCCGATACCTCGGCCCTTGCCGATGCCTATCGCGCGGCTCTGGGCGCAAGCAAGGCCGCGACCGAGAAGGCGCAAATGGCGCTCGATGCCATCGACGCGTTCGAGGCGAGCGGCAAGACCATGGCCGATGCGGCGCGACTCATGATGTCGTGCACCATGCCGCGCGCGAGCAAGGCATTCCCCAAGGAGCAGGTCGAGCTGCTCAAGGCCGAGGCCGCCGATGCGTTTATCAATATCGTGCTGGCCTGCGGTGGTCCCGCGCTCGATGCACTGGTGGGGCTTGCCCGTGCTGTGGAGGCGGAGTACCGTGCGCTCAAGGCCGACCAGTCCGCGCTCGACAATAACGACTTGTTGCGCATGGCATACGAGGCGCTGCGCGATTATCCCGCCATCCGAGCCGCCTACGAGGGCCGCTTTAAGATGGTCATGATCGATGAGTTCCAGGATACCGACCAGATGCAGGTCGATTTGATCCGTTACCTGACGGGCGCGGGGGAGCGCGCGCTGTGCACCGTGGGCGATGCGCAGCAGTCGATCTACCGCTTCCGTGGTGCCGAGGTTGAGGTGTTCCGTCGCCAGGAGCGCAAGGTGGGCTCCTCTGCTGCGCCCGAGGCGACTGCCGTGGCCGACGCTCCTGCTGGCCAGCTCGTCAAGCTCGTGCGCAACTTCCGCAGCCATGACGAGGTGCTGCGTTACGTGGCACGCGTCTTCGACGGCGATGACGGCGGCCTGATGCAGGGCTTTTTGGATCTTGAGGCGAGCGACGGCCGCAAGGACACGCTGGTGGCAGACGCCTCGCGTCGCCAGGCCCTCTTTGTTGCAGGCGGCAGTATGCAGGAGCGCACGCAGGCCAAGGCCCGTGCGATCGCCGAGCGATTCCATGCGCTTGCCGATGCCGGCCAGCCCCAGGGCGGCATGGTGCTGCTGCTGGGCCGCATGACCAACGCAGACGTCTACGCGCAGGCCTTCCGCGACCAGGGGCTCGACTGCGTCATCGCGGGCGGCTCGGTCTTTGCCCAAGCCGCCGAGGTGCAGACGGTGCGCGCCCTGGTTTGTGCGCTCGCCAATCCGGCCGATACGGCGCAGGGCCTTATGCCGCTGCTCGCCTCGCCGATGTTTGCGCTCGGCGTCCAGGAGTTCCTGGCGCTGGCGACCAAGCTCGATAGCGAGACGGGGGAGACCTCGCGCCGCAACATCGATGCGGGCATCATGAGTGATTTCGACGTGCCGGGTTTGCAAGACTTGCCGCTCGTGACGCGCGCCCGCGAGGTGCTGCGCTATGCCCTTCGTCGCGTGGGCCGCGATTCGTTCGCCGCCATCGCGCGCGATGTGGTCAACGCCTCCGGCTGGTTTGTGCGTCTGGCACAGCGTGGTCCCGAGGGCAAGGCCATCGCCGCCAACGTGCTCAAGGCGCTCGATGCCGTGGCCGAGGCGGAGGCCGAGTTCGGCAACTCGCCGCGTTCCATCGCGCTTGCCTTCGACCGCTTCTTGGCGGGCAAGGAAGCTCCGGGTGCCCTCAACGAGGAGGGCGACGGCGCGGTGCGCATCATGACGGTGCATGCCTCCAAGGGTCTGGAATATCCGGTCGTGGCGGTCGCCGAGTGCTTTGGCGTGCGTAAGTCCTCGGGTGCGGCACAGATGGGTCGCGTCGAGGGCGGAGCGCAGGTCGTGGCACTGCCGGCACGCTTCGACGGCGTTAAGCTTGCCGACGGTACCTTTGTGAAGGGCGACGACGTCAAAAAGCAGTTTGAGCACGCGTTTAAGGGCAAGGGCACGTCGCTGTGGCTGCCGCCGGAGCTCATGGAGGACGTCTGTGCGACGGGTTCTCCCGCCGAGGCATTTGCTCGCCTGCGCAACGCCGACCTGCAGCTTTCGCTCGAGGAACGGGCCCGCTTGCTCTATGTTGCCATGACGCGTGCGCGCGAGCTGGTGATTCTGGCGATGGATGCCGGCGTGAGCCGTGGCAAGGTGACGGCGCCGACCTTCGATGTCGAGACCGATCTGACCTACGACGTGCTGCGCCGTATTTTGCCGACGGACGCTCTGGACATGCCGCAGCTCGATACCGACCGCCTGGTGTTCGACAACTCCCAGCCGGGCGACTACGAGCTCATATCGCTAGCAGACTTTACGTTTGGCGAGCAGGCGTTTGAGGCCAACGCTTCGCTGGATGCCGAGGGCAGGCTTGTTCGTGGCGATGCCGATGCAGATGCTGCCGACGATTCGGCCAGTACAATCGTCCCCGGTCCTGCCGACCCCGAGCCCGATGCGTTTGAGCTCGTGTATCCCCAGGCGGTGGGCGTGCGCATGGGCATCTGTCCGTTTCCGGTGCGTGACTCGTATAGCTACTCGTCAATCGCCGCGGCGCTCCATGCCGAGTCCGAGGACCGTGCCGCCGAGGCGCACGTGCCCATGGACGAGGCCGGCGATGATGCGGAGTCGGATGGTTTCGAGATGACGGATGCAGACGTTGCCGCCGTTGAGCCTACCGGCAACCCCATGGCGCTGGGCTCGGCGTTCCATGCCGCCTGCCAGTGGCTGATCGAGATGGGTGCCGATGCGCTGCCCGCCGCGCGTGCCGATGCACTGGCGCGTCTGTGGTGCCTGACGCCGGAGCAGCGCGAACGCTTCGACGTTGCCCTGGACCGCTGGCTCAAGTCGGCTGTTCGTGCCGACCTGCTCGCGTGGCCGTGCGTTCGCGCCGAGGTGCCGTTCTTTTCGCTGGGCTGCGAGGACGAGGACATCGCTCGCTACGGTGCCTATGCCGAAGGCGCCATCGATGCACTGGCGACGAACCCGGCGGATTCGTCACGCGCGCTGGTCATCGACTATAAGACGGGCGGCACGCCGGACGAGACGCCGGACCAGCTGCTCGAGAAGCACGCCCTGCAGGCGCGCGTTTACGCCGACGTGTTGCACAAGGCGGGCTTTGAGACGGTGACGGTCAAGTTCGTTCGCGTGGAGCAGGCGAATCCAGCCATCTTCGTCGAACCCGCCGAACCTCAAGTAGTCACCTACAATCTCTAGCCCTCAGATAACTTGCGGTGGAATGCGGACTGTTTTGGCCAAAAAAGCCGCCAAACAGTCCGCATTTCACCGCAACTCAAGAGGAGCCGTGTTGGTTTGGCTAGGTTCGGGTGCTGTCCGCGCCGTGCGGTAAAATCGTTCAGTCAGAACACGAACCCGCATCGGAGCTCATCACATGGCATTCGTCCATCTGCACAATCACACTGTTTTCTCCATGCTCGACGGCGCAACCCGTATCCAGGATATGGTCAATCGTGCCGTTGAACTTGGCATGCCCGCCGTGGCCATTACCGACCACGGCTACATGTATGGCGTGCCCGACCTGGCGCTGGCCTGCGACGCCGTCAATCACAACACGCCCGAGTACAAAACCTGGAGCCACGACAAGGCCTTCTTGGAAAAGGACCGCCGCGACGAGCTGGTGGAGCCCGACCCCGAGGCAAACCCGCGCGAGCATGCCCAGTACGTCAAAGACATGGCCATGTGGGACGAGAAGGGCAACATCGACGAGCTCAAACCGCCCCTGGTCATCAAGCCCATCTTTGGCTGCGAGGTCTACTTTACGCCGGACGAGACCCTTGCCCGCGACCACAAGCCCGAGCTCTACCACATGATCCTTCTGGCCAAGGATCAGGAGGGCTACGTCAACCTAATGCAGACGGTCTCCGAGGCCGCCGTGCAGGGCTTTTACTACAAGCCCCGTGTGACGCTCGACAACCTGCGCCGCCATGCCAAGGGCATGATCTGCACGAGCGCCTGCATCGCGGGCATCATCCCCAAATACATCGACCGCGGCGACATGGAAGGCGCCATCAAGTGGGCCGAGACCTTCCGTGATACCTTCGAGCCCGGTGACTTCTACATCGAGATCCAGGAACACGGCATCACCACCGACAACGGCCTGACTGACGAGCAGATGGACCGCACGCTCATCGACATCGCCAAGCAGGTGGGCGTCAAGGTCATCGCCACCAACGACTTCCACTACCTGCGCCGCGAGGATGCGCCCGTGCAGGACGTCATCATGTGCATCGGCATGAACGCCAAGGTCGACGACCCCAACCGCATGCGCATGACCGGCTCGGAGTTTTACATGAAGACCGAGGAGGAGATGCGGGCGATGTTCCCGTATTGCCCCGAGGCCTGCGACAACACGCTCGAGATCGCCGACAAGTGCTACGTTGAGCTGGACTGGGACTCCATCATCCTGCCGCGCTTCCCGTTGCTCGACCCCGGCGAGACGCACGAGAGCCAGTTCCGCCGCGAGTGCGAGAAGGGCCTGCGCCAGCACTACGGTGACGACTGGGCCACGCGCGAGATCGGTGGCGTCAACATCAAAGAGCGCTTTGAGTACGAATACAAGGTCATTTGCGACAAGGGCTTTGCCGCCTACTTTTTGATCGTTGCCGAGTACGTGCAATGGGCCAAAGACAACGGCATCGGCGTCGGCCCCGGCCGTGGCTCGGCCGCCGGCGCTATCGTCGCCTACGCCATGAACATCACCGCGTTCGACCCGCTCGAGAACGGCCTGATGTTCGAGAGGTTCCTGTCCCCGCAGCGTACCGAGATGCCCGATATCGATATGGACTTCGACGATGAGCGGCGCCTCGAGGTCGTGGAGCACGTTCGCCAGCTCTACGGCCCCGAGAAGGTCACCCACGTTATCACCTACTCGACCATCAAGGCTAAGCAGGCCATCAACGATGCCGCGCGCGTTCTGGACTATCCGGTCTACATGGGCCAGCGCCTGTCCAAGATGGTCTCGAGCGACCCCAAGGTCAAGCTCAAGCAGGTGCTCGAAAAGCAACCCGGCAAAGAGGATCTGTTTAACCCCGACTTTGCCGAGGCCTATAAAAAGGATGACGACGCCCGCCGTATCATCGACACGGCGCTCTCGATCGAGGGCCTCACCCGTGGCGAGGGTGTGCACGCGTGCGCCGTCCTGATCTGCCGCGATCCCGTCAACGAGCATGTGCCCACCAAGCTCGATACCAAGGGCGGCGTCGAGATTACCCAGTACGAGGGCCATACCGTTGCCGACATGGGCCTGCTCAAGATGGACTTCCTGGGCCTGCGCACGCTGACGGTTATCTCCAAGGCCAAGGCAAACATCAAAAAGAACTTCGGCATCGACATCAAAGAGGAAGAGATTCCCTTTGACGACCCCGAGATCTTTAAGCTCATGGGCTCCGGTCACACCGCCGGCGTCTTCCAGGTCGAGTCCGCCGGCATGACGGCCACGATCAAGAACATGAAGCCCACCGAGTACAAGCACGTCGTGGCATTGATCGCTCTATACCGCCCGGGCCCGCTGGGCGCCGGCATGGTTTCGTCCTACATCAACCGTATGAACGGCAAGGAGCCGGCCGTCTCCTACGACGACCGCCTGGACGACATCCTGGGCGAAACCTACGGCACCATGGTCTACCAGGAACAGGTTATGCTCATCTCCGTCGAGATGTGCGGCTTCTCCAAGGGCGAATCGGACTCGCGTATCCGTAAGCCCGTGGCTAAGAAAAAGATTAAGCTGCTCACGTCGACGGTGCTCCACTGGGAGGATGGCTCGGACGAGACCACCTACGACCACTGGATGAACGGCGCTATCAAGAACAACTACACGCGCGAGGTCGCCCAGAAGATTTGGGACGATGTTCTCGAGTTCGCATCCTACGCCTTCAACAAGTCGCACTCCGCCGGCTACGCCATTCTGGTTATGCAGACGGCGTGGCTCAAGGCGCACTATCCGCACGAGTACATGGCGGCCGTTCTGACGTCCTATACGGGCAAGACCGACAAGATCGTGCACTACGTCTCGGCGTGCCGTCACGACGGCATTCCCGTGCTTTCGCCAGATGTCAACGAGTCCGGCACCGAGTTCACGGCTACCAAGGAAGGCGTGCGCTTTGGTCTGGCCGGCATCCGCGGCGTGGGTACCGGCGTGGCGCAGGCGATTATCGCAGAGCGCGAGGCGGGCGGTCCGTTTAAGACGCTGCACGACTTTGTCGAGCGCGTGGACTCGAGCCAGGCCAACCGTCGCGTGATCGAATCGCTGATCAAGGCAGGCGCCTTCGACTCCACGGGGTATCCGCGTCGCCAGATGATGCACTTTGTGGACAAGAACAACCCCGAGAACATCATCGATGCCGCGGTAAAGCGCCAGAAGGACCGCGCGAGCGGCCAGACGTCGTTCTTCGATATGTTTGGCGACGTTGAGGGCTCGGGCTTCGAGGTGAGCGTGCCCGATCCGGATGGCCAGGAATGGGACCGCCACCTTAAGTTGAGCCAGGAGAAGGAGGTTCTGGGCATCTACGTCTCGGACCACCCGCTGCGTCCGTTTGAGTATGCACTAGCCAAGGCGCGCGACTTTTCGTTCTCGCAGATCGACACCGGCTATGAGGTGCAAAACCCCACGGGTGGCACCATCAACCAGGAGATTCCCGAGGGTAAGGCGCTGTGGTGGGCCGGCATGGTCTCGAGCGTGTCCAAGCGCGTGACCAAAAACGGCGACCCCATGGGCATCGTGCAGCTCGAAGACATGGAAGGCGAGGCCACGGTCGTGGTGTTCCCCAAGACCTACAAGGAGGCCGAGGGGTATCTGTACGGCGAGGTCGATCCCGAGACCGGCGCGCAGCTGTCCGACGCGTTTGTGCGCATTAAGGGCAAGCTCGAGCGCTCGGACCGCGGCGACCAGATCATCGCGCAGGAGATTGTGCCGCTGGAGCTTAGCGAGGAGAAAAACAAGCCCAAGGTCTTTGAGGTCATGGTGCCCAACAGCCGCTTTAGCCAGGGCAATATGGCGCGCCTGGCCACGGTGCTCACCACCAACCCGGGCGGCGACCGCGTGGAGATCTTTATCGAGCAGGTGGACGGGCGCGTGCTCCGTGCCGAGGTGCCGGCCAAGGTCAATGCACGCTCGATTCCGCTGCTGGCAGAGGCAAAGGCGATTGTGGGTAACCAGGGCCGCGTGACGGTTATCTAAAATGATTTTTCTGGGACGGGGATTAAAAAATCATTTTGGGTGACGTGCGGCGGAAGACCAGTTTTTCTGGGATGGGAATGATTTTTTCATCCCCGTCCCAGAAAAATCATTTGGCATGTGAGATTGGAGGAAGTGATGGCGCAGGGGACGTTTGTGCAGGCGCTCCGGAAAGAGGCGGCGCTGAGTGGCACCTTTATGAAGGGGCGTTCGCTCATGCTCAACGGCGCCGTGCTGTCGATTGAGGACAGCGGCTCGCGCTTCTCCAAAAACGTGACGGTTGAGGGCTCGGTGCGCGGCTCGCGCGGCGACCTGTACAAGACGCACGTAGCGCTCGACATGGACGAGCACGAGGTGATCGACTACGACTGCGATTGCCCCGCCGCCTATCGTTACCCCGGTATGTGCAAGCACGCTATTGCCACGGCTCTGGCGTATTTGGATGCCAGCGGCGCCGAGCCCGTCGAAGGTTTGCGCACGCCGGTCCGCACGTTTACGGCGCAGCCGAAACAGCCTGCGCGCACCGCGCCCAAAGCGCCGGCCGTCAATCCCAACTTTCCCTTTCCGGCGCCCGTTCCCACGAGTCCCAGCCTCATGGCAGCGCTCTCCGATCTTTCGGACGCGCGCATGGATGAGCTGGCGAGCATGCGCCGCAAGCTCGCCAGCAGTGTGGATCCCGATGCCCCCAAGGCGGTGTTGGAGCCCTCGCTGGTGCCGTACTACAATCCACTGTTTGCCGACCGCTTTAGCTGGGCGCTCGAGCTTCGCATTCGCTGTGGATCGGTCTCCTACGTGGTCAAGGACATCGACGGCATGGCTGATGCCTACGCGCGCGGCGGCACCTTCTCGTACGGCAAGAAGCTCACGTTTGTCCATACGCCCGAAGCCTTCGAAGACGTGTCGACAAAGCTGCTCAACCTTGTCGTGACGACAGTTGCTTATCTCGATGACATCACAAGCTCGCGTTCGGCGTCGTACGACTTTGCCCGCAGCGGTTTTGTCGCCGAGCGTCAGTTGCCGCTGTCCGAGCATAGCATCGTATATGTGCTGGACCTGCTGCGTGGCCAGACCATCTCCTTTGAGCCCGCCTGGTCGCGGGGGACGACGACGCATCGCACCTATGACGTGGCGGTTGAGATGCCTCCGGAAGGGGAGGACGAGGCTCTGTCTAAGCGCCCACCGCTCCTTGCCGCCAAAATCGCGCCGGCGGCTGGTGGTAGCTACGATCTGCGCCTGCCGGCCGATGCATACTGCTTTGCTTCGGGCGACGTAGCCTATCTGGTCGATACTCGCCGTGCGCGCCGCACCGATGTGGCGTTTGCCCAGCATGCGGCGCCGTTTCTATCGCGCTTGCTGCCCTGCCGCACGCCGGTCCATATCGCTGTCGACCAGGTGGGGGAGTTCTGCCGTATGGCGCTGCCCATTTTGCGCGACTACACCGACCTCACCGCGCCCGCCGCGCTCGATACCGTGGCACCCGAGCCGAGCTTTGCTATGGCGATCGGCGTCGACGATGGGCTCGTGACCTGCAAAATTACGGTTACCTACGGCGACTGGTCGGCGGATCTTTTTGGCCTGGGCGCTCCGGGCAGTCCCTTCGAAGAGCAACGCCCCGGCGTGCCGCCCCGCGACGAGGTGGCGGAGTTTCGCGTTATGGACACGGCGGCTCTGTACTTCGACTTCTACGAGGGTGGTCTGGCGTTTGAGGAGCGCGATGACGCCCGCCTGTTCTGTCTGCTGACCGAGGGCCTGTCCGCCCTGTCCGAGCTGGGTGAGGTCATGCTCAGCGACCGTCTGCGCCAGATTTCGGTGCGTCCTGCGCCCAAGCTTTCGGTGCGTGCGACCGTCAAGAGTAACCTGCTCGATGTCGAGCTGGGCGCGAGCGGGCTTTCGGCCGCGGACCTTGCCGTCTATCTCGATTCGTACAAGCGCCATCAAACGTTTGCGCGCCTTACGTCCGGCGACATCATTCGCCTGGACGAGGGCGCTCGAGCCGCGTTTGGCCTCGCCGAGGTCCTGGGCGTCGATGCCGTCGACCTGCTCGACGGCGTGTCGCTTCCCGCGTCGAGTAGCCTATTCGTCGATAGCATGCTCGCGCGCACGCCCGCGCTCGAGGCCGATCGTGACGCCGCGTTCCGCCGCACCGTCGAGCGCTTGGATACGCTCGGCAAGATGGACTTTACGGTGCCGGTCTCGCTCAAGGCCACACTGCGCGGCTATCAGGTCGACGGATACCAGTGGCTCGGCTCGCTCGAACACCTGGGCCTTGGCGGCATCTTGGCCGACGACATGGGCCTGGGCAAAACGCTGCAGATGATCGCACATATCCTGGCGCGCGTGGAAGCGGGGGACGCCAAGCCCACGCTTGTGGTGTGCCCTGCGTCGCTTGTGTACAACTGGACCGCCGAGCTGGAGCGCTTTGCCCCGTCGCTCGATGTGTGCGCCATCGTGGGCGCCAAGGCGCAGCGTCGCGTGCAGATTGCCGGCGTTGCCGAGCATAACGTGGTCGTGACGTCGTATGACCTTATGCGGCGCGATATCGACGAGTACGTCGAGCAGGATTTTGCCCGCGTGGTGCTCGACGAGGCCCAGTACATTAAAAACCCGCTCACGCAGGTAGCGCGTGCCGCCAAGCGCCTGCCTGCCGGCGTGCGCTTTGCCTTGACGGGCACGCCCATCGAAAACCGCTTGTCCGAGCTCTGGAGCATCTTCGACTTTTTGATGCCGGGCCTGCTTGGCACGCGCGAGTCGTTTGCCAAGCGCTTCGAAAGCCCGGTCGAGCACGCCGAGGGCGACAGCGCCGCTCGTCTGCAGGCACTCGTGTCGCCGTTTGTACTGCGCCGTGTCAAGGAGGACGTGGTGGCCGATCTGCCCGAAAAGATCGAGGACACGGTCATGGCGCAGCTCACCGGCGAGCAGCGCAAGCTCTACCTGGCCAACCAGGACCGCATCGCCCAGCAGGTGCAGCACCGCGAGGCCGGGGAGTTTAAGAAGGACAAGCTCAAGGTACTTGCCGAGCTCACCAAGCTGCGCCAGATCTGCTGCGACCCGCGTCTGCACTACGAGGATTACAAGGCGGGGAGCGCCAAGCTCGATACGTGCATGGAGCTCGTGCACGGCGCACTCGACGGCGGACATCGCATCCTGTTGTTCAGCCAGTTTACGGGTATGCTCGATATTATCGGTAAGCGCCTGGCCAAGGAGGATATCGCCTTCCTTAAGCTCACGGGCGCATCGTCTAAAGAGAGCCGCGCCAAGATGGTCGCACAGTTCCAGGCGGGCGAGGTGCCGGTCTTTTTGATCTCGCTCAAGGCGGGCGGCGTGGGCCTTAACCTGACGGCGGCCGACGTGGTAATCCACTACGACCCGTGGTGGAACGTGGCGGCGCAGGACCAAGCGACTGACCGCGCGCATCGTATTGGCCAGCAACATACCGTGACCGTGTACAAGCTCATCGCCAAGGACACGATCGAGGAGCGCATTATGCAGATGCAGGAGTCCAAGCGCGACCTGGTCAACAGCGTGCTCGGCGGCGACGGCATCTCGTCGGCACTGTTCACGCGCGAGGATGTTCTGGCGCTGCTCGGCGGCGACGGGCGCTAGCCGCGCGCGGGGTGGGACTGCTGGAGTGGGCAGGACGGTCGACGCATTTTGGCCCGACCGCTTGCCTGGTCCGTTATGTGTTCATTTGCAATGCCGTGGATGGTTTGTCTGCCTTTGGGCATAAGAACCATCAAGAACATTGGCACATCAGCAAAGGAGAACATCATGGCGAAATTCTTTAAGGACCCCGACGGTAAGCTCATCGCTGCCCTTGGCGACGACGTTGCGACCCCTGCCGGTTGCACGGAACTGACCGCAAACACTGAGGACGCGGCGCACGAGAAGCACGTGCCTGTTGTCGAGACCGAGCGCGACGGTCACGTGATTCGTGCACGCGTTGGCTCGGTCGAGCACCCCAGCCTGCCCGAACACTACATTGAGTGGATTGCGCTTGAGGCCGAGGGCCGCTTAGAGGTCCATTACCTTGAGCCCGGCATGAAACCCGCGACGTTTTTCGCGGGCGGCTCCAAGACCGGTACCGTCTATGCCTACTGCAACCTGCACGGGCTGTGGTCCGCGACATTCTAGGAGCGCGCCCCCGCTCGGGGTATCATAACTAGCATATGCACATGCAAGCGCCGGCTGCATTATGCGGCCGGCGCTTTTACTACGATTTCGATGGTTTACGACGGAAAGGGCTGGGCCATGAAGCTCGCGCTTGCACAGATCGATATGCGCCTGGGTGATATTGAGGGCATTTGCGGCCGCATCGAGGACCAGGCTCGTCTGGCCCACGAGCGCGGGGCGCGCGTGCTGTGCGTTCCGGCTCCGCTCTTTATGGGCGCCATGCCCGGTGGCCTGGTGGGCGCTGCCGACTTTGAGCACGACGTGCTTGCCGGTTTGACTGGTGTCGCCGAGCGTATCCAGGAGCTTGACATGATCTGCATCGTGCCCGCGGCGGTTTCGTTTGAGGGCCAGCCGCTGCTCGACTACATGATGCTCAAGGACGGTCATGTGGTGCCGGCGCGTTCGAGCATTGCCCTGCAGCGTGGCGAGAACAACGACACACGTTGGGCGCCGCCGGTGTTCGACGTGGACGGCGTGCGCATCGCCGTGATTTTTGACTTGGACCGCGAACTCGAGATGTTGCCGACCGGTGTTGACCTCATTGCGTATTTCCAATTCAACGCGTTTGACATGACCGACCGCGAGACTGCCGCCATTGCTGCCGTTCGCAGCGGCGCCTACCGCAAGATCGCATCCAAGCGCAGCGTGTGGTTTGCCTGCATGGCGCCGGTCGGTGCCTATGACGAGTCGGTGTATACCGGCGGTTCGTTTGTGCTCGACGACTGCGGTCGCGTGGTGGCCCAGGCGCCGTGCTTTGAGGAGAGCCTGCTGGTTCAGGAGATTCAGCGCGGCGTGATGCTCGATGCCCTGGAGGATCACGAACTGCCCGAGTTCCGTTCCGAGGAGTGGCTGTGGCAGGCGCTGGTGCTCGCCGTGCGCGACAACGCCCGAGCCCACGGTGCGTCGCGTGCTGTGGTGACACTCGAGGGTGACTTGCCGTCGTCCCTGCTGGCGGCGCTGGCCGTCGACGCTCTGGGCCCGCGCAATGTGATTGGCCTGGTGCTGGGGCGCAACCGTATCTTTACGCCGGCGCAGGAAGAGGCCGAGGCTGCCCGCTGTGCCGCCGTCCGCGCCATCGCCGAGCGTCTGCACATTCGCACCGTCGAGCGCGATGCACCGGATGCGGCGCGTGTGCTCGATCGCGACGTGTCGGCGGGCGATGCCGAGCGTCTGCGCTCGCGCACGTTGGGCCTCATGCTGGAGGACACGGCGCTCGAGCTGGGTGCGATGGCGCTGAGCCCGCTGTCCAAAACCGAGTACGCGCTGGCGGCGCCGGCGCTTTGCGGCGGCTACCAGGGCGATTACGCGCCCTTTGGCGATGTGTACCTGTCGACGCTTGAGTTTGTGGCGCGTGTGCGCAACCGCACGTCTGCCGTGGTGCCCCAAGAGCTCGTGACGCTCAACGCGGTGGAAGATTGTATGGAGCGCGTGCTGGCGCAAGCGCTCTCGACGCTCGACGGTCCGGTCGATATGCTCGACCGCGCGGCACAGCTGCTCGGCGGGCTTGAGCCGGGTGAGGTCGATGGCGCGCTCGAGGCGCACGTGGACCGCAATCGATCTTTCGACGACATCCCGATGGCCGCTGGCAAGCCTGAGGCTTGCTCGCTGCTGCTGATGCTCGTTCGACAGGGTGAGGCTGCCCGTCGCATGTTGCCGATGGCGCCGATCGTCTCGGCCCGTTCGTTTGCCGAGCGTGCCTGGCCGTATATGCTCGCGTGGTCCGACCTGGGGCTTAACGGCAAGGAGCGTATGACGGTCGATTCGCTGGCGCGCGCCGAGGTGCGCCGTTTTGCTGACGAGGATACGAGCGAGCGCGTGCGAAACGAGATGATGGGCGTGCTGGGCGAGCTGCTGGGTATTTCGCCCGAGCAGATGGAGGAGCTGCGCTCTGAGGATGGCCAGCGTCGTTTGCATGAGGGTATGAAAAAGTTCGAGGGCGAGGTTCAGGACGCCATCGATAAGATGATGGGCGGTCAGGGCGGTCCGCAGGGTGGGCCCCAGGGTGGTCCGATGCCGCATCCGCCGGTGGATCCGAGGCAGTTCCCCTTTTTCTCGCAGAACTAACTATGGGATAGGATTCGCTCCCAGCCCCGATACTTCAACTAAGCATTTCGGCCCCGTTGTGTTATTCTAGAACAGACGTTCGTGAATGATGCGCGGGGCCTTGTCTTGCGCTGTGCTTGTGGCGAGGGGAGGTCGGCTTGGTCATTTTGGGTATCGACCCCGGTTTGGCCCATACGGGTTGGGGGATTATCGAGGAGCGGCGCGGCGAGGTTCGCTGCCGTGCCTACGGCTGCATCGAGACCAGTGCCGGAAGTCCGCTCGCGGTGCGCCTGTCGCATATCGCCCGCGACCTCAAGGGTGTCGTGGAGCGTTATCGACCCGATACCGCTGCTATCGAGAGCATTTACTTTGGTGCTAACGTTCGCTCGGCAATTCCTACGGCGCATGCCCGCGGGGCTGCACTCGTGGCGCTGTCGGAATGCGCGCTCGAGATTGGCGAATACACGCCCATGCAGATCAAGCAGGCTGTGGTGGGCACCGGCGCCGCGGACAAGCGGCAGGTCGCCTACATGGTACGCACGCTAACGCAGCTCGACCACGACCCGCATCCCGACCATGCCGCCGATGCCCTGGCTTGCGCCATCTGCCACGTAAACCTCAGCCGCACCCGCGCCCTTACCGGTGGCGAGTTCTATCAACAGAGAGGAACCGGATACTGATGATTTCCCAGCTCCACGGAACGCTTGTCGAGGCCACGATGAGCTCTGCTGTCGTCGATGTGTCGGGCGTTGGCTTTGAGCTCGGCATTTCGGGCAGCACTGCGGCCACGTTGCCGACGCCCGGTGGCGAGGTCCGCCTCTACACGCGTATGCAGGTGCGCGAGGACGCCATGACACTTTTCGGTTTTTCCTCAAAGGATGAGCGCACGATGTTCGACCGGCTCGTGTCCGTTTCGGGCGTTGGCCCGCGCCTGGCGCTTGCCGTGCTTTCCACCTATACCGTGGGGCAGCTGTATTCGCTGGTGATGGCCGAGGACGACAAGGGCATGGCCAAGGTACCCGGTGTGGGCAAAAAGACAGCTCAGCGCCTGATCCTGGAACTCAAGAGCACCTTTGCCAAGGATAAGGGCTTTGTGCCGGTCGACGTGATTCCCGGACAGGTTGCGATGCCCGTGCCCGCTGCCGCTCCCTCGGCGATCGATGATGCCCGTGCGGCGCTCCTTTCCATGGGCTTTAGCCCGCAGGAGACCGATGTTGCCCTGAGCGGGTATGATGGGCAGAATATGCGTGTCGAGGATCTGCTCGGCGCGGCGCTTAAGCGACTCGGAATGGATGCGTGATGTGGGAAGCCGATGACTCTCAGGACCTGTGGGCGACGCCCGGCAACTCGCCGGCGGCATCCATGGCGCACGGCGAGCGCATGGTGGGCTCGGAGCTGACGGCCGAGGACCTCGATGTCGACCGCACTTTGCGCCCCCAGCGCCTGGACGATTACTGTGGTCAGGAGCACATCAAGCAGAGCCTGCGCGTGTTGATCGAAGCGGCGCAGAGCCGTGGCGAGACGCTCGACCACGTGATCTTCTCGGGTCCTCCGGGCCTGGGCAAGACCACGCTGGCCACCGTTATCGCCAACGAGCTGGGCGCTCAGATCAAGACCACGAGTGGCCCTGCCATCTCGCGCACGGGTGACCTGGCGGCCATCCTTACTAACTTGCAGCCGGGTGATGTGCTGTTTATCGACGAGATCCACCGCCTCAACCGTTCGGTCGAGGAGGTCCTGTACCCCGCGATGGAGGACTTTGCCCTCGATATCGTGATTGGCAAGGGTCCGGCGGCGCGCTCGATTCGCCTGGATATTCCCAAGTTTACGCTGGTAGCGGCAACGACCCGCTCAGGCATGTTGACCGGCCCGTTGCGCGACCGCTTTGGCATTTCGTATCGCCTGGATTACTACACGGTCGAGGAGCTCGCGCAGATTGTGACGCGCTCGGCGACTATCCTGGGCGTGACGATCGACCATCCCAGTGCACTCGAGATCGGCTCGCGTTCGCGCGGCACGCCACGTCTTGCCAACCGCCTTCTCAAGCGCGTGCGCGATTACGCACAGGTGCGTGGCAGCGGCCCTATCGAGCTCGATATCTGCCGCCAGGCGCTCGAGTTTTTCGAGATCGACGAGCTCGGTCTGGACTGGATGGATATTCGTATCTTGGAGACGCTTGCCAAGACGTTCTCCGGCCGTGCTGTAGGCCTGACGACCCTTGCCAGTGCGGTGGGCGAGGACCCGGGCACGCTCGAGGATGTCTATGAGCCCTATTTGCTGCAGTGCGGGTTGATGATTCGTACGCCGCAGGGCCGTCAGGCAACCCTTCGCACCTTTGAGCACCTGGGGATTGAACCTACCGTTTAGGGCGCTTTGTTTTGGCGGGCTGTTGGACTATCGCTGGGCATCGGGTAAACATATCGCCGTTCATCGGTTATGGGCGTTTTACTATTGCGCGCCCGTGCTATGCTGAATTGGTCTTTTTCTCATTCGGTAACGAAAGGACCGCCCATGCCTACTGACATCGAAATCGCACGTTCTGTCACGCCACTGCCTATTACCGAGGTGGCCAAGAACGCCGGCGTCGACGTTAAGCACCTTATTCCGTACGGCTTCGACAAGGCTAAGGTCGACTATTCACTGCTCAACGAGCCGACTGATCACCAGGCCAAGCTCGTCCTCGTGACCGCTATCAACCCAACGCCCGCGGGCGAGGGCAAGACCACCACGACCATCGGTCTGGCCGACGGCCTGCGTCGTCGCGGCGTCAAGAGTGCCGTTGCCCTGCGCGAGCCTTCGCTCGGCCCCGTCTTTGGCGTTAAGGGCGGTGCTGCCGGCGGCGGCTGGGCTCAGGTCATCCCCATGGAGGATATCAACCTGCACTTTACCGGCGACTTCCACGCTATCGGTGCCGCCAATAACCTGCTGGCCGCCATGCTTGATAACCACATCCAGCAGGGCAATCAGCTCGGTATTGACGTTAAGCGCATCACTTGGAAGCGCGTCGTCGATATGAACGACCGTCAGCTGCGCCACGTCATCGACGGCATTGGCGGTAAGGCCCAGGGCGTGCCGCGCGAGGACGGCTTCGATATCACCGTCGCCTCCGAGGTCATGGCAATCCTGTGCCTGTCTACGAGCATCAGCGACCTCAAGGAACGCTTGGGTGAGATTGTCGTCGGCTATAGCTTTGCCGGCGAGCCCGTCCGTGCCCGCGACCTCAAGGCCCAGGGTGCCATGGCCGCGTTGCTTAAGGACGCGCTCAAGCCCAACCTGGTGCAAACGCTCGAGGGCACGCCCGCGTTTGTCCACGGCGGTCCCTTCGCCAATATCGCCCACGGCTGCAACTCCATCATGGCCACGCGTATGGCGATGCGCTTTGGCGATGTTGCCATTACCGAGGCCGGCTTCGGTGCCGATCTGGGTGCCGAGAAGTTCCTCGACATCAAGTGCCGCATGACGGGCGTTCGCCCCAGCGCCGTCGTGATCGTCGCTACCGCCCGTGCGCTTAAGTACAACGGTGGCGTCGCCAAGGCCGACCTCAACGAGGAGAACCTCGAAGCACTCAAGGCTGGCATGCCCAACCTGCTGCGTCACGTCGACAACATCCAGAACGTTTATGGTCTGCCCTGCGTGGTCGCCATCAACCGCTTCCCGACGGACACCGAGGCCGAGCTTGCGCTCATCGAGTCCGAGTGCCAGAAGCTCGGCGTCAGCGTTAAGCTTTCCGAGGTCTGGGCCAAGGGCGGCGAGGGCGCGCTCGACCTGGCCGATGAGGTCATGCGTCTGATTGAGCAGCCGAGCGAGCTCAAGTTTGCCTACGAGGACGGCGCCGATGTGGCCGACGCCCTCGAGGCCGTTGCCACCAAGGTCTACCGCGCCGACGGCGTCGACTTTACGCCGGCTGCCAAGCGCCAGCTCGCCGAGCTGCGCGAGAACGGCTTTGGCAACCTGCCGGTGTGCGTGGCCAAGACGCAGTACAGCTTTAGCGACAACGCCAAGGCGCTGGGCGCTCCCGAGGGCTTCCACATCACCGTGCGCGAGCTCAAGGTTTCCGCCGGTGCCCACTTTGTGGTCGCGCTGACCGGCAGCGTTCTGACCATGCCCGGCCTGCCCAAGGTTCCCGCGGCCGAGAACATCGACGTCGACAACGACGGCAACATCACCGGCCTGTTCTAAGCCTGCTGCTCATAGCCGCTTGCCCGCCCCGCCGTGCCCACAAGGCCCGGCGGGGCTTTTTGATCCTTAGGACCGCGCATGTCTTGTAGATACCGACGGACTCTGCCCATCATAGGCTTTTGCGCGGGTAGAATGCATGGATAACTTGAGACTCACGCGCGACGGAAAGGAATCGTTGCATGGATCAGGACAAGACAACCGTGATGGGCGGCTACGGTTCCGCGCAGGCTGGCGATAGCGCCGATGCGACCCGCGTTGTTCCCAACCCCGGTTATACCGACCCCGCCGCGACGCAGCCTTCTGCCGAGCCCACCCGGGTTATGGGCTATGGCGACACGGCGCAGGATTCTTACGCTGCATCTTCGCAAGGCCCCTATGGCAACGCAGCTCCGGATCCGTTTGATTACGCGCCGCAGGATTCTTATGCTGCCTCGACGCCGAATCCCTATGACAACCTGCCGCAAAATCCCATTCCGCAGCCTCAGCAGACGACGTATATGCCTCGCACGGCGCAGCCTCGCTACGAGTCGCGCGAGCCGTATCGCGAGTACCCCAAGTCGATTCCGCAATATGGCGAGGACGAGGAGAAGAAGCCGTCGCGTTCGTCGAGCGTGATCAAGAAGATCCTCATCGTGCTGGCGATTTTCTTTGCCTTGTCGGTCGTGTTCGCCATCGTGTCGGGCATGCTCAACAAGCGGGGCGCCACGACCGATGCCACGACCGAGCAGGCCGAGACCACCCAGTCTGCTGCCGTCGACCTGAGCGATATCCCGGGACAGTACTGGTCCAACGCCAAGAAGCTCCTCAAGTCACGCGGAGCCGACCTTTCGAACGCCGTGATCCTGACCGACGATGGCTCAACGCCCGTCATCGATTCCAACTGGGTTGTTACGAATGCCTACTATAACGACAACGGCAACCTGGAGATTCAGCTCACGCACAAGAACAGCTATGGCAACTCGTCCGGCGGCCAAAGCGGTACCGACAGCTCGAGCTCCAATACGCTGGAGGATTTGAGCAACAAGGCACAGGAGTTGGGAGACAAGGCACAAGAGCTGGGCGATACAGCCCAAAACCTCGGCGATACTGCTCAGAATCTGGGCGATATGGCTACCAATGCCTGGGACGCGCTGCAAAACGGCATCTCGGGCGCGCAGGGAAACTAGCTGTTAAGCAGGCTACAGTTGCTCGGCCGGACGGTCGGGCGAGCTAAAGCCCGAATCAAAGGTGACGACGCATGAGGCATCGGGTCGGCGCTCGTGCACGATGCGCGTGACGAGCCCCAGCAGCTCCTCGTCGGATATGTCAAAGCCGTCGGGACGCACCAGGTCAAACGAAACGAACCCGTCGTGCTCGTGCAGGTCGTGGATGGAGAGCGCGGGATCGATCTGCATGACGCCGCGCTTGACCCAGCCGCGCAAGTCATCGCCGGTTGTCGCGATGGGGTCGCAGTGCAGTGTGATACCAATGCCCATCTGGCGCTTGATGTCGTGCTCGATGGTGTCCAGAATCTCGTGGTGCTCAAACGCGTCGCCCTCGCCGGGCATCTCCACGTGGGCGCTGGCAAACTGACGACCGGGGCCGTAGTCGTGCACCATGAGGTCGTGTGTGCCCAAGACCTGCGGATAGGACATGATCTTGTCGCGGATTGCCTGGACGAGCTTGGGGTCGGGCGCTTGCCCCAGCAACGGGCTGATGGCGTCGCGCACCAGGCCCAGGCCGCTGATGCAGATGAAGATGCCCACACCCAGGCCTGCCCAGCCATCGAGATCAAAGCCGGTCGTCTGCGAAATAAGCGCCGCCACCAAGACCGAGCCCGAGGTGATGACGTCGTTTTTGGAGTCCTGCGCCGTGGCGATGAGCGTTTCGGAGTCGATGCGATCGCCCAGCGTGCGGTTGAACGCTGCCATCCAGAATTTGACGAGCATGGACAGAACAAGGGCAGCCATGGAGAGCGCCGAATACACGGTGGGCGAGGGCTTGATGATCTTGGTGACCGACTCGAGGATTAGGTTGATGCCGACGGCACAAACCAGGACGGCGACAAACAGACCAGCCAGGTACTCGTAGCGGCCGTGGCCGTAAGGGTGGCCCTCGTCTGCCGGGCGGCTGGCAAGGCGGAACCCGAGCAGGCTCACGATGTTGCTCGAGGCATCGGAGAGGTTGTTGAAAGCGTCGGCGATGAGGGAGACGGAACCGGCGAGCAGGCCCGCGATGCCCTTGGCCAGGCACAGGGTGATGTTGAGGCCAATGCAGATGAGGCTTGCGGCAAAACCCGCGTTGGTGCGGCAAGATGCATCGACCGGCTCGTCCTCGCCGCCGGGAACAAGCGTATGTACCAGCCGATTTACAAATAGCATAGCGGTCGTCCTCACAATCATGTTTAAGGGGATAGTGTAGCTCGCGCGGGGGCGCCGTGCACCGATGCTCAGAAAATGCAGCAATAGTCTGCCGGTGCTAACGAGCGAGCCTTCTTGTCTGCCTGGGTGGTCCATTTTGGGCCACATGGGTATGGGCATGTGCCTGTTTGCTCGACATACTTAATGTCGACAGCCCCTGTGCAAAGGAGGACGTTTCCATGGACGAGATGTTTGCCATTAAATGTCAAAACTGCGGCGGCCCTATGTACTCGCACCAAGCTAAGCGCAGCTTTGAGTGCGCCTATTGCGGCACGGTCGTTCCGTGGCAGGCGGACGCCGGAGAGCCCAAGAGCGCTTTGGGTATTCGCCATACGCCGTTGACGGTGGTGGATGGACTGCTCAAACTCACGCATGTGTCGCAACTCGAGCGCCCGGAGGACCCGGACTGGTATTTCTTCAACGCGCACTGGCGCAATCAGTCGGTCCTGGAACATCTGCTGTGGGAGGATCGCGGCACGGCGCAAGAGTTCCAAGAGGTCACGCATGTGAGCATTCCTTGCCCTTTCTGCGGGGCGTCCTTTGAGGGCGAGTCAACGCAGCGCGTGTTTGAGTGCCCGTCCTGCGGCAACAAGATCGGCATTGTCGACCTGCTCAAGCCCGGTACCTTCAGCAAGCGTCTGACCATGGGCGTGGGTGCAGAGTATGTGCCGGAGCAGGGCATTCCCTGCGAAATCTCGCCGCAGCAGGCACGTGCCAACGCACTGCAGCTGGTGCGCCAGTATGCGGAATCCTTTGCCGGGCACGACGTGGAAGATGCGATCCAAAACGACATGATGCTCTTCTATTTCCCCATGGCGCTGGCGGACCTGCGCATGATGGCGTCCTTCCCGGGCAAGGGCCTGAGCAAGGAGACCTTGGTGTACTACGAGGTGCTCGACTGGGCATATCCCAGGGCAAACTACCTGGACGTTCGCCTCATGGGCATTTTGGAGCCGTGGGACTTTGCCAAGGTTGGGCCGTTTGACCCGGCCATGCAGGAAGGTGACTTTCGCGTTGTCTCCGTCGATGCGTCTACCAAGGACCAGGTGGTTATTGATAAGTTGGCGCTCGACGTTGCGGGCAACGACGCCGAGGCGGTGCTGGGATTCAATAAAAAGAGCATCCGCACGTGGGCGCGCAAGGCCCGCAAGCACAAGGACGGCTTGGTTATGGTGCCGGTGTACTTTGTCGATCGTCCTGCCTCGGATAGTCGCGATGGCGAACAGGTGCGCATCGCCGTGAACGGCCAGACGGGCCGCGCGGCTGCGGTGGTGTTTAGTGACAAGCGCGAGACGCATGTGGTGGCACCGCTCAATCCCAACGTGATGCTGTCGAGCGAAAGCACCGTGCACGCCACGCCCATCGAGGTCAAATACGTTAAATCGCCGTTCCTATACCAGATCGTACGCCGTGGAGGCTGCGAGCAACCGCGCCAGGTTGCAGCCGCCGTCGAGGGTTCCTACCGAGAGGAGAAGCCCAAACGTCGCGGCCTGCTGGGTGCGCTATTTGGGAAGTAGGGGAGTGGCGCCGGTTGGCGCCGTAACGTGAAAGCCAGGGGTATGGGGCAGCTCTCAGGAGTGCGGGCTGCCATCTGATTGTTTGAGGGTGCCAGATATAAATAAGCGGTGGAACGGCTGCAAAAGAGCCGCCCCACCGGGTAAAATCAAAATGTGCCGCGGAACCCGCTCCTCAGTCGGTCAACTTTGGAAGCGCGGGCAACGCAGGTGCTATCGTCTTAAAGGGTCGGCTGCAACCGGCCCTTTTCTGTGGCAACCAATGGAGCCACATCAGACGAAGGCCGCGTCTTTGCCTGTCAGGTCACGCTCGCCAGCCACGGCTAGAATGTCGTTGCCGGCGTCCATGACCGGTATTGTTTCGTAGCAGCCGTCGCAACCGCGAGTGCGCCTGCGACGGCTGCGATGGTTTCGGTCGCAACGTGCTGCTACCCTTGCGTTTCGCCATTAGTCGCTTCGTTGATGGCGCGGTACTCGGCACTCAGCTCGCGCGCCAGCTCTTCCTTGCTTGGAAGATATGGCAGGTATTTGGCGGCAAACACTTGGTCGTTGTCTTCGGGCAGCGTGTACTCGACGATCGAATCGCTTTTGTCCGCGCAGAGCACGATGCCTATGGGCGGATTGTCGCCTTCGTTCATGAGTTCGCGCGTGTAGTAGTTCACATACATTTGCATCTGGCCCAGGTCCTGATGCGTCAGGTCATCGGTCTTAAGGTCGATGAGCACGAAGCAGCGCATCAGATAGTTGTAAAACACAAGGTCAATATAGAAATGGCGTCCATCAAAGGTGATGCGCTTTTGGCGCGCCTCGAAAGCGAAACCACGGCCAAGCTCCAGCAGGAACTTCTGAAGATGCGTGATGAGCGCCTGCTCTAGATCGCTCTCGCGAAACGCAGTATCGTCCGAGAAACCTAAAAACTCCAGTACATATGGGTCGCGGATGATATCCTCGGGGCGACGAGCCGGGGCGCTTTTTTGGATTTCCTGGGTGACGGCCTCCTTGTCCTTGCTGGCAAGTAGGCGCTCGCGGAACATGGTATTGATCTGGCGTTCGAGCTGACGCGTGCTCCAACGAGAATCGGCGCATTCGTTCATGTACCAGGTGCGAGCGTCAGGGTCGGAAATGCGCATCAACCTGCGGTAATGAGTCCAGCTCAATTCGCTACGCAGTGCGTCGCGAATTGGAAACGCAAGAAAGAACTGACGCATATTGCGAAGGTTTGCGATGCCAAAGCCTCTTCCGAAATCCGCGGTAAGCCTTCTGGAGAGGCCTGCAATCAATGCCTCTCCATATGCTGCGCGCCCCTCTCCGCCCTGTTCATCAACAATACTCTTGCCGATCTCCCAATATGCCTCAACCATCGCAAAGTTAACGGCGGTATAGGCCTTGTCGCGAGCGGCGTTGAGAATCGAGGTGACCTGCTTGTAAAAACCTTCGGGCACGATTGCCGATTCTCCACGGTTTACCAGTTCGCCCATCACTGTCGCCCCACTTTCCTCTTGTGGAATGCATCTTTATCGAATTTAGTTTAAAGCCTCGCGCGGACACGAATTACTGTGCTGTTTGGCACCTTCGCATGGGGGGCCTTGCGGTGACTAAAATGTGACCATAGAGACAGTTTTAGCGAACCCCACGGGAGTGACGCGTATGGACAACAACACGCTGCTATTCCAGGACAAAGGTTCGGGTAGGTTTAAAGACGTCAAGATCTACCCTAACCGTATTGAGGTGCTCAAGAAGGGTACGTTTGGTGGCAAGCACACCGAGATTGTCTATCTTAAGGACATCACGGGGGTCAACAGGACCAAGGGCCGCGACGTTTTCCTACGTAACAGGCTGTTGACTGCCTGTGTCTTTAGCCTGAGCAGCCGTGCGAAGGCCCAGGAGTTTGTTAACGCGCTGAACATGGTGATGTAGCCCATGGCGGCGTTCGGGCCAAGGTAAAAATCGGGGGCACAGAACGGTGTCCTGCGCCCCTCATTAAATCGATGTGTCCAAAAGGGCCGGCTGGCCTAATCGTCAACGTCTCCGTTGTCTTCGCGGTCATTTGCAAGCATTGCTGCGCCGGCGACCGTCGTCGCCACGGCGGCAGCGGCGAGCCCGGCGGCAATGCCGGAGCCGTCGCCCGTGTCGGCGAGTTTTCCGCCCGAGTTCTTGCCCTTGTTGCCCTTACCGTTCTTATCAGCGCTGCCTGCGTTGGAACCCGTGCCACCGTCGGTGCCGGTGCCGCCTGCACTGCTCGAGGCCGCTACGGTAAAGCTCGCGGCTCCGTCATTAGCAAGCTTGTAGTTTTGCGCCGCGTCGCCCAAAAGACCGTTCGCGCGCACCCAGTACGTTCCCGCGGTAAATGCCTCGCCCTCGACCATTGCCGTGCCCGGAGCGCCGTCCGCGTTGTGCATAAACTCGAGCTGAGCCGTGCAGGCATCGTTTTCGAGTTTGCCCTCGAGCAGCGCCGCGACCTTTGTGCGCACATCCTCGCCGGCCTTAAGGCCTTCGAGCCCCTCAAAGTGGGGTGTCAGTGCGCGCGGATCGATATCGATGGGCACGGATCCCTGCAGCCCCGTAACGGTCTCGTTGCCCAAGGCGTCGACATCCACGTATTCGATGGTAAACGCATGGCCCGAAGCCGCCACGTTGAGTACGTTGCTGCTGTCGACAAGGCGGAAATGGCCCTCGCCAACGGTCTTGCCATCCTGGAGCGAGGCATCGCTCAGCGAGTCGCCGTACGTCATGCGCATGCGGGTCGGGAGGCAGCACGAAGCCGACTGCGTGTGCTTCGTATCGTAATTGTAATTGCGCTGGTAGATGCTCCGGGCCAGCGCCGCATCAACAAAGTCGGATGCGATGATGCCAATGTGCTTGAGGTAATCTGACTTTGTATCCTCGGTGCCGCTGGGATTGATGTACGGGCTCTTGTACAGATGCTCGTTGACTACTCGTGCCGAGGTAAAAGGATTGCCTCCGTGCGACAAGCCCGTGCAGCTGGTGTAGTTGATAGACCAGCAACGCTCCTGGACTTGCACCTCGGCCCCGGCATCGTCCACGACGTCCACCTTGTTGCACGTGCGCCCGGTCGTTTCCTTCAGCGCATTATCGACCCAGCTGAGCTTGTCGGTTCCCGTGAGTTTGTACTTGTCCTGGGCATATACCTTGGTGCAATAGGGCTCTTCATTGCCCGTTTCCCCTATGGCTTCAAATCCCCGCGCGTCTTGGACGAGACACATCGACTGCCCGGAATGCGCCTTGATCTTGTCATCCCATTGGGTGAGGTCGAGGCCCCACGCGTGGCCGCTTACGCTGTTGCCGGCGAGCCCAAATCGACGCAGCAGGACGATCTTTCCGCGCACCTCGCCCAGCGTGGGGACGTGGCTCGACGTGTAGAACAGGTTGGGGTTATCGGCCATAACCTTGGCGAAGGCCGTCGTTATGCTTTCGTCGGTAGCCTCATCGTTGCCGCGCGATGCGAGCATGATGAGCGCTTCTGACGGGTTTTCGTTCAAAAACGTTTTGAAGTACCCGATGACATCGGAGAGATGCAGATAGTTCCCGTCTTTTTTGAGTAGGTAGAAAATCCCGTGGTCGATGCCGGGGTCATCGCCCTTTCCGAGCCGGATATCAAAATAGCGAATGCCTTCGAGCAACTGCGTGGGAATGTAATCCTGCTGGCATTTTACTTGCGAGGATTGGGGCTCAGTGTCGTTGTCCACGCTGCAGGTGCCCGAATCATGCGTGCCCGGGATACTCAGCTCGTCGAGGTACTTGTTGTCGTCGACGTATTTCATCCAGCATGGTCCGTCGACGTAGCTGCTATACGTGGTCCAGTCGATACTTCTAACTGTGGTATTGATCTTGCCCATGTCGTAACCGACAAGTTCTAGCTCCCACGGAATGCTCTTACTCTTATGGCAGATCTTATTGTTGTCCTGGTCTTTGCCGTCCGATTCTATTGCCAGGTACTTAATGTCTTTTTTCTCGGTTTCTTTCTCGACCGTGCGGTCTCGAATGATATAGGTTCCGTTTGATTGACGTTCGAACGCAAAAGCGCGGCTGGGCTTGTTGTCATACTCGCCGCCCCATACGTGGATGACCTTTCCATCTTTGTCCGAGTCGTCGTCGACCGACCAAATGCTGTAGCCCGTCTTTTTATGCTCTTCGAAATTGAGCAAGGTGCGGATAGCATACCAGTTTGTATCGTCATTCTTGGTCGTTACGTTCTCAAGGATGAGCTTGCTGGACGTGCCGTCGTTAAACAGGTGGCAGACGTTGCCGCGAACGTTGCCGTCTTGGTTGACGCTCGCGGTGCGAAAATAGCCCGCGGGGCGAAGGCGAATGACGAAATTGTCGAGGCTGTCCGACGGTGCGGGTGTGTTGTCTGCAAATGCCGTTCGCAGGGGAATGCCCGGCGCTGCGGTTTCAGGCAGGCTTGCAAGTGGTGACAACGCCGCAAGCCCTAGGCCCAGCGTAAACGCTCGGCGGCTGATGGCATGGTGTTCGGTCATATCTCCTCCGTTCGCAGGGTGCGGTTATGCACTTGTTTTGGTCACTATACTGCCCAGATGTTTAAAGACGCCGGTTTAAATTGCCTGCGCGGCGCTATAAATCGGCGGGCGGACGTGTTGGGGCACTTGTCTATTTGTGCTGTTATCACGTCTGGGATGGTTTTGGAGCCCGGCATCCTGCGTTCGTCGGCTACCGGCATAAGAATGGGGAGGGTCGGCTTACCGGCCCTCCCTGGGTACGAAGCGCTGGGATACCGTCGCTTGTTTGCACTGCGTCCGTGTTTCCCGTTGTGCTCGCCAGTCGCTTAGCGCTTGATCTCGATATCCTCGAGCTTGACGTCCATGGCCTCGGTCTTGGCCTTGGCGATGTCGTCGGCAAACTCCAGAGACTTCATCATGGTCTCGGCGGCGTCCTTGTGCTCCTCGACATTGTCGATACGTACGTACACACTGCCGCCGTCAACGTCAGTGAAGTACTCGGTCGTCACGCCGCCCGAGTGCGTAAAGTAGGCGCTGCGCCAGGTCTTGCCGTTGTACTTAACGGGATCGCTCTCGGTCCATCCGGAGTTGGCCTTCCACTTTGCCTCGTAGTCAAACAGTTCATCGGCGTTCTTGTCAGGATCGAAGACGGGGATGAAGCGGTCGCTGGCATGCTCGCTCTCGGTGAACTTAAACTGGGCCCTGTCGGCGGTATCGCCTGCGACGTCCGTGATTTCGACGCCCTCGGGGACTTCGACCTTAAACCAAATGAAGTCGGTCCTCATATCCACGGCTGGCTTTTCCGCGCCGCCGTCACCGCCACTGCCGGTAGCGTCGCCGTTTCCGCCACAACCCACCAGGGCAACCGCGGCAAAGAGACTGATGCAGAGGGTGAGAATCGCAAAGGCCTTCTTTTTCATGGTCGTGTCCTCCTCGATCTGTAACCGCCCATGGATTACCTGCCTTTACTGTACGCGCGGACGGCTCGCTAGGGTGGGCCATGTGTCCCATTCTGGGGGCTGGAATTGCGCCGACAAGTGGCAATATGTGCGGTCGCAAAAGAGGGGAGGGCCGATGCTGTCGGCCCTCCCCGGGTTGGGCGCCCGTTGTTTTAATGGGGCGCGCCTACGCGGGTTCGCGTAGGCGCGTACGGGTGCCCCGTTACTTGATCTCGATGCTCGAAATCTCGACTTCACGTGCCTCGTCAACTGCTTTCTTCATGTCGTCGGGGAACTCGATGGAGTTGAGAAGCGCCTCGGCTTCTTTCTTGTGCTGGTCGAAGTTCGAGATGAGGACGTAGACGCTTCCCGGCTCAACATCGGTAAAAAGCATGGTTGAGATGCCGCTGTTGTCCTCGTATGTTCCGACGAGCCACGTCCTGCCGTTATACTCGACGGACCCGCCATCCTTCCACTGGAACGTATCCCCCTTCTTTTCCGCCTGGTCGGCGTGGGATTCCTCGGCCGTCAGCGCTTTTTTCCAAACGGGGATAAAGCGATCGGCCGAGGCGTTCTCGTCTTCGGGGAAGGTGAGCTGGACCCTGTCGGCATTCTTGCCGGCAGAGTCGCTTACGCCGACGCCCTCGGGCATCTCGACCTTAAACCAGATGTAGTCGGTCTTCTTGGCGACGGGGGCCTTTTCCTTGCTCTCGCTCTTGGGGGCGCTGCCGCCGCCCGATGCGCTCCCGCCGCAGCCCACAAGGGCGAGCGCGGCAAAGAGGGCGATGCAAAGGGAAAGGATCGATAGGGTCTTTTTCATCATGGTGGCGTCCTCCTTGTCTGTTAGTGACATCATGGCGCCGCATGTTGTTGGGGCGTTGTTTCCGTTTGCGGCGGATGTCTTTGTGCGTGGGTTGTGTGAGTACGTTAATGCATCCTTTCGTGGTTTGTGGTCGTTGCGCAGCCGTGCCCCAACGGGCTCCTTATTTATAGATATGCCCCGGTTTGTGCTGCCAGAGAGTCTCGAAAGGTGGGCCATGTGTCCCATGCTTGCGTTGCCGCCGCCTATCGCGTGCCATAGAAATCAGCGATGGCCAGGTACGCTGACGCCCGTGTGCTTATGGGCTAGACTTAGCACCATTATGTGATCGATACAGTCGGCAGGCAGTCGCCGTCCGACCGATGTATATGACTTGAAGGTGCATGCGTATGAGCCAAGAGATGATGGACAAGACCTGCCGAGGGTTTGCCGAGGCGCTTGCCGCGCGTGAGCCGGTTCCCGGCGGCGGTAGCGCGAGCGCCTTTGTGGGCGCGCTGGGCGCCTCGCTGTGCGGAATGGTTGCCCGCTACGGTGCGACTAATCCCGCGCTTGCTGATCGTGCGGATGACCTGACGCGCGCGTTTGCCCAGGCTGATGAGCTGGCCCAGGAGCTTGTCGAGTTGGTTTCCGAGGACGTTCGTGCCTACAGGCGGGTGTCCGCGGCGTACGGTATTCCGCGTGACGATCCGGCTCGAGCGACCGCGATTCAGGATGCGCTGCATGTGGCCGCTATGCCGCCGTATCGCATTATGGATGCCTGCGGGCGTGCGCTGGCGCTGCTCGAGGACATGGCCGACAAGGGTTCGCGTCAGCTGCTGTCCGATGTGGCGTGCGGCGCCGTGTTCTGCCGTGCCGCTATGCAGGGCGCGAGCTTGACGCTCTTTGCGAACACCACGTCTATGAAAGATCGCGTTCGTGCCGAGGAGCTCGAGACGGCGTGTGATGAGCTGCTCGACACATGGTTGCCGCGCGCCGATGCGCTGGCGCGCCGCGCCGCCGACGCTGCAAGGAAGAGAGGATAGCCATGGCTGAGCTACTGAAGGGTGCTCCTGTTGCTCGCGCGCTGACCGAGGAACTTGCTGTTCGCTGTGCCGCTTTGCGTGAGCGCGGCGTTGTGCCGACGCTCGCCATCGTTCGCGTGGGCGAGCGCGAGGACGACCTATCCTACGAGCGCGGTGCGCTCAAGCGCTGTGAAAAAGTGGGGATTGAGGTTCGTCGCATTTTGCTTCCCGCCGATGTTTCGCAGGACGAGCTGTTGACGGCCATCGAGGACATCAATACCGATTCGGCTGTCCATGGCTGTCTGATGTTTCGCCCGCTGCCCGCTGGGCTTGACGAGGATGCGGTTGCTGCGGCACTCGATCCCGCCAAGGATGTTGACTCCATGACGCCGGCCTCGCTGCTTACTACGCTTTCGGGGCGAGGCGAGGGCTTTGCTCCCTGCACGGCCGAGGCCGTGCTAGCGTTGCTGGACCATTACGGCGTTGAGCTGGATGGGGCCAAGGTCGCGGTCGTCGGCCGGTCGCTGGTGATCGGTCGTCCCGTTGCCGCCATGCTTACGGCTCGTAATGCCACGGTGACGACGTGCCATACGCATACGCGCGACCTTGCTGCCGAGTGTCGTTCTGCCGACATTGTTGTTGCCGCGGTTGGACGTGCGCGCACGATTAGCGCGGATGCGGTTCGCGAGGGCCAGACGATCATCGATGTGGGCATTAACTGGGATGAGGACGCTGGCAAGCTAGTGGGTGACGTCGATTTTGTTGCCGCGGAGCCGGTTGTTGGTGCCATCACCCCCGTGCCGGGCGGCGTGGGTGCCGTGACAACGGCGATTCTCGCCAAACACGTGATCGAAGCGGCCGAGCGCGCATCGAAATAGGCATTTTTGCACACAGGGGCCCCGAGGGGTCCTGAAGGGTTGCGGTTTCGCCCTTTCTGCGTCGAAGCGATACACTGTTGCCGTTTGATTTCTTCGCTCAAGGAGGATGCACATGCCGTGCACAACGATTTTGGTTGGTAAGAACGCGAGCTACGACGGGTCGACGCTTGTCGCGCGTAACGAGGACTCGTCCAACGGGGTGTTTGAGCCCAAGCGCATGCGCGTGGTGCATCCCGACGAGCAGCCGCGCGTCTACACGAGCGTCCTGAGCCACCTGACCATTGAGCTGCCCGACAACCCCATGCGCTACACGAGCGTTCCCGACGTCATTCCCGGCCACGGCATCTGGGCTGAGGCCGGTTTCAACGAGCTCAATGTTGGCATGTCCGCAACCGAGACGCTCACCACCAACGAGCGCGTTCGCGGCGCCGATCCGCTCGTGGACTACGTGCCCGCCAAGGGCAACGAGGGTGAGGACGGCTATGTACCGGCGCAGCCTGGTGGCCTGGGCGAGGAGGACATGGTGACCTTGGTCCTGCCGTACGCTAAGTCCGCCCGCGACGGCGTTCGTATCCTGGGCGACCTGCTCGAGCGCTACGGCACCTACGAGAACAACGGCATCGCCTTTAGCGACGTGGACGAGATCTGGTGGCTCGAGACCATCGGCGGTCACCACTGGATTGCCAAGCGTGTGCCCGATGACGCCTATGTGACCATGCCCAACCAGCTGGGTATCGACAGCTTTGATCTGGATGACGCCGAGGGCGCCCAGGCCGACCACATGTGCTCTGCCGACCTGCGCGCCTGGATGGCCGAGTGGCATCTGGACCTGACGCTGGGCGTTGAGGGCGACGGTCCGGCTGCGGTCTTTAACCCGCGCGAGGCCTTTGGCTCGCACAGCGACAGCGACCATGTCTACAACACGCCGCGCGCCTGGTACATGCAGCGCTGCCTCAACCCCAGCGACGTGTGGGATGGCCCCGACGCCGACTACACGCCCGAGAGCGACGACATTCCCTGGAGCCGCGTGCCCGAGCGCAAGGTGACCATCGAGGACATCAAGTACGTGCTCTCCAGCCACTACCAGGGCACGGAGTACGACTGCTACGGCAGCAAGGGCACGCCCGCTACGCGTGGCGCATATCGTCCCATCGGCATCAACCGCAACAGCCAGCTCGCCGTGTTGCAGCTGCGTCCCTATGCGCAGCCGGCCTATCGCGCCGTGCAGTGGATGGCGTTTGGCTCCAACTCGTTTAACGCGCTGGTTCCGCTGTACGCCAACGTCGAGACCATGCCCGAGTACTATGCCGACACGCAGGCTCGCGTGACGTCCGAGAATTTCTATTGGGCAAATCGTCTGATCGGTGCCTTGGCCGATGTTCGCTTCCACGAGTGCGGTCGTGCGGTCGAGGATTATCAGGAGAAGGTCGGCGGCATGGGCCACAAGCAGATTCACGACGTTGACGCTGTCGTAGCCGCGCTGCCCGAGGCCGAGGTGCCTGCCGAGCTCGCCCGCGCCAACGAGGCCCTTGCCGAGCTCGTGCGCGTGGAGACCGATGCCCTGTTGGGCAAGGTGCTCTACACCACGAGCTGCGCCATGAAGAACTCTTTCGCGATGAATGACAACGTGAGGTAGGGATTTCCCGTCGATCGAATAGCGCTAAAACGCTTTGTCGCTTTCGCTCAATCTTGGGTACAAGAACGCCAATGCAGTTGTTTGTGATTGGAGACAACCATGGTTATGAAACTCGATCAGCTTGTTAATGGCGCTATTAACGTTGGCTTTGGCGCCGCCGCCGTTGCCGTCGAGGGCAGCAAGAAGGTTCTCGACGACCTTAATACCAAGGGCGAGCAGGTTCGCAAGGACGCCGGCGCTCCCGATATCGCCCGCAGTGTGTCCGACATGTTCGAGCAGGCCGGCGGTACCATCTCCGATCTGACCGAGCGTCTGGGCATGCAGGGCGAGACCGCGGCCCAGCGCGTGCTCGATGAGCTCATCCTTGCTCGCGTCCGCGTTATGACCGCGTCCGAGCGCACGGCCTTCCTGGCCCACGTGCGCGACATCGTCGATTCGGTCGAGGACAACGTGACCTCGGTGCCCGTCGAGTCCGTTGAGCCCGACGATGCGAAGGATACCGAAGAGGCCGAGTAGCAGCGCAGATGGCAGATTCCACCACCGATTACAACAAACTAGATCCCCTGGGTGACGAGGCGGCGGTTGTCGATGAGGTCGATGCCGCCGTCTCGGGCGCTCGCAAAAAGCCGCGCGCTGTCGATATGGTCCCCGAGGAGCCCGACGCGATGGCGCCGGACGAGGAATATCAGCTCACACCGGCGGGTCGTCGCGAACGCATTGGGCAGATTGTTCGCTTGGTCAAAAAGTACCGTGTGTGGGATAACCTCACGCCGGTTTGCTTGCGCCGCCTGCTCGAGGAGCTCGGCCCCATGTTCGTCAAGATGGGGCAGATTCTGGCCAACCGGTCCGAGATTCTGCCGCAGCGCTTTTGCGATGAGCTGCGCCGTCTGCGTTCCGACGTGGAGCCGGTGCCGTACGAGGTAGTGCTCCGCTGCTTGGAAGAGGAATACGGCCTGCGCCTGGGGGAGATGTTCGATGCGATCGACCCCAATCCGCTTGGTAGCGCATCGCTCGCGCAGGTGCACCGCGCTCGTCTGGTGACGGGCGAGGACGTGGCCGTCAAGGTGCAGCGCCCCGGTGCGCAGCAGGTTATGGCGCAGGACATCGATATCATCCGCTCGGTGGTGCGTATCGTTTCCAAGTTCGTCAACACCGATCAATTCGTTGACCTGCACGGCGTAGTCGAGGAGTTGTGGACCTCGTTTCGCGAGGAGACCAACTTTTTGGCCGAGGCCAAAAACCTCAACGACTTCTACGAGTTCCATAAGAGCGTTCATGGCGTGACGTGCCCTAAATCCTATCTGGACCTGTGCACCGAGCACGTGGTGGTCATGGACTACGTCGACGGCATTTCGATCGCCGATCCTGAACGCTTGGTGGCCGAGGGCTATGACTTGGAAAAGATCGGTGCCGCAATCGTCGAGGACTATTCGACGCAGGTGCTCGACGACGGCTTTTTCCATGCCGACCCGCATGCGGGAAACATCATCCTCAAAGACGGAATTGTCTACTTTATCGACTTGGGCATGGTCGGACGCATGTCGAGCCACGACCGTGGCATCGTCAAGGATATGATCTTTGCCGTGGCCGAGGGCGACGTGCCAAAGCTCAAGGATTCGCTCATGCGCTTTGCCGTGACGCGCGGCGATTCGGCCGAGCTTGACCATTCGGCCTTTTTGTCCGACTTGGACTTTATTGTTGCCGACTTTGCCGGGCTCGACCTTAAAGACCTGGATATCGGCGAGTTTTTGACTTCGCTGTTAAACCTCGCGCGCAAAAATGACGTTGAGCTGCCGAGCGTGGTGACGATGTTCGCCCGCGGTATGGTGACGCTCGAGGGCCTGTTGACCGAGTACATGCCCAACGTCAACATGATCCAGATCATCCAGACGCATATTAAAAACGAGAAAAGCACCTATGCGCGCATGCGCGAGATGAGCCGCGACTTTGCAGCGAGCAGTTATCGCGCGGCGAAGGGCTCGCTCGAGGCGGCCGAGTATCTGGGCTTGGCTTCGCGTATGCTTACGCGCGGCCAGCTTAAGGTAAACACGCAGATCATGAGCAGCGATAAGGCGCTGCGACAGCTGGGCGGAATTATCGACCGCATGTCGATGGCAATTGTGATCGCCGGTCTGTTTATCGGTTCGTCGGTGGTGTACTACGCGCGCATCGAGCCGGTTGTGTTTGGTATCCCAGTCATTGGCTTTATGGGCTACGTGAGCGCGCTGGTGCTGGCACTTATGCTGGGCCGCAATATCTGGCTCAACAGCCACGGCGGCAAGCACTAGAGTCTGCGACCGTCACCGCATTTTCCTATCGCAAACAATGGCTTTTACCTTGGGCTTCGCCTGCGTGCGAGGCCCTTTTGCGTGATAGCATATTGACGGTATTAATCGATGGCCTAGATGGTGGTGCGGAGACGCACGAATGCGCGGCCTTCCTGCGCGTTTGGGAGAATCGGGGTGCAAGTCCCCGGCTGTACCAGTAACCGTAATTCCTCTTGGCTCGGGATGCTCGCGTCGCAGATCGGACGACGTGCCCGAGTCGTTAAGGTTAAGTCGGATCGCCTCCCGTCTTGCATGCGGCTGCGGCTTTTGCCGCCGGTGTGCATAGGGCTCTGGAGGGAAGGGGGTCCCGATGGGGGAACTCGAGCGCAACATGCGCGATGACGTGGGGCAGTCTCAAGGCAACGCTCCAAGTACAGACAGTAGGAGACAAATGGATATGTTTGAGGACGAGCGCCAGCGCGTCTCGCATCGCCGTGGCGCGATTGCACGCGGTGTAGCCAAGCGCGGCCTGGTGGCATTCCTGGCCTTCGCGATGGCCTTTGGCACCACGCCGGCTCAGCTGTGGGCCGAGGGCGCCGAGGGCATTGCCGAGGCTGTGGCTCAGGCTGCGACGCCGGGCGAGGACGCAGCGCTTGCGGGCGGTGCCGCTGAGCAGAGAGGCGCCGAGGTTTCGGATTCCGAGGGCGCGCCTGCAGCTAGTGCAGCCATAACAGAGGCAGCAACTGGCGACGAAGGCTCGGCGACGGGGGAGAGCCCTGCCACGAGCGAGCAGTCTTCGACGGCATCCGCTGGCCAAGCAGGATCTGCCGCCGCGGCTGCCGTCCAGACAGAGAACCCGACAGAAACTGGCGATGTCGCCAAGAAGCAAGTCGAGGTCTCGTTCTCAATCATCGGCACCGATGCCGACGGCAAGGCTCAGACCTGGGTGGCGCCTACGCAGCTCAAGCTCGACGAGGGCGCGACGGCTGCGGATGCCTTCATTAAGCTGCAGGAGAAGACAGGCTTCAAGGCGAAGTACGATCCGAGCACGGCATACGGTTTCTACCTCGAAAGCATCACATCCCCGAGCGATGGCCGCACGCTTGCCTACGATCCGACGACTTATGCCTACTGGCAGCTGTTCGTCGACGGCGCGTCTTCCTCGGTTGGCGCGAGCAGCGTCAAGCTCACCCAGGGGCAGAAGATTGAGTTTGCCTATACGGCTGGTAGCTCGTCCCCTGTCGTTAAGGACCAGGTTGCCGCAAATGTGACCGTCATTGGTCGCGATGCCATGGGCAAGACTCAGGCTTGGGTCGATAACGCGCAGTATGTGGTGACGTCCGGCTCGAGCGCACTTGACCTTACGAAGGTCGCGCTTGAGGCGAATGGCATCGACGCCGTTGCTGCGGGCTCCTTTATTCTGAGCCTTAAGTACAACGGTGTTGAGCTGGGTACGCCCCAAGATTATTCGACCTATTGGCAGCTGTTTATCAACGGCAAGTCGAGCGACTACACGGCAGACAATGTCACCATTCATGCTGGCGATACCGTCACGTGGTTCTACGGTGGCTGGGGTGACCAGCTGCCGTCCGACTCTGTCCATGCTTCCGTTCAGGTTCTCGGTAAGGACAAGGACGGCAAGCAGCAGGTTTGGGCTTCGACGGGCCAGGCGAGTCTCAAGGCAGGCTCTACTGCTAAGGATCTCCTTGAGCAGACCGGCCTTACTCTCGATGCTGGCGAATCGTCTTGGGGCTGGTTCCTCAACGGCATTTATTCGCCCTTCGATGGTAAGTCCTATTGTGGCTATGATGCTGCGACCAATAGCTATTGGCGCTTCTACGTAAATGGCAAGTTCGCCGACGTTGGCGCCGGTGCCTACAAGCTCCAGGAGGGTGACGCCATCACCTTTATGTATGGTGCTGACGCCGATGCCCTCCCCGGTCAGATGCTTGGATCCGCCGATGTTATCGGTCCCGATGTCAACGGGAACAATACGCGTTGGGGCACGGCAAGCAATGTTTCTCTGCCCGAAGGCTCCACGGCCCAGAACCTTATTGAGGCAGTTCTGAAGGCCAAGGGCGTTGCGTACAACGGCTCCCAGAGTGGTGAGTACTGGTTCCTGAATTCCATTACTTCGCCGTTCGATCACAAGCCGTATGGTTGGGATGCTGCGACCAATAAATATTGGCATCTGTATATCAACGGAGAGCCCTCCTTACTCTGCGCCAATCAGATTACGCTCCAGAGCGGCGATAAGGTCACGCTTGCCTATACCACCGATAATTCGCCCATGCCCGATCCCAACAAGATTGTCGTGGATCCGAGCGCGACGACTCCTGATTGGGATGCCGAGTGGGCCGGCTACGGCAACAGTGGCAACGGTTCGACCGTAACGGATGCCAAGACGCCTGCGCAGGCCGCCGGTCTTAAGTGGGCCTTCGATTGGAAGGCCGAGTCTGGTCAGCAGTATGCCAACTGCAGCGAGCCTGTCATCGCTAACGGCTTTGTGTACATCGCGACCGAGAACGAGCTCATTAAG
Source organism: Collinsella sp. (assembly GCA_019414505.1). Lineage (GTDB taxonomy): Bacteria > Actinomycetota > Coriobacteriia > Coriobacteriales > Coriobacteriaceae > Collinsella. The sequence continues at coordinate 62,736 of DXLW01000036.1, forward strand.
ATCGATTCGTCCACGGGCAAAAAGGTTGCCTCTGCGCCGCTTGCCTCCAAGGTGAGCTATACCTCTCGTCCGATCTATACCAATGGCCTTATCATCGTTCCGCTCAACGGCGGTGCGGTCCAGGCGATTACTGCAGACAAGCTGATCTGCAAGTGGCTGACGCCTGGTTTGACGGACTTGACGCAGAGCTCCTGCACCGTCGTTTCGGACGGCGAGTACGTCTATGTAGGCTCGGTCGATATTTCGTATGACGAGAATTACAACGCGACCTACGGCAACGGCTCCTTTGCGCGCATTAAGATTGCCACGGGCGAAGTTTCTTGGCAGAACATCGACCCTGACGAGGGCTATTACTGGACTGGTGCGGCTTTGACGGATAAGTATGCCATCGTTCCTACGAGCGCGGGTACGCTTAAGTGCATTGATAAGACGACGGGCGATGTCGTTTCGACCATGAAGCTCGGCGCTCTCGCGAACGCCGACTGTGTCGCCGATCCGTCCAATGGCTCGACCTTCTATCAGATGACGCACGACGGAAAGCTCCATGTGATTTCGCTTTCGGCGAAGGGCGTGCTGAGTGAACAGAAGACGGTTGATCTGGGCCTTACGAATAATCTGAGCGCCCCTGCGGTGTCTGGTGACAATCTGATTGTCGGCGGACAGACGGCTACTGGCTCTGCTCTGGTTCTCTATAACCTGAAGACGGGTAAGACCACGATGGTCGCTGCTGCCGACGGCAAGGCGCTGCCGGCTGGCCTCAACGGTATTGCTGCTACTCCGCTGGTGAGTGTTCAGGGCGGCAAGACCTATGTGTACTTCACCGTTAACAGCGCGGATAGCAAGGATTACGTCAACTACTCTGCTGGTGGTGGCGTGTATCGCTATACGCTCGGCGATGCAGAGGCGACGCAGATTTATGATGCGGCTGGCCATTACCAGTACTGTGACTCTCCGGTCATTGCCGATGCTTCTGGCAATCTCTACTACATTAATGATTCGGGCACGCTGTTTAAACTTGGAGCTGTCGAGTCTTGGACGGTTGCCTTTAACTCCAACGGCGGGTCTGCTTGCGACACTAAGTTTGTTGCTACGGCCGATGGCAAGCTGGTCAAGCCGGCCGATCCGACGCGCGATGGCTACACTTTCGGCGGTTGGTATACCGATGAGGCTTGCACGCAGGCGTATGACTTTAGCACGCCGGTGACGGCCGATCTGACGCTGTATGCCAAGTGGACCAAGAATGCCGTTAACCCTGGCGGTAATGGCGGCGCTGGTTCGAATGGCGGCGGCGGTTCTGGTACCGGTACTGGTTCCGGCACTGGCGCTGGCACTGGCACGGGTTCCGGCTCCGGCTCGAAGGGCGGCGCTGTCGCCCCGGGTCATAAGCCGACGACCAAGACGACGGTGTCGACCAAGACCGAGACCAAGGACAACAAGTCCGACAAGAAGGACTCCGATAAGTCCGATAAGAAGGACGAGAAGAAGTCTGACAAGAAGTCTGACAAGAAGGACAGCAAGTCCGACAAGAAGTCCGATACGGGTGCTGCTTCCACGACCACTGCTAAGAAGTCCTCTAGTGCTGCCGAGCAGGAGACTGGCACCAATCCGCTCGCCATCGTTGGCATCGCCGCCGGCGTGATTGGCCTCGCGCTCATCGCCGTCTTCGTGCTGACCAAGCGCGGCAAGGGTGACGGTAATGCCCGATAAGCCCAAGGAGACCAGCGGGCAACAGCCCGACTCCTCGTTTATCCAGCTCGATGATCCAAAGCAAAAGGGCGCCGCTTCGGCGGCGCCCGCCCCACGGCACAAAGCGCTCCTTGGCGTTCTGACTGCCGCGTGCACCATTCTGATCGTCGTCTCGCTGGGCTTTGTCCATCCCTCCGAGAGCGGCGCCTGGTCCGTTGATTGGATTTTTCAGTCCGTGACGGGGGAGAGCGTCGTTTCCAAGGATGACAATGGGTCTGGCTCGTCTACCGCTTCGGGCGAGGCCAGTTCCAAGGATTCCAAATCTTCGAATGATGCAAAAGACGAGCCCAAGGGTTCGAACGACGCCAAGGACGATTCCGAGTCTTCAAACAAGGAATCGGACAAAAACTCGGATAGCAAGAAGTCCGAGGACCGGGGCGGCAAGAAGTCTGGCGATAAATCCGCTGCCCAAAATACGGGAGCCGGTGATACTTCCAATGCGTCTGGCGGTGCTTCTTCGGGCGGTGGCCAGTCGTCTGATGGAGCCTCGTCCTCTAATGGTGGAAACGCCTCCTCGGGCAGCCAAAGCGGCTCACAGGAGTCCAGCTACGTTACGGTGACGGTTTCGGTCACATCGAGCGCTGTGGGCAATCCTGTGTCCTCTGGCGGCACCTTTACCTTTAACGAAGGCGCCACCGTTTACGATGCCCTGTGCGCGCTAGGCCTTTCTGTCAACGCACACGGCTCGTCGTACGGCACGTATGTTTCCGCGATTGGTGGTTTGGCCGAGAAACAGTACGGCGGCACGAGCGGCTGGATGTACTCCGTCAACGGCACAACGCCCATGACGGCCTGCAGTAACTACGTTCTCTCCAATGACGACAACGTCGTTTGGTATTACGTAACGGGCTAGAGGCCTCGACATAGCGCGCCAGACGGGCGGTTCGGGCCAACATCCGGACCGCCCGTTTTTCATGCGAATGGGACTGGGTCGCCGGGTCTCTCTGCAAACAAAAAACCGGTTGGAACGGGAATTCCAACCGGTTATACATTCAAGCAAATAGTGAATCGACTACGACCGTGCGCCCTCGAGGAAGAAGCGACGGCTGAAGTAGTTGTACCAGGTGACAAGGAACGTGGCGATGGCCTTCATGGCCTGGTAGCCGATGCTCAAAAACGTGACGCCCACAAACATATACAGGTCGTTGAGGCCCAGGCCGATCACCGACAGGATGGTGAAGATCGTGAACTCGCGCTTGCGGCTCATGCCTTCGCGGTGGTCGAACACGTACTTCATGCTGAGCCAGTAGTTGACCACGACGGACGTGATAAACGAAACCGTGGTGCTCATCAAAAAGTCGAGGTGGAACAGCTCGACGAGCGCAATGAGCATGCCCCAGTCGATGCCAAAGGAGATAAGACCCACGACAGCAAACTTGAGGAACTGCTTGGTATGAGGTTGTGCCAGCGCCTTGCGCACGTAATCACATCCAATGCGTTGATGAATCGAGCAGAGGATACTTTAGAGCTTTTACAAGGGAAACGTAAGGTCTTTGCCAAGAACTATATGAACTCGCCAAATTTTCAAGAGCTAATCCGCAAACGTTAAAAATTTGCCCGTAAACGAGCGACACCCACGGACGATACTGCGCTGAGTGCGCGTCGTCCGTGGGCGCCGTAATGCTGCAGGGGTTTCGAGCTATTTTGTCTCGTCGCCCTCCAGGAAGATTTTTCGGGTCACAAAGTTGTAGACCATGACAAGCGCGGTGGCACAAATCTTGGCGATATTGGCCTCGAGCCCCAGACCGGCGTTGAGCGCCAGCACGATGCCGTCGTTGAGCACCAAACCGATCACGGACAGCACGACAAAGATGATGAACTCGCGGCGGCGGCTCATGCCTTCCTTGTGCGCAAACACGTACTTCATGCTTGCGAGGTAGTTAAAGATGAGTGAGATGATAAAGCCGCTGGTGTTGGCGATTAGGATGTTGAGGCCGAGACCGTAGTGGAGCAGATTCATAATGCCAAAGTCGATAACCGTGGCAATGACACCGACGACGCCAAATTTCATGATCTGCGCAAGGAGCTTTTGCATGGTACCTGCCTTAGGGTGGCGCGGGGACGCCGTGGGGATGACAAACTCAGCAAGTTTAGCCAATCCCCGCGGGTGGGGCTAGACGCGCTCTTCGATAGCACCGTTTCTATATGCATCGAGCAGCTGGCGCAGATCCTGGATCTGGCTGCGAATCTTGGCGCCAGTATCGGTGTCGCTCACCATGCGGCGACGGTCTGCTTGGTCAAAACGGTTGGTCTCGCTTTCGATGTCCACGTTGCGCGTGAGTGCCTCGGCAACCGTCGTAAAGGCCCGGTGCGACTTGAGGCGGCAGCCGCGCGAGCTCGAGATGAGCGTATAGCCGGCGATGCCCGTCTTGGGATGGTAAGCGCGGCAGAAGCCGCCATCGATGACCAGCAGCTTGCCCTCGGCGCGGATGGGCTGCTCGCCCTTGGTGGTTTTAACGGGCGTGTGGCCGTTGATGATGTGGCCGGTCGGCGAGCATGCCATGGGCGCGACGCCAAACTCGCGCATGATATCATCGCAGACCGAGGGCGACTTGGTAAGCGTAAAGTACGGGTCCATCGGCTCGACCCAGGTGCTCTTATCGGCGATATAGGCGCGCTCAAAGGTACGCACCAGGCGTCCGCTGGCGGGTGAATTGAAGCCAATCCACAGGTACCACATCCAGTCGAGGGCATCGCGGTCGCCCACGCGCCACGCGCGGCGGGCGATGTGGTCGCAAAAATCGAGATAATCGCGGCCAGCGTGCCAGGTGCCCAGGCAGTTCATGCTACTAAAGGTGCCGTCTTCGTTGAGCGGAACGCAGCCGTGGAAGAGCAGGTTGCCGTTGGCGACCTTGTACATCGAGCCGTGGGTGTAGAGGAAATCGATATGGCGATGCAGGTGATCGGCGGTTACAAACTCGGACACGAGCTTGTCGATGATGTGCTGCTCCTGAGACGTGAGCGTGTAGGGGTCCGCCGGGTCGACGGTGGGGAAGTCGTTGGTCGTGAGCGGCCACACGCTGCCGTCGGCGAGCGTGACCGTGCCGGTGTCGTGGTCGATCTTGTCGAGTAACAGGCGGTCGGTCATATCGAACTCGGGGTGGCGCTGGATAATCTGGCCCTCGAGCTTAAAGAGCAGCACGTTGATGGCCTTGATCAGCGGGGTGATGGACTCACCGGCGGTGTAGGTGGCATCGGCAAAGGCGACAAGCTCACGCAGCGAGATGCCGTAGTCGTTCTCCAGGATCTCGTAGTTGTCGTAGCGTAGGTTGTTGCGCAACACCGTGGCGATGCAGGCGGGCTCACCGGCCGCAGCGCCCATCCACAGCAGGTCGTGGTTGCCCCACTGGATGTCGAGTGAATGGTAGGTGAACAGACGGTCCATAATTTTGGCCGCGCCGCCGCCGCGGTCGAAGATGTCGCCCACCAGGTGCAGGTGGTCGACGGCCAGGCGCTTGATGAGCGAGGCGAGCGACTCGATAAAGTCGTCGGCGCTGGCGGTCTCTAGGATGGACTCCACGATGCGCTCGTGATAGCGCACGCGATAGTTGTTCTCGTCCGGGTGCGTGTGCAACAACTCGTCGATGATGTAGGCGTAGTCGCGCGGGATGGCCTTACGCACCTTGGAGCGCGTGTAGCGGCTTGAAAGTGAGCGAGCGACCATGATGAGCTGGTCAAGCATCGTCTTGTACCAGGTTGGCGAGTCCTCGCGCCGGCTGCGGACCAGGTCGATCTTCTCGCGCGGGTAGTAGATGAGCGTACACAGCTCGCCCTTTTCGTCAAAGGAGAGCGTGTCGCCAAAGATCTCGTCGACATGCTCGCGCACGACGCCCGAGCAGTTATTGAGGATGTGCATAAAGGCTTCGTACTCGCCATGCACGTCGCTCATAAAATGCTCGGTGCCTTTGGGTAGGTTGAGGATTGCCGAGAGATTGATGATCTCGGTAAACGCGGATTGCTCGGCGGGAAACTGTCTCGACAGCAGGCGCAGATACTTAAAGTCTTGCGGATTGCGATCGAATGCGACCATGAAACACCTTCCGATGGGGCTGGTAAAACTGATAAACAGCGTCAAACGTTTATCAGTATGCGCCGCTTTTGTTTCGATTTTGCGCCAGCGGCTGAATTGTCGGCTGAACGGTTTGGTAAATCGATTTAGTGAAGGTAGATGTGTTGGTCGGGTGGAGACGACAGAGGGTGTTTTCTCAGATATTTATGCGTCGGGTCGGTGGAGACGATGGTGGTAAAGATGTTCACTATTTTTGGTTCGATTTGGTAAATAGTGGACATATGTACCGCATGTAGGCTCACTGTGCGATAATTTGCGCAGCAATGAGTAAGGAGCCTCATATGAGTGATTTTGTCCTGACCTGTGAATCCGCCGCCGATCGAACCCGTGAGTTCTTTGCGTCGCGCAATATCCCTGTCGTGTGTTTTCATTACGAGATCGACGATGTTGTCTATACGGACGATCTGTATCAGTCGATTACGCCGGACGAGTTTTTTGCCCAGATTGCCGCGGGCGCCATGCCCAAGACGTCTCAGGTGAGCGTGGGTGAGTACGAGGAGTTTTGGGAGCCGTTTGTTGCCGAGGGTAAAGACGTGCTGCACCTGACGTTGTCGTCGGGTATTTCGGGCACGTATGGATCGGCCTGCGTCGCGGCGCAGATGCTTGCGGATCGCTATCCCGAGGGCGGCAAGGTGCGCGTCATCGATTCGCTGGCGGCGTCTTCGGGCTTTGGCCTGTTGTTGGAATATGCCGCCGATGTGCGCGATAGTGGGGCTTCACTCGACGAGACGGCTGCCTGGATCGAGGAGCACAAGCTCAACCTGCACCACTGGTTCTTCTCGACCGATCTGTCGAGCTACCTGCGCGGCGGTCGCATTTCGGCCGCGAGCGCGATCATCGGCACGGCGCTCAAGATTTGCCCGCTTATGACGGTCGATTGCGAAGGTAAGCTGTCGCCACGTGAGAAGATTCGCACTAAGAAGCGAGCGATTTCCGAGATGGCTAAGACCATGATGGCACACGTGCAGGACGGTGCAGATTATTCGGGTAAGTGCATCATGTCGCAGTCGGCGTGCCGCGAGGATGCCGAGGCGGTCGCGGCGCTGATTGAGGAACAGGTTCCGCAGCTTAAAGGCAAGATTGAGATCAATGACATCGGTACTCTGATTGGCTCGCATACCGGACCTGGTACGGTGGCGCTCTTCTTTATGGGCGACAAGCGCGTGGATTAATTTGCCCCATCACGTCGCTGCATGATTGCTCAAACGAAAACGGCCCGCCTCACGTTTGTGGGGCGGGCCAAGATGTTTTGCTAGCGTTTCTTTCCGCGGAAGAAAAAGCCGTGCAGTGACGGCTTGAGGCCGCGGTTGGCGCGATGCTCCTCGACGCGCTCGTGGATCGAAGCGACGCGCTCGATGACTTCGTCGGGAATCGGCACATCGGGATTCATGTTCTCGACTTGGCTGACCTCGGCGGCGGCGACCTGGTCGATAATGGGCACGTCGTCGCGCGAGATGACAGGTGTGGCGTCTTCCTTCATCTTGCGATAACGCTGCATCATGTCGGTCTGTAGCTGCTGGGCCGAAGGCGGTGTCCAGATGATGGCGTTGGCGCCGGCGGCGATGGTCTCGCGAATGCTCTCGGGCGTCTTGCCGCCCGGCGCGATAAGCGGCAGGTTGGGATAGTGCTCGCGCAGCTCGCGTAGGACCTGGGGCGTGTTCTTGCCGGCGGCGATGTTGAGAATCTTGGCTCCAGCGCGCACCTTGGCGTGGGCATCGTCGTCGCAGCGAACGACCGTGGCGATGACGGGGATGTCGGCGATGTTGGTGATGTGCTCGACCATCTCGGCAGTAGCGGGGGAGTTGACCACGCAGCCCGCCGCGCCCTGCATCTCGGAGACGGCTGCCATCTGCACGGAGCGCTTACCGGTCGTAGTTCCGCCACCCACGCCTACAAAGACCGGGCACTCGGCGACGGTCAGCAGCGCTTGCGTAATGGCGGGCTGCGGCGTGAAAGGGTAGACCGCAAAGACGGCGTCGGCGTTGGAGTTGCGGATAACCGCGACATCGGTGGTGTAAATGAGCGACTTGATGCGTCGGCCAAAGAGCGTGAAGCCGCTGGCCTCCTCGATCTCGTCGGGCATGCGAAGGGCAGCCTTGCGCAGGCGTCCGTCGATGGGCAGGGGCTCCATAGGGAGCAGGCCGTTGGGCGTGACGGCTACTTGGGGCTCGGTGAACTCGTCTGCAAGCTCGACCTCGGAAAAATCGACCGAGGCGACGATGTCCTTGTGCACCTCGGCGGGCACATCGATGGGAGCTTGGTCGTTTGCCGCCGCAGGCGTGTCGAAGGAGCTGGTGCCGACGAAGGCGTCGACGCGCTCATTTAGATCGTTGAGGGTATCCATGGAGGCTCGATTCTATGTGATAACGGCCGGCGCTATGCAGCCGGAATTGCGAATGCTAAATCGTTTGACGAGTTGATTTTTCCCCGCCGTGCCATCCGTTAGACCGAAGGGCAGGCGAACGTGAAGGAGCTGTGGTGGCGGGGATCGAGGTGCTATCTTGAAAGTCCCGTTTAAAAGAGAGGTGACGCGGTATGGAATTGACAGCAATGTTTGGCTCGATTGGCCTGTGTGTGGGCGCAATCGTTGCCGCCGCGGTCATCTACTTTGTGGTCACGGCCATTAAGGGCAAAAGGGCCGAACGCAAGGAGCGCACGATGCTTAAACAGCATCGCGACCAGCAGGGCAAACGCGCACGGAGATAGCTTGTTGAGTTTTGGATCCGTGCGCTAGCTGCGTTTTCGGATCAGGGCAATGTAGAAGCCCTCAAAGTCGCGGCTAGGCGGAATGGTCAGCGTACCGGGCATACCGTTGGCGACGGCCGAGACATGGCCGGCAGCGATGGCCTCGGTGAGGGCGTTGCGCTCGATATGCGGCTCCTCGCCGGCATCCTGGGCGCGACGCGTTTCACTTTCGCTCGGTGTGCCGTCGAGGGGGATAAGCTCGCAATCCATGTGCTTGTCGAGGGCCTCTTGCAGGGCGTCCTCGTTTTCCTGCGGCATGATCGAACAGGTGGAATAGACGAGCGTGCCGCCCGGTTTGAGGGCTCCCATGGCGCGGTCCAGAAGTGCTCGCTGCGAGCGGGCGCACTTGTTCAGCAACTGCTCGGTGAGGCCGCGCAGGCTTTTCTCGTTGCCACTGATGACGGTGCCCGTGCCGGTGCAGGGAGCGTCGAGCAGGATGCGGTCAAAGCGGAAGAACTCGTCGAGCTCGCGTGCGTCGATGCGCATGACGGGCACGTTTTTGGCACCTTGGCGGTGGAGGTTGGACTCAAGCTTTTCGGCGCGGGGAATGCTCATCTCGCAGGCCGTGAGGTGTGCCTGGCCCTGGGTGAGGGCGGCGATCTGCGTCGTCTTGCCGCCAGGGGCTGCGCACATGTCCAGGATGTCCTCGCCTGCCTGGGCGCCCAGGACCAACGGCGGCATCATGGACGACAGGCTCTGCAGATAGATCTTGCCGTCGCGGTAGATGTCGAGATCCCACAGATCGGAAACCTGGGCCTCGGGCAGGATAAAGGCGTCCGGGTACCAGGCGACGGGGTTGTGGGCGATGCCAGCGGCATCGAGCGCCGCAGCGATGTCCTCGGCGGTTGCCTTGAGCGTGTTGGCGCGCAGCGTGACCGGGCGTGCGGCTGCGGCGCCAAAGCCCTCGATCATGAGCTCGGCATCGGCGGGCGCATAGGCGCCGGCGACCGTGTCGACCATAAAGCGCGGCAGGTCGGCGGCGGAGTGTTGGGCGGCAAGCTGGTCGGAAAGCTCGGTGGCAGCAAACTGCCTAAGCTTGAGCTCGGGCTTGACCTGCTTTTTCTGCTTACGACGACGCGGCTTGGACATCCGTCTTTCCTTCCACCTAAATGATTATTCTGGGACGGGGATTAAAAAATCATTCCATGACCCCCGTCACAAAAGACTGTACTGTGGCGCCCGGGAATGATTTTTTAATCCCCGTCCCAGAATAATCATTCCCGGGCGCGTTGCTGCAGGCGTGCTTTAGTACTGGCTCTCGTGCTTGCTGAAGAAGTCGAAGCGCGGGGGCAGCGGCTTCACGCAGTGCTCGCCGGGCTTCTCGCCCAGGCTCTCCACAAACTCGTCCGTGGAGGCAAAGATGTTATCCCAGCTAAAGAAGGCGACCGGATCGACGTCGAAGTACTCGCAGATGAGCTCGCAGCCGGCCGGCACAATACCGTGCATCAGGACGGTCGCCACGCGCAGCTCGGTAAAGGCGTCGACGAGGGCCTGCGTCATCGCGGCGTTTGCCTCATTACCCTCGAGCTTGTTGGCGGCCTTGGAGGCGTCGCTCCAGCGCTTGTTGGCGGCGCGCAGGTAGTCGTCGCACACGGCAAGCGCGCGGTGCGTCTCGAACTTGTACATGGCCTGCTCAAAGGCGAGGGCTGCCTGTTGGGCGGCTTCGACCACGGTGGCAGAAGCGGCACCGGCGGGGATGCAGCCGTTGCGGTAGGGGCTCTCGTCGCCCTCCTTGACGGCGACGCCGTAGAAGCAGCTGCGGGCCAGGCGGTTGAACACGCCGGTCAGCAGCGCGCTCTCCTTAAGGGCCGGGTCGATAACGCGCTTGTCGTCGCAGGCGCGCACCTCGTTGCCGTCCTTGTCCTTGCCGGTCACACGTGTGTCATATGCCTTGGGGCTAAAGCTCACCGGCTTTTCGGACAGGCCGAGCGACAGCCAATGCGCGCGCATCTGCTCGCAGGTGTAGTGGTTGAGCAGGTCGTCTGCCGGCGGGGGAGGCGTCTGCGAGGACGAGCTGGCCTTTTTGCCCATGTAGAGCAGGTGGTAGCAGGCGCTGACGGTGCTCTGCGTGAGGTCCCAGCCCAGGGCCTCCCACATGGCGGTCTGCGCAATGCAGTAGAAATAGATGTTGTCCTGACCGATAAACTGGTAAATCTGAGCGTCGTCAGAGCACCACCAGTCGCGCCAGTCGAGCGAGCTGTGCTGGTAGGTGGGTGCGGGCACCTGCGTGGAGTCGGCAGCGGGCTCGCCCATGAGGGCGGCATCCTGGGCGGCGACGCCCTCGGTCACGCCGGCGGCCTTGGCATCGCGCGCGAGCACGGTACGCGTATAGCTGATGGGCGCCCACAGGCTCTCGGGCCAGCACCAGCAGGTGACGTCGGAGACGCCGTCGACCTCGGGCACCGGAACGCCCCAGTCGATGTTGCCGGTGATGCGGAAGGGCACGAGTGCCTTGCCGCTGCGGAAGCGCACGCCGCCGTTGGCGAGCACCGCGTGGGCATCGTCGCGCTCCTTCCAGCTGGGGAAGGTGACGGTAAAGCTGCTCTTGTTGCCCTCGGGCTCCAGCACGGTGTGCTCAGGAAGCTGATCCTCGACGGCATCGAAGGCCTCGCGGAACTTGTTCTGGATGTAGAGCTGGGCCGGCAGCAGCCACTCCTCCATGGTCTTGGAGACCACGGAGCGAACCTGCGGGTTCTGGGCGAGCTTGGCGGTATAGGTCTTCATAAAGTCGAGGTAGGCCGGCAGGTCAAAGTAGAGGTTGTCGACCGGGCGCAGCTCGGGCACCTCGCCGGTGAGCTGGCTCTTGGGCGCGATGAGCTCCTCGGGCTCAAACTGGTGACCCAGGTCGCACTCGTCGGCATAGGCCTTCTCGGACTTGCAGCCCTGGATGGGGCAGCGGCCGATTACCTGACGGCCGTTGAGGAACGTGCCGGCCTTGGCATCGTAGAACTGCAGCGTGGAGCGCTTGGAGATGGTGCCCTGCTCGTGCAGGCGCTTGATAATCTCGGCGGTCACCTCGTTGTGAATCTGCGCGGCCGGCTCAAGGCCCGAGCCGCCGTAGATATCGCAGCTGATGTTGTAGTTGTTGAGGGTCGCGGCCTGGCGGGAGTGATTGGACTCGACATACTCGCCGATGGACTTGTCGTAGCCCTCGTTCTCCTTGAGCTTGCGGTAGCTCTCCATGATGGGCGAGCCGTAGCAGTCGGTGCCCGAGGTGAAGATGACGTTCTCGCGGCCCAGACGGTCGCGCAGGAAGCGGGCGAAGAAGTCGGCCGGGACAAAGACGCCGCCGACGTGGCCAAAGTGAAGGCCCTTGTTGCCGTAGGGCTCGCCGGCGGTAACGATGGCGCGGCGAGGCCAGCTGGGACGGTCGTTCATGGAGTATTTGGATGCCATGGGACTCCTTCGCATATGGTGAGAGCGCAGCCGGGCGTGGGGCTCGGCGGCGCGGTGGTCAATTCGTGCATATCGTTCGACATTATCGCACATGCGGACGGGTACGTGGCAGGGGCGCTATCCTAAGATGCTATGAATGAGATTTCCAACATACATGCGTTTGAAGACGAGGATTTTCTGCACGCCTGCTTTGTGTGGGGGATGGCCGTGCTCGGCGCATTTGCTGTGTGCTTGGTGCCGGTGTTTATGCTGATGGGCGGGCCTGCGGACTTGGATGCGGCTGACGCGGGCGGCTGGACCACGGTCTTGGGCTGGATAGTCTGCTTAGCTGCGGTTTCGGCGGCGTCATTTGGCGTGCACGAGCTGGTGCACGGTGTGTTTTTTAAGCTGCTGGCGCCTGCGGGCGCGCAGGTGACCTTTGGGGCGAATCGCGAGACGGCGATGATCTATGCCTGCGCCGAGGGCGTGGTGTATTCGCGCCGGCGGTACGTGGCAGTTTGCCTGGCGCCGACGGTTGTTGTGACGACAGCGTTTGCCCTGGGGTTTGCGTTCTCGGGCTATCCGCTGCTGTGCTACCTGGCGGCCGGCTTGCATTTGTCGGGCTGTGTGGGCGACTGGTACTACGTGCGAACCATTCTGCGCGATCGCCGCATTGTTGCCTGCGAGGACACGTCCTTTGGCGTGCGCTTTTTCGCAAAGTAGTCTTTTTGGAATGATTTTTCTGGGACGGGGATTAAAAAATCATTGCGGGAGAGGAGATGTCGATGAAGCCGTTGTTGCTGCATGCGTGCTGTGCGCCGTGCTCGCTTGAGCCGGTCCGCCTGCTGCGCGAGGAAGGGTTTGAGCCCACAATCTGCTGGACAAACCCCAATATTCAGCCTCACGATGAATGGCAGCGGCGTTTGGACGAGCTGCGCCGGTGGTGTGCCGATGGCGACATCGAGCTTATCGAGGCGGGGGAGGACCGGAAGCGCTGGGAGGCCGGCGTGGCACCGCTGGGCGCCGATCGGCCTCGTCGCTGTCGCGCGTGCTATGCCTTGCGCTTGGCCGAGGCGTGCCGCGTGGCCCAGGAGCGCGGGTTTGAGTTTGTGGGCACGACGCTCGCCGTCTCGCCGTACCAGCTGTTCGATACCTGCAATGACGTGCTTGAGCGCTTGGCGGCGGCACATGGGCTCACCCCGGTGATTCGCGATTTTCGCCCGTATTACCCCGAGGCGACACGCCGTTCGCGCGAGCTGGGCATGTATCGGCAGAACTACTGCGGCTGCCGATTCTCGGCCGTCGAGGCGGCCATGGACCGCGCCCGCATCCGCGACGAGCGCAAAGCCGCCAAAAAGTAGTTCACTTGGGACGTCAGCCTGCTAGGATGTAGAGCGGACTTTAGCTATATAAGGAGTATCCGACGTGTCTATGCGTACCGATGATTTTGACTATAACCTTCCTGAGGAACTGATTGCACAGGCTCCTGCCGAGCCGCGCGACTCCTGCCGCCTGTTGGTGGTGGATCGCAAGGGCTCCCGGGCGGGAACGCCGTTGGAGCACGGCGGTACCGTTGAGCACCGCATCTTCCGCGACATCATCGACTATATCGAGCCGGGCGACGTGCTCGTCATCAACAAGACGCGCGTGATGCCGGCCCGCCTGATCGGTCGCAAGGCCGGCTCGGGCGGCGTGGTCGAGACGCTGCTGCTCAAGCGCCGCGAGGATGTGGATCCGCTGGGTCACGTTTGGGAGTGCCTGGTCAAGCCGGGTAAGCGCCTGAAGCCCGGTGCTCAGATTGAGTATCGTGCGGGCGGCGCCCATGCGCCCGAGGGCGCGCCCGTGGTGCTGACGGCCGAGGTCGTCGACTTTGTTACCGATAGCCGCGGTGGCCGTCTGGTGCGCTTTGAGCCGGCCGGTTGCAATGCCGCCGGCGACCCGCGCACGCTCGACGAGGCCATCCACGCTGCCGGCCACGTGCCGCTGCCGCCCTACATTACCGATTACGAGGGCGATCCCGAGAAGTACCAGACCGTCTACGCCATGAAGGAGGAGCACTCGGCTGCCGCTCCTACGGCGGGTCTTCACTTTACTCCCGAGCTCATGGCCGCTATCGAGGCCAAGGGTGCGAAGTTTGCCGCCGTCGAGCTCGAGGTGGGTATCGATACCTTCCGTCTGGTGGAGGAGGACGACCCTACACAGCACGTGATGCACACCGAGCGCTACCACGTGTCGCAGGAGGTTGTCGACGCTGTGCATAAGGCGAAGGCCGAGGGCCATCGTGTGATCGCCGTCGGCACTACCGCAGTGCGCTCGCTCGAGAGCGCGTTTGACGCGGACGCGCCGGTGTCCGATCCGGCTGTGACGGCGCGCTATTTTGAGGGCCGCGAGGACGGGGCCGACACGCTCGGCCGCGGTGACATCGTGGTGCGCGAGAATGCGACGACGCAGCTCTACCTCATGCCCGGCTCGACCTATCACGTGGTTGACGCGCTGATCACGAACTTCCACGTGCCGCGCTCCACGCTCATGATGCTCGTAAGCGCGCTTGCCTCCCGCGACCAGATCATGGATGCCTACGCCGCCGCCATCGAGGAGCGCTACCGCTTCTTCAGCTTTGGCGACGCAATGCTCATTCAGTAGGTTACGGCGTTTTACAAACGCCGTAACCGGTCGACGCTGCAAACCCGCCAGAGCGGCAATCTGCCTTTCAACTTCGGCGGCATGACCAGGAAGATTCCGCCGTTCTGCCGAACGGCGGACCGGGCGACGCTGCGCGGGCCGCATTTGGACAATCTGACGTTCAACTTCAAGGGCGCGACCAGAAGGTCAGCGCCCTTTCGTTTCACGTCACCTTGTCTCAAATGCGGCCCGCTCGCTGTCCGTCCTCTACCTGCGGCGCTGTCTTGCTCCGGATGCGGCAGTTAGGGACGTTCCTTTTCTGCCGGCAGTTTGGGACACTCCTTGTAGTCATTGGGGACGTTCTTAAATGACTACTTGCTCGCGAACAGCCAGACTAGGATGATCGCCAGGATTGCGGCGACGATGCAGACGATGGCGCCGGTGAATTTGATGCGTGAGTCGCGGGTACGCTCGCGCACCGCGTCCTCGGTGGCTTCGAGCTGGGTAACCTCTCGCTCGGTCTCGGCGTGTTCGGCTTTGTCTCGGGCCAAGGATCCTGCAAGCGACTCAGTGATCTCTGGGTGGTCGTGTACCTCGGTCGCCTGCTCGATGATCGACTGTGCATGTGCGGCATCTGCTTGGGCGTTGGCGATGGTCTGCTCCTGGTCCCGGCGTGCCTTGTCCTCGGCAGTGATCTTCTCGCGCAGTTCGCGCTGACGAGTCGCGGCGGCGGTTTTTGCGGTCTGCAGCTCGTCGCGCGCGGCATCGGCCTCTGCCGTCACGGCCTGATGGGCTCGCTTGGCGTCGGCGATGGGGGCCTGCGCCTGTTCGACGGCCTGCTCGGCTGCGGCAAGCGAGTGCTCAAGGTCGGCGGTGATGCGTGGGACATCTTCTTCGGCTTTTCGCAGGGCATCTGCCGTGTCGGAGATTTGCATCGAGAGCTCGCTGGTGCGCACCGTATAGTTGGCGGGATTTGCCGAGGGATTGCGTTGCAGCTCGGCATACTCATGACGCAGCGTCTCGAGTTGGGCGCGCGTGGCGTCGACGGTTTGTTGTGCGGCGGCAATGCCGGCGTCTCGCTCGGCCTGCACTTTGTCGCGGATGCGCTTGGAATCCTCAAGACGGCGAACGAGGCGGTTGCCGGTCTCGCGCGAGCTCGCCTCGCGGGCCTCCACGGCATCGAGCGCGGCCTTCAGGCGGAGCTCAGTCGCGTCATCCTCTGTCTTCATTTGTTCGAACTGCCCCTTGAGCTCTGTCGCTTTGGCGGCGTGGGCATCACGGTCAATCTCGGCTGCCGCAGCGGTCTTTTGCGCTGTGGCGATCGCCTGGCGCTGGTCGGCGACGATCTGGTCGTAGCGGCCTGCGATATCCTGGCGCGTTTCGAGTTCCTCGGCCTGATCGGCAATGCGCTGCTCAAGTTCGGCCAGGTGGGCGCGGGCATCGGCAAGTGCCTTTTTCGCGGCATTCATCTCGCGCATGGCCGAGGCGCCCTGGGCGATAAAGGTGCCCACGGCGTTCGCAGTGTTCGAGACGGCGGTCCCCAGATCGCGGCTCGCGGCGGGGGAATGCGGGGCGGTCGGGCGAGCGGTGTCGGCAGCGTCCGCATCGGCAGCCTGCGGCGCGGCGATATTGCCGGTACCGCCCTCGACCACAGAAAAGCCTGCTGCGTGCGGATCGACCGCATCGGCGCCAATCGTGGGGTGCTCGAGCTGCAGAAACGAGGGCATGGTGCTGCCCTGGTCGGCAACCGGAGTCTCGCCGGGCACAAAGGTCGAGGCCGCCTCGGCGGCCTCCTCTTCCTCGGCATCAATATCGGCATCGGCGACGGCGTTTTTCATCGCTTTGACAGCATCCATCATGGAGTCCATGACGGCATCGAGCTCTTCTTCCGAAGACACCTCGATGGGGCCCGCTGCTTGCGGGGCGTCGTCCTGTACAGGGGCGTCGTCCTGAGCGGGCGCATCGTCGTTTTGCTCATCGGCGTTTTCTGTTTCGGGGGTTTCCGCCGCAGCGCTTTCGCCCAAGATGGGGTCGTCGATGTCGATACCATCGCAGGTCACAGCGTCAGTATCTGCGGTGACGTCTGCAGGATCATCAATATGCTCTTGAGTCTGGGGGTCCAGCTCGTCTGTCATAGGCATGTGCTCCTCATCGTTGTTTGTCACCCTATGATAAAGTCTCGCGCCGACATCCCGCGCGCCGCAGCAAAGTTTCAAAACGTGTTCGATTGCTCGATCTGATAACAATAACTCGGCCGTTTTATCCAGTTTGTACTTGACAATCCCTTCGCCGAACGACGTGGTGCCGTTCGCCTACCGCGGTCTTTTATTTTCGCTTGAACACGCTAAAGTTGCATCTCAGCTTTTGGCGCGTGAAGTTGGACACGCGC
The DNA here is from genome assembly GCA_019414505.1 of Collinsella sp. Lineage (GTDB taxonomy): Bacteria > Actinomycetota > Coriobacteriia > Coriobacteriales > Coriobacteriaceae > Collinsella. Next base: position 79,682 of record DXLW01000036.1, read on the forward strand.
AGTCGGCGGGCGTGCCCGTCGCGATTTGAAAGGACTTTGTATGGGACTTTTCACTGGTAAGACCGTGATCGTCACCGGCGGCGGCAAGGCCACGCTCAAGGACGGTTCCGCTGGCTCCATCGGCTACGGCATCGATATCGCATTTGCCAAGGAGGGCGCGAACCTCGTCATCACCGGCCGCAACGTTGCCAAGCTCGAGGCCGCCAAGGAGTCTCTCGAGGCCGAGTACGGCGTCAAGGTTCTGCCTGTTCAGGCCGATGTCTCGGCTGGTCAGGACAACGAGGCCGTCGTCCAGAACGTCATCGACAAGGCCATTGAGGAGTTCGGCCGCATCGACGCCGTCGTCAACAATGCTCAGGCCAGCGCCTCGGGCGTGACCATCGCCGATCACACCATGGACCAGTTTAACCTGGCCATTTACTCCGGTCTGTATGCTACCTATCTGTACATGCAGAAGGCCTATCCGCACCTGAAGGAGACCAAGGGCTCCGTGGTCAACTTTGCCTCGGGCGCCGGTCTGTTTGGCAACTACGGCCAGTGCAGCTATGCAGCCGCCAAGGAGGGCATCCGCGGTCTGACTCGCGTCGCCGCCAACGAGTGGGGCCCCGACGGCATCAACGTCAACATCGTGTGCCCGCTTGCCTGGACTGCTGCGCTCGAGAACTTCCAGGATGCCTATCCCGAGGCGTTTAAGGCCAACGTCCACATGCCGCCGGCAGGCCACTACGGCGACGTCGAGAAGGAGATCGGCCGCGTGGTCGTTCAGCTCTGCGGCCCCGACTTTAAGTATATGAACGGCGAGACCGTCACCCTCGAGGGTGGCATGGGCCAGCGGCCTTAGGGGTTACGTCTCAGGTTCCGCCGTTCTAACGAACGGCGGACCAGCCGACGCTGCGCGGGCCGCATTTGGACAATCTGACGTTCAACTTCAAGGGCGCGACCAGAAGGTCAGCGCCCTTTCGTTTCACATCACCTTGTCTCAAATGCGGCCCGCTCGCTGACTTATGCTCAACCTGCGGCGCCATTTTGCTTGAAGGCACCTTGCTCGATCTGGCGGGTTTTCGCTGTCGGAAATGATCCGTTGGGGACGGAGGAAAACGGATCATTTTTATGAGCCTTCGTGAGTTCGTGTGGGTAGTCCCTACGCCTCGCGCCCCGGCAGGGCCGGCTTCAGGTCCGAGCACCTGAGCATCACGAGGGCGATCAGGTTGTCGATGTTGCGGAAGCCGTAGCCCTGCCTGATGGCCACCTT
>DXLW01000037.1:0-2872 GCA_019414505.1 Collinsella sp.
ACCCATCGAAACACATCTCCACCATTCCTTCAACTGGGAAAATGCCGCCCCCGGGGCCCGGATAGGACCTCGGGGGCGTTCGGTTAACTGCGGGAGCGTGCCGTCAGCTCAATGTGTTCGGTTGGGATCGGAAATCAACCACGAAGTAATGATTAAGATGCTCGCGCCTCGACCGAGGTTCGAATCCATGCGGTGTTGCCATAAAAGAAAAGCCCCCGTTGCCGGAGGCTTTCGATTTCGATTGGTGCGGCGTATAGGATTCCGCGCATCCGCTGCGCGGATCCGCACCGGCTTCGCCCGCCTGCCGGCGTGCTCGCCCGCGGGCTAAAACGCTCCGCGTTTTCTTTACGCCCGCGCCTCGACCGAGGTTCGAATCCATGCAGTGCCGACGTAAAAGAAAAGCCCCCGTTGCCGGAGGCTTTCGATTTCAATTGGTGCGGCGTATAGGATTCGAACCTATGACGTTCTGATTCGTAGTCAGACCCTCTATCCAGCTGAGGTAACGCCGCAGCGCAAGACATATAAAACCACTTTAGCTTATTGGAGTCAAGCACAATCTCAAACTTTTTTGTGGAACGCAGTTTTGTCATGCTGCTCCGCATATACCGCTGTTCCCCGTACGATCGATTGGCTTTTCGATCACGTCGAACTTGGCATCAAGTTCCCTCAGGAGCGATCTCACCCGCTGGGCACAATCATAATCGGCAAACGAGATACTCAGCATGCGCGCGACCTGGTTGGAAGTCCCAACTCCATAGAATTGCTCCAGCGCCACAAGCCCCTCGTGCGCCACAAACGTCTCGACCACATGCGGCGACTCCTCAAAGCACCATTGTGTCAACGGACCCTCACTCGTCTGCCGAACCACCAGGCCGCCCATGCCAGACGGCTCACACGTTACAAGCAGGTACTCCCCGCCCTCGTCGCTCTCAAACAAAACCACCCGATCATCAAACAGCTCCATCGCGTCCCCTTTCTCTCGCTCTTATTTAGCAAAAGCATAGCAGGTAGATGGCTGTATACAGAACAGTTGTTCGTGTGTTTTCTATTGAGCTGTCCGCACGGCATGGTATGGACCTGCGCACGAAATAGGGCGCCCCCGAAGGAGCGCCCTTGCATATCCCCTATGCAGGCAAGTTACGCGACCGGCTCGATCTTCTCGAGGCCGCCCATGTAAGGACGCAGAACCTCGGGAATCGTGATGGTGCCGTCGGCGTTCTGGTAGTTCTCCAGAATGGCGGCCATGGTGCGGCCGGCCGGCAGGCCGGAACCATTGAGGGTGTGCAGGTAGCGCGAACCCTTGAAGTTCTCGGGGTCGCGATACTTGATGTTGGCGCGGCGAGCCTGGAAGTCACCGCAGTTGGAGCAGGAGCTGATCTCCTTGTAGGCGTTGTAGCTCGGCAGCCAAACCTCGACGTCGTAGGTCTGACGGGCAGAGAAGCCCAAGTCGCCGGTGCACAGGCTAATCACGCGATACGGAAGGCCCAGCTGCTGCAGCAGGTACTCGGCCTCGGCGGTCATGCTCTCGAGCTCCTCGTCGGACTCCTCCGGCTTAGCGAACTTGACCATCTCGACCTTGTCGAACTCGTGCTGACGGATGATGCCGCGGGTGTCGCGACCGGCGGAACCGGCCTCCTCGCGGAAGCAGGGGGTGAAGGCGGTGTAGCGGCGCGGCAGGGTGTCGGCGTCGAGGACCTCGCCGGCGTGCAGGTTGGTGAGCACGACCTCGGCGGTGGGAATCAGGAAGTTGTCGCCCGAGACGTGGTAGGCGTCGTCCTCGAACTTGGGCAGCTGACCCGTGCCAAACATGGTCTGACGCTTGACGACGATGGGCGGCCACCACTCCTTAAAACCACGGCTGGTGTGCGTATCGAGGAAGAAGTTGATGAGGGCGCGCTCCAGGCGGGCGCCAGCGCCACCGAGAACGGTAAAACGGCTGCCGGAGAGCTTGTTGCCGCGCTCGAAGTCGAGGATGTCCAGATCGGTGCCCAGATCCCAATGCGGCTTAAAGTCGAAGTCGAACTCGCGCGGGGTGCCCCAACGACGGCGCTCAATATTCTCGTCCTCGTCCTTGCCGTACGGCGTGGCCTCGCAAGGAATGTTGGGCAGGTGAGCCATGAAGTCGTACTGCTCCTGCTCGAGAGCAGTACGGCGCTCGGCCAGACCGTCAATCTTCTCGTTGACGGCGCGCACGGCCTCCTTGGCGGCCTCGGCCTCGTCCTTCTTGCCCTCCTTCATCAGGGCGCCGATCTTCTTGGACTCGGCATTGCGCGTAGCCTGGAGCTCCTCGACCTCGGTGATGACGGCACGGCGCTCGTCGTCGAGCTCAAAGAACTTCTCGCGATCCCAAGACGTCTGGCGGTTAGCCATGGCGACATCGATGGCATCGGGGTTCTCGCGAACAAACTTGATATCAAGCATTAGATCCTCCGGCGATATACATTCCATTTAGGTTGCAACCTTGTACATGTATGGGCAAGTATATACTTATGAGCGTTTACGACCCAACTCAACTACGCAAGAAGGCACCCAATGGACGCAGTTTTTTCCTTTTTGTTTGGCACCCGCACCGGTTTTGCCATCCTTTTCGCCGGCGGCATCCTGTTATTTGCGATTCTTGCCTTTGTAATGGAGAAGCGTACCCATAAGATGTACGTCGACCGCGGACCCAAGTCCGAGGATGAGGAAGACAGCTTCTGGGACTAACCTGCCAAAAAGGGACAGGTTTATTTGAGCCTTCGTGAGTTCGTGTGGGTAGTCCCTACGCCTCGCGCCCCGGCAGGGCCGGCTTCAGGTCCGAGCACCTGAGCATCACGAGGGCGATCAGGTTGTCGATGTTGCGGAAGCCGTAGCCCTGCCTGATGGCCACCTT
>DXLW01000038.1:0-140036 GCA_019414505.1 Collinsella sp.
CCCTTCGACTCGAATTCTTGACGGCCTGAACAATCGTCAATATCGGTCGGAGGGGTGGCTTTGTAAAGCCGTTTGTCTCCACCCGCGTAGCGGGTGGTTTAAAGCTGGCCGCTGCGCGGCCAGCGGACTAAAGTCTTGAAAAAAAAGGCGGCCGAAACCGGCCGCCCGCAAATAAATATTTATTTACCGAATGGAAGAGAAGAGGAACGATGCCCATTACTCCCAATGACCGGCTACATCGACAACCCAATGCTGTCCCGTAGCCTGCTGTTCATAATGTCCCTGGTCCTCAGAGGTGGTATACGAATCATTGATTGCAGAAGCTCCATTAGGGTGTTGTGCATCACCGTAGGTAGAGATAACATGATTGTCCATTTCGGCTGCTGAGTTAAACGTTGCATGGCATACAGAGCACATCCAACGTTCATGGCGCGTATACACTACATTCGGTACCCAGACCTGGCTGTAATCTGTCTCCCAGTGGCCCTGCTCGGCAACCCACTTCTTCTGGCTACCGCCGTTGGAAGAGGAATTGTTGCTGCCGGAACTCTGCGAATTGCCGGAATTCTGCTTGGACTGGGAGGAATCGCCCTTGTTGTCCGACTTCGAGGAATCGGAAGACTTGTTATCCTCCTTCTTGGAGTCATCGGACTTCTGGTCCTTGTCGTCGGATTCTTTCTTCTCCTCGGTCTTGGTTCCAGAGGTTTGCGCCGCCTTTTCTTCGCTTGGCTTCTTTTTGTCTTTATTCTTTACCGCTGTGGCGGCCCTTTCCGTAGAGCCGCTTCCTTGCTTTGCAACGCTGGCACATCCAAGTTGAGGTGCCGAAAGGCACACCAGAAGCGCAACGATAATAGCCTTTGTTCTCACACCGATCTCCCTGTCCATGAAACCGGGCGTTGGACACTAGCCGATATCCAACGCCCGGCTCGCTTTTACATCTGCTCGCGGCGCTTCTTTTGATCGAGGAAGACGCCGGCTGCCACGAGGACGGTACCGCCGATGGCGAACGTCTCGCCGATGAGTCCCGCGCGGTCGCCGGTCTGGGCGAGGCTGCCGGGCTGAGCGGTATCGGTGCCGGCGAGGTGCTTCGGGGTGTATGCCACCTGCTGCTTTGCGACCTGCTGCTTTGCGACCTCCTCTGCCTCCTGTCGTGCGATCTCATCGGAAAGCTTCTGCTCCGCTGCGATGCGGTCGGACTTCGCCTGCTCGTAGGCGGCGAGTGCCGCATCGTAGCCGGACTGGAGCTCGTCCACCGCGGCCTGCTTCTCGTCCAGGATGGCCTTGGCGGGCGCGACCTTGGCACGTGCCTCGACTGCGGCGGCGAAAAGCGCGTTGAGGGCGTCATTCGCGTTCACATCATGGCCGGAAGCGATCGCCGCGCCGGCATCGATGGAGTTCAGCTTCGACAGCTTGGCGTCTGCCTGCGCCTTTGCCTGCTCGGCAGCGGAGACCAGGGACTCGGCGGCGATGGTATCCGCCTTCGCGGCAGCGAGGGCGGCCTTGGTGTCATTGACGGCCTTTACTGCATCCTGCTCGCGCTGCTGTGCCTCTGCGAGCTTCGCGGCAAGGCCGGTGAGGATGTCGAGGTTCGACTGTGCGTCCTCGAGATCAGTCTGGGAGCCGGTAAGCTTGTCGGCGGCAACGTCGGTGTCGGCCTTTGCGGCATCGACGGCACGCTGGGCATCCGCGAGGGCGCGTGCGGTGGCGTCTGCCTTTTGCTCGGCGGCGGCGAGGACGGTCACCTTCTCGACCTGATCGGCTACCGCCGCGTCATGGACGCTCTTTGCTGTATCGAGCGCCTTCTTGGCGTCGGCGACGTCCTGGAAGAACTTCGCGAGATCGGCGTTCGCAACCGTGACGTCCTGCTGCTTGGCCTCGGTGTCCGCCTTGGCGGAATCCAGCTTGGTCTGTGCGGCCGTTACGGCTGCGTTGGCGGCATCAAAGGCGACCTGTTTCTGCTGGACGGTCGACTTTGCCGTATCGACTGCCGCGTTGGCGGCATCGAGGTCCGATTTCGCCGCATTAAGCTCGGTCTGGGCATCCGTGACGCCCTGCTGCTTGGCGGCGACATCAGCCTTGGCGGCATCGACGGCACGCTGGGCATCGGTGACGTCCTGCTTCGCGGCATCGACGTCTGCCTGTGCGGAATCCGCTGCGTCCTGCTTCTGCTGGACGGTTGCGGCGGCGCCGGCGGCTGCCTGCTGCTTGGATGCGAGATCGGCCTTGGCTACGTCGAGTGCGCTCTTGGCGTTCTTGAGGCCGTTGATATAGGAGGTCAGCTTCTGCTCGTACTCGTCGACGGAGATGGGGTTCATGTTCCAACCGGAGCCGGACCAGCCGGAGATTTCTGCGGTGTAGCACTGTGTCTGAAGCCCGGACATGGTGCCCTTGGTGCAGGTTGCCATTCCCATAACGGCGAGTTCGGGATTGATGATGTTCATGTAATGGCCGACGGTGCCGCTACTGCCGTTCTCCCAGTGGCAGTTGTCTGCAATCCAATGGTTGATTGCGACACCGTTCTTTGCATAGAAATCATAGGCATCCTTGCCGACAAGACCGGTGACTCCATAAAGGGCCTCCGTTGCCTTGTCGAAAAAGCCCTTCTCCTGCTCGATCCACTGCCCACTCGGATCGATTCCGTAATTCCATGCCAGGTTTTCGGCAAAATCATATTGACGGGCATGATCGAGCACGGTGTCGCTGTAGTTGGCATCTGCGATCGCACCGGCGATGAGCTTGTAGGTGACATGGAGCTCGGACAGGCCGACCGACTTGCGGTAGTCGTTGACGGACTTCATCCACTTGATCGCATTGAGCATATTGTCAAGAGACGTGGCGTCCTTGGAGTTGCCGACTTCGGTCTTTCCGGCATATTTGGCGTTCAGGATGATGTTGGCTGCATCTTCGGCACCCATGGCACGGAAGAAGCCGATGGCTCCCTGCTTGAGCTGCGCGTCGGCGGAATCGAGTTTCGCCTGGGCCTCGTCGACCTTCTGCTGGGCGGCGGTCACGGCGGCATCTGCGGTATCCTTTGCGGCCTTGGCGTTCGCGAGCTCTACGTCTGCGGTTGCCTTGGCGGACTCTGCGTCCTTGACAGCCTGCTTCGCGGCATCCAGCTTGGCGACGGCGTCGGCATTCACCTGCTTGGCCGCATCGAGACCGGCGTTCGCGGCATCGAGAGCGGACTGGGCGGCGTTCACACCGGATTCGGCATCGGCCGCGGCCTGCTGCTTTACGGAGAGGGCCACCTGGGCATCATTCAGGTCGGCCTGTGCCGTTGCCGCAGCGGACTGTACCTGCTCGAGCTCGGACTCGCACTGGGACTGTGTCGCTTGTGCGGCAGCGAGGGCTGCCTCCGCGTCCGTGACCTTCTGTTTTGCCGCATCGTACTCCGGACCGCTGGCGCCTGCCTCCGCTGCGGCGAGGTCGGCTTTTGCCTGCTCATAGGCGGCGCTGGCGGCTGCGGCCTTCGCATCCGCCGCGTCCTTGTTCTGCTGGGCTGCGGCGAGGACGGCATCGGCGGAATCCTTTGCAGACTGGGCCGCAACCAGCTTGGACTGGGCATCGGCAAGCGTCGCGTTGGCGTTGTCAAGTTCGGCCTGTGCCCTGCTCACGGCAGCCTGGGCGTCGCGCACGGCCTGCTCGGCGGCACTGATTGCCTCCGGGGTGGCGCCTACGGCATCGGCCTTGGCTTTATCGAGGGCGTCCTTGGCATCTTGGGCCGCCTTGAGGGCGGACTGGTACGCTTCGTCCTTCTCGGATGCATCCGCCTTGGCGTCTGCGAGACCCGCCTTCGCCTGCTCGAGGTCCTTGCCGGCGGCATCGGCGGCGTCCTTGCCCTCCGCGACCTGACGGGCGTACTCGTCCATTGCCGCTCGGTCGGCTGCCGTACCGGCGTTGACTGCAGAATCGTAGGATGCCTTGGCCTGGTCGCGGGCGGAAGCCGCCTCGTTGTAGGGGCCGGCGACCTCATTGTAGGATGCCTTGGCGGCGTCCTCCTTCGCCTTCGCCTCGTCGACTGCCTTCTGCAGGTCCGCGATGGTCTGTGCGGCGGATTTCGCGCCGGTACCGGATGCCGCGCCGGCGTGGGCGGCGATCGGCGACATCACGGCGGGGTGCTGCGTGCCCCCGTCACCGGTCTGGGCGAATGCCGTGAACGGTGAGATGAGGCTCGATCCGGTCATGGCGGCCATGGTCGCCGCGGTGACGGTCAGACGCGCGATCCCCTTCGGAGTGTGAATCTTTTTGTTTGGCAGTGCGGCGAAGTGATCGCCACCGGCGGCGAAATGCTTTCCCTGGGTCATTGTGCTGTTCCATTCCTTTTCCGTGCCCTATCCGACTGGGCATCAGAGTGCTTTCCAATAGAGATAATTATGCGCCTTAACTGGGATTGTTGTATATAGTCCGTTGGCTTTTATACAACAATCCATGACTCTTTTTGTCATGGATATCTCGCCGCTACAACGATCCTTTGGTCTACGCTGCAAAGAATTAAGATCACAGTCTGGTTACTCTCAAGTACAATTTGCGAATCGCATCGGCATGGACAGGTCTTACTACGCCTCGATAGAGGTCGGACGAAGAAATGTCAGTCTTTCTAACCTCTGTAAAATTGCTAACGGATTCGACATGACAATCGCTGCACTCATGACTGGTGTGACTGAGAAAACGGATTAGTCCATCAATCAATCAGCGAACGCAGTGAGCGAATCAATCGACGGCACAGCCGGCGGCAAGGACACGGTACGTGGCCGCGCAGCGAGCTTCGCGAGCGAAGAGGACGGCATCGCCGTCCCTATATCTTTATAGTATATTTCTCTATTAATTGGTTTCACCAAAATGGGTATAGCGCAAGCTTCTGAACAGGCATTTTTATCAAAAACTCAAAGCAGCCGAATCATCAAAATGGTGAAATTTTTTACCCAAATTGAGGAAGCGCTTCACCAAAATGGAACCGACTAACGGCTGTTGAAAACTTTTTATCCCCAAAATGGTGATTTCCTGTTTTCAGTGGAAAACTCGGTAAGTTAAATTATTTACTTACCAGATTTACAAACAAAAGCAGTTCTTAACCCTAAAACCAGAACAGGTCAGAAGCAAAATTAACTCCTGACCTGCGATTTTTCTGGTGCCCCCGGGCGGATTCGAACCGTCGACACCCGCTTTAGGAGGTCTTGTATTTCTATTTGACCTGGTTTTTTATAATTTCTTCTGGATTCGTATAACAGCATGTAAAAAGGCTATTTTTAAGAAGCTCGACTTATAAGATTCAAAAACTTTCTACCCTAATTCTACCCAATCACTCTTGATTGGGTAGAATTTTGAGGGTAGGCTAGGGGCAAGCCTTTAAGGGCTTGCCCCTAGCCTACCCTCAAGGAATTCCATCATGAGCACCAGACCACGAGTCATCGGAAACGGCAGCGTATACCAGGTTAAAGAGGGCGTATTCCAATACCGCTTCAACCTCGGCAAGGATCCAAAGACCGGCAAGTATGCCTATTCACCCAAGAGGACACTACACTGCGAAGGCGTGAACAAGCGAACACGGAACGCGATGCTCCGCAAGGCTTTGGAGGAATACAAGGAAGAGTTGAACTCCGGGCTCGTCCGGGATAACGGAAATCGAACCGTCGCGGAATATGCCAAGGACTTTCACAGTTTAAGGATAGGTAGCCTTTCGCCGCTCGCCTACGCCCGTGAGGGCAACTACATTAGCCACATTCAGAAGATGTTCGCCCACGTCCGGCTTGCCGATCTCCACCCAGACGATATACGGCACATTTACGCAGACGCTCGCAAAAAGGGAATGTCGGAAGCCGAGCTGCACGGAACGCACGTCAAACTCCGACAGATTCTTCAGGATGCCGTGGACAACGAGCTCATCCTTCGCAACCCGTGCACACCAGTCAAGCTTCCCAAACCAACTTACAGGGAAAGAACTCCGCTTACGGCAGACGAGGCTTCACGATTTCTGTCTTGCCTCATGGATGAACCACTGTCGGCCAAGGCAACGGGCACCATGCTCTTGCTCCAATGTGGTCTCCGACGCGGCGAAATGCTCGGCTTGACTTGGGGCGACATCGATCTTGGGCAGCGCACGTTAAGCGTGTCGAAGCAGTTCACCAATGACAAGACTCTCCGACCGCCAAAATCGAAGATGAGCCGACGCACCATAGCAATCAACGACTCCCTGGCCTGCTATCTCAGCAAATGGAAGCTGGAACAGCGGGCGCAGCTCAACCGATACACTCTCGATCAGGACGACAAGACGCCTATCGTTAACGGCATAAAGGTCGTCACGATCGAGGATGACATATACGCCACAGTCGTCAACGTAGACGGCCACAACTTCGACCGATGGTTCCGCGACTTCTGCGTCGATAACGGCTTTGGGAGCTACAACAATATCACCAGAAGATTCCAGCGAAACGGCAAAGAGCACGTGAGGGGCACGGGATACAGTGGGCTCGTCCCCCACGCCCTGCGGCACACGCAAGCGACGCTCCTAATCGGAGAAGGTGCAGACGTGAAGACTGTCCAGGCAAGACTTGGACACGCATCTCCAAGTACGACGCTCTCCATCTACTCCCACGCCATCGAGGCAAACGATCGTAAGGCAGCAGATGCCTTCGGCGAGCTCATTTCCCAAGAGAGCAATTCATAAAGGAAGGGCCGAGATATACCCGGCCCTTCCCTTGCTTTGAACATAGATGGACTAATGGCGATAGACCATCGCTCCATATGGAGCTTTATCCTCCCAGGAAAACGATGAGGCGTCGCGAATGGGGAAGACGCCGATTATAGGTGCCTTCGTCCATTCGTCGGTATTCAGAATCGCGCCGTCCTTGTCATAGATCGGCTCGACCTGAGAACTCTGGACATCACGAATCCCCGGCCATTTATCAGCTATTGCGCCAAGCACCTCATCCGTAGGACAGGCTTCCTTTGAGGAAAGATAAACATAGTGCGGAATTGCATCGCTTGCGTTCCGCACTTCAAGGACGAAAGCATAGTCGCATGATGAGGCGTTTGGCTCATTGACCACAGGCCAATCGTCAGGGACAACGAGATACGAGCCACCTCGCAGGTCCACGCGTTTCATTGACGGCCCCTTATCAACAAGGCTGTCTTGCGGAACAAATCGCAGCATATGGTTACGAAGAGCCTTGTAATAAGAGAGCTTGTCATTTAAATCGTCGGCAGCGAGCGACAGGGACTCAGCATCGCCATATCCACTAAGCTCATCCTGAATAGACTTGACCCGCTGCGCACAAAAAGCACTCAGCTCTGCAGCCGCACCCTTGTTGACGCGGAGACAGAGACTCGCGAGAAGGTCGACCACTTCCCCCGGAGTCTTAAACTCTTGCGGATGTTGTTCCTTGAACATGCTGATGTTGTCATCGGTCTGTTCAAGGACGGTCGTCCCAAACTTTCGTTTTTTCGGTTTCCTGGAACGTTCCATTTCATCCTCCAATCGATTTTCATTGCAAGTATAACCCTGTTTTTCGAGGTAAAAGCGCTTATCCGAAACTTTTCGGAACTTTTTCTGAATCTTCAGCGCCTCGATTGCCAGAAGCAGTATCATCGAATTGCACAGATAAGCGAATGCCGGAATGGAGGTGCCCGAAGGAGGCCATAGAAACAAAAAGCCGCCCACCCCTCCCCTCTAGTCGCCAAACTGAGGTGGGGAGGAGTGAGCAGACCAAAGGAGATTCTACCATGGTAGATTCCGCTGTTCCCAAAGCGGGTATCGTGCCCGCTCCTCCTCGCGTCGTTCTGGGACGCGAGCGTCTGCTCGGCGTCACCGAGATTCGTGAGCTGACCGGGCTTGGGGAGGTTGCCGCCGCATCGCTCATGAAAGAGAGCGGTCGCTGCCTCAAGCTTCATAGCCGCCTCTTCGTCATCGAGTCCAGCTTTTTTGAGTACCTTCATGAGTTGGAGGTGTCGGATCCGTGCAGCCTGTAGCCAATAGCTCATTCAACGTCGAAGCCGATCAGCTCAAGACCTATATCGAGGAAATGAACGGGCGTAAGCCCATGGCTCATATACGCAGCCTCCCCTCTCTCGACAAGCTCATCGGAGGCGTCGTACCCGGAATCCTGACCATAGTCGGAGCGGCACCCGCTGCCGGCAAGACGACGCTCCTCAAGACCATCTCCGACGACCTCGCATCCCAAGGCGTGCCCACCGTCTTCTATTCCGCGGAACTCCCCGCGTATCGCATCGCCCAGAAGGGCATCACGCGCCTCGGCAATGGAGACTTCAGCCTTTCCGAGGCGACCGGGACCATCCCCGAGAAGAGGGAGGCATTTGAGCACGCCTGCGCCATCTACGCCGAGACCGTAGCACCTAACTCGTGCATCATGGACAGCCAAACGTCCATGGAAGATCTCGGGCGTTGCATCGGTGATTGCATTCACGAACGTGGGCAGCGCCCTGCCGTTTTTGTGGATTACCTTCAACTCATTGCAGCAACCAATTTCAATGTTCGCGCGGAAGAACGCGTTGTCATCACCGCTTGCGTCCAAGCCCTGGGCAACATCGCCCGGACGTATGACGTCCCCGTTTTCCTGATAAGCAGCGTCGCGCGCGATAAGTACAACGATGCGAACACCGAGCTCAACGTCTTCGCTGGCTCGCAGGGTATCGACTACGGCTCCGACAACGCTCTCTTCCTGCAGGTCGACGGCAGGGACAAGAAGGAGCGGAGGTACAACTCAGAGCTAGATGTTCGTCCCCTGCTCGTTCGCGTCCTTAAGGCACGCTATGGCACGCTTGGGAGCGCCAAGCTCACCTTCGACGCGCCCCATGCCACCTTCTATGACCAGGAGGGCTAGGCCATGCGCGGCAACAGCAAAACTGCGCATATCAACGTCCGAATGACCGAGGAGGAGCGTGCCGTCATCATGGCGCGCTCCTCTTCTTTTGACATGGCCCCATCGACGTTCATGCGCGAAGCTGCCCTCCGCATCGGGCAGAAGCCCGTCAAGGTCGCCGACGAGGCGACCTTGCGGCAAATCCTCCACCAGATGAAGAAACAGGGCGGAAACCTCAACCAGGCCGTCCATGCCGCAAACGCCTATGGCGTGGATGCGCAGACGGCCCGACAGCTCACGGAGGCCGTCCGACTGGTGTCGAGCACGGCCTCGCAGCTTTCAAACCTCATCTCCAAGAATCGAGAACTATCATGAAAACCAAGATGCTCACAGCGCTCCTATCATCCCTTTTCCTAGCGATCCTCGCATGCCCCGTACTCGCCGCCCCCATCGACATGCTCGTCGCCGGGTACGGACTCGACGCGTCGGCAATTCCCACAACGTTCGACGCGGAGACCGTCCTCGGCTGGTGGCTCTCGGACGGGTTCGTCACCCATCCCCTCGGGGCTTTGTTCGTCTTCCTCCTTGCACTCTGCGCCTGCGCCCTCATCGCCTACTCAAGCGCCCTCAAATCACGAGCCGAGGACGGCGGCGTGCTCGGCGACGCCCACGTCAAGACGGGCCGCGAGGTCGTGAAGGGGTCCATGACATGGGGCGGCTCGACGAACCCCTCGTCGCGCGGGTTCGTCTACGGTTTCACCAAATATCGCGGTAAGCCCTGCTATTTCTACGAGCCGAAGAAGATGATTTTCGTATCAGGGGCCACTGGGTCAGGTAAATCACGCTTCCTCTACCTCCCCTCAATCGACCTGCTCAGCTACGGCGACGCCTCCAACGGCTCCGAGCCCGCGACCCTCGTCGTCTCAGACGTGAAGAACGAGCTCATAGAGCTCACGGGCGATGAGCTTGCCCGTCGTGGCTACCGCGTCCTCCTGCTCGATACGCAGCACCCCTATCGCGGCCAGAGGTTCAACCCGCTCAAGCAGGTTCTCGACCTCCATGCCGAGGGGCGCGACCAGGAGGCCGAGCAGGCGGCGGACGCCATCGCGGAGCTCGTGGTGCAGGATGACGAGAAGGGCAAGGGTTCGCACTGGACGGCATCGGCCAGGGGCTTGCTCTCGGCCCTGGTCCTGCTGGTCTCCATGTCTGACGAGTGTCCCGAGGGATCGAGGCACCTCGCGACCGTCTGCGAGGTCTTGGACCGTGGCACCGAGGCCGAGGGCGACGACCCGGCCGAGCCTCTGAAGGCCGTCTTCCGCTCCCTGCCGAGCGGTCACCCCGCCAAGGGCAGGGCGTCGCAGTTCGTCTCCTCGGGCGGCAACGAGCTCAGGAGCATCCTCTCGACGCTCAAGGTGGCACTCCGCCCGTTCTCGTCCGCGCCGGTCGCATGGATGACCTCTGGCTCCGACATCGACCCGCGAACGGTGCTCACGGAGAAGAGTGCCGTCTTCCTCCACGTGCTCGACGAGGGCTCCCCCTACAACTGCATAGCGGCGATATTCCTCTCGCAGCTCTGGGCTTCGGTCCAGGCGGTCGCGGACGTGAACGGCGGAAAACTCCCCCGCCCCGTGCAGATACTCGGCGACGAGTGGGGCAACCTCCCCCGCGTCGAGTGCCTGCCCGCGCTCCTCAGCCTAGGACGCAGCTACGGTTGTTTCTGGGTCGGCGCGACGCAGGACGTATCCCAGCTCAACAAGTACGGCGAGAAAGACGGCCGCAGGAAGATCCTCGCGAACTGCGGCATCAAGGTCGCGATGAAGCTCGCCGAGGAGGAGGACCGCCGGTACTTCACCGAGCTCATCGGCAAGACCACGCGCCACACGCAAGGCACGAGCAACGGCAGGGCCGCGTCAGGCACGTCCTCCTCGACGTCCTACAGCGAGAGCGCCGACGACGTGATACACCCCTGGGAGTGGCGCGACATGGCCCCGGACCGGGACGGGATCATCGTCGTGAAGCACGCGGACAACGGTATGCCCGCATGTCGAGCCGGCGTCTTCCGCTCCCCCGTCACCGACTGCACCAACACGCCCACAAGGGAGCACTTCGACCTCGGGACCCCCGAGCACGAGGCGGAGAACCGTCGCGCCTACCAGCGCCGCCTCGACGAGTCAGCTGCTGGGAAGATGCGCGAGGAGGCCTCGACCTGGTGCCCAAAGTGGCCCGAGCCGGAGAAGAAGAACGGGAGCAAGCCGGGCGGCAAATTCAGCGGGCTCTCGCTCGACTAGGGAGGCGACCATGACGGCGATAAAGCAGACGAGCGTCTGCAGCGAGAAGCACCTCGCGAGACTCAGGGATTACCTCTCCTGGGACCGCGACAAGGCACTCGCCCACGGCACGCAGAACATCATCGACGATGACCGCTGGTTTCAGGAGATGGCAGACACGAGGGCGGCCATGGGTCACGACAGGCCCGGCAAGGCCGGTGCCAAGTGTACCTACATGCAGCACCAGATACTCGGGTTCCTCCCAGACGAGTGCGACCTCAACGGCGGGAAGATGACGCCGGAGCTGTGCATGCGCTATGCGAGGGAGTACGTGGCCGAGCGCTACCCCAACCAGGAAGTCGTGATGGTGCTGCACCGCGAGCGCTGCCGCGCGGACGCCACCGACCGCTACGCCGTGCACCTCGGCATCAACCGCAGTGATCTGGAAACCGGCCGAAGGCTCGACGAGGGCCCCGCCCGAAAGGCGGCGGCATCACGCGTGAAGACCGTCCGTACCCTGGACGAAAGGTACGGCCTCAGGCAGCTTGAGCGCGGCAAGGCCAACTCGCGCGTCCACGCGAGGCAACCCGGCACGGAAGAGCGCGACATGGCCCGAAAGGGGCAGGCCGCGCGCTCGGAGAACGCCCGCATCCGCGTCGCGGTCGCCCGCCGAATCGAGGAGGTCGGGCGCATGCGCGACTGCCCCGACCGGATGGGCGAGCTTGAGCGGCGGCTCAAACGGGACGGCATCGAGCTCGCCAGGTCGAAGGGCGGGAGCCTCCAGTACCGCTTCCCCTCGAAGTCTCTCGGGGGCATGAGGAAGGTCAACGGCGGAAGGCTCGGCTTTGCCGTCGACCGCTCGACTGGCATCGCCGTCCGCTTCACGCTGCGCGGGATAGCGACGGCGATGCGGGCGTTCTGGGAGCTTGAGCGCAGGGCGCTGGAGAACCAGAACGGCCGAGACGACTGAGCATTTGGGCCGGGACGCAACAGGCGTTCCGGCCCCTTCTTTTGCCCTTCGGTGAGAGCGACCTCGGAGCGGTTCGCCGTCCCGCCGCAGGCGGGCAAGATGATTCCGTGCAACGGAATCCATATCTTGCCTGCACGGAGCGAGCCGGTTGCCCAAGGCAACGCGAGCCCGGGCAGGTGAGCGCCGGTTGAACCGACGCCGAGGAGACGCGACCCTGGGGAGCGTCGCACGACGGCGCTCGGCGACCCGGCGCGAGAGGCCCAGCCCGGCGACCACGGCGGAGCGATGGCGACTTCTGGAAGCCATCGAGCGCAGCCGTTCGGCGGGCTGGGGCGGCGTGAGCGGAGGCGGACGAAACGCGACCCTGGGGAGCGTTGCCAGGGAGCCGCAGCGAGAGCGACGCCGTGCGTCGCGGGGGTCCCGCCCATAAGCGGGACCCATCGGCCGCAAGGCCGATTGCCACGCCTCGGCCCTCTCGACCTGCGCGTCGGGGAGGAGTCGGCAGTAACCTCTCCCCGATCCACAACGGAGACCTAAAGCCGCTCGTAGGCCCCCTTCACCAGCTCGCCCATAAGCTGCCTTCGCTTGCCTAGGAACTCCTCGTAATCGAGGTCCTCAAACCCAACAGGCAGGGCATGCTCCTCGCAGTTGCGGCGATACTCGTCCTCCCCCAGCGAGTCGCGGTACTTCCTGACGTACTCGCTCGGGGCGTCGTCCGAGATGTAGATGTTGTTCTGGTAGTCCACGAGGGTGAAGTTGCCCCTGTTGCTGCGCTGCGAGAGGTAGCCCCTAGACTTCAGGTAGTTGTCCGGGAACAGGTGGTGTTTGTCCAGCGCCTTCTTCGAGCCCGACGAGCCCATGAGCAGGAGCTGGGACAGCGGGGCCGTGCTGAACAGCGCCTTGGCACCGAGCACGACCTGAGCCGCGACGAAGCCCCACCAGGTCGGGCCCGCCGCCTCGTTTGCGTCGAGGGAGCTGGGCAGCGTGATGGAGAAATAATCGTCCGTCATGATGGCGGCGAGCCTACGGTCGAAGTACGCCCGGAACTCATCGGCGGTCTCAAGGCGCGAGACGTCGTTAAGCTGCTGCTCGAACTCGGATTCGAAGGACCCCACATAGAGCCCCGTTATGGCTGCGGCGAAATACCAGCGCCGCACGAGCTTGCGCACAGCCAACGGCTCCATACCGAACTCGTAGCGCCCGATAAGGTAGAACGCATAGCAGAACATGAGCGCGTTGCCCGACCCCACCTGGTCGGAACAGACGTAGCCCGCCTCCGCCAGCGTGTTGATGAAGGCATGCCAGTTGTTCAAGTCGAGCACGAGATCGAGGGCGCGACCGAACGTGGCAAAGTTCTCGGCCCGCGTCTCGGGCGTCGTTTCCTTTGTCTTGAGATCTCGCCCGCGAAGAATCTGGTAGGCATAACGCAGGCGACCCCTCTTGAACCCCACGCCCACCGTGGCGCGAATGATATGCGTCGGCGAGACGGTCATGAGCGGGTTGTACGAGGTGACCTTTGCGGGCGCATGACTCATGGCGCAGAACTCCTCTATGCGCTCCCTCATGGCAGGTTCGTAGACCGAAAGCAGGGTCATGATGAAGTCATCCTGCTTAAGCGCCTGCCCTTGCGAGTTCACACGCACGAAGATGTCCGATACGGTCTCCTCGTCAGCCGATTCGGAAATCTCCAGCGTCGGCAGAAGATAGCGCTCAAGCCCGAGTAATGCGTTGAGCCCGCTCTCGACGGCGTCCTCGCCGCCATCATCGAGTTCGGGTTCTCCCTTTTTGGCATTCGCCTCGTTAAGGCGCTTGATGAACGCCCTGCGATAGGCGCTCAGCTTGTTGCCGTGGTTCGCCGCGAAGGCCTCGGATACGTCGGGCACATAGCGCGAATCCTTCTCGGTCGAGGCATCGGCATTCTTGAATGAGCGTGCGATGGGGTCGTAGGCGATCTTCACCGTTCGCTCCCTGAAGTTCTTGTCTCGCACGGGTACGCCGTACAGAGAGCTCAAGAGGGCAGTGAGCCTCTGCTGTCCGTCGATGACAAGGGACTTGGGGACGGCATACACCTTTTGGTTCGAGCCTATGGCAGACTTCTTGCCCGCATCATCGCTCGGAGAGTCCCACAGCATCACATAGCCGATAGGGTATCCGCGAAGCATGGAATCAAGCAGATCGCGAACCTTTTCATTGCCCCACACGAAAGGCCGTTGCAGATCAGGCAGGCCAATCTTGCCCGTCTGAACATCCTTCAGGATGTTACCGACCTCCAGCGATATGGGATTGTAGATAGAGTTGGGCACTATAGTTCACCGACCTTCTTGGCGTACAGGTTGAAAAGATGGGCGACTATCTTCTCCTCGTCCCCGCCGAAGTCGACGCCATAGGCGGCTTCGACGGCGGCGTCGAGCGCCTTGTGCGCTGTCATCAGCTCGGGGAAGAACGTCTCGTTCTTGGGATCGTACATGTCCGCGAGCGTCGCACCTTCTTGGGCATCCCGGGCGTCGAGCACGGCTTGGGCGCAACGCTCGACTTCCTCGCGTTGGGATTCCGTGGGCTCGGGCCAGACGAAGTTGTTGTAATCAATATTGGCCGAATACTGGTAATCGTCCTTCAATCTTCCGGTTACGATCCTAACCCATGCATTATGGAATTGAGATTGCAGAATGCCATAGTGATAGAGAGAAGCATTAGGTATCAATCTAACCTTGTTGCTGCAAAATATCTCTGGACCAACAAAGCCCATTGGAACACGTTTCCGTCTGCTTGAAGACACCTCTGGAATGATGATGGAACTTCCCTCGGGCATGTTCTCAACGTGAAATCTCGTTGGCTTATCTGCTATTTTTCGGGTTCCAGCGCTTTTACTTGCAAGCCTGTATTCACGAACCTGTTCTACTCTCTTTCTGCACTCAGGAAGCTGCTTTAAATCTGAGAAGGTTGCCTCCCCAAGCCACAGGCACCAGCGATGATAGCCATGAATGAACTCTTTTGATCCAAGCCATGGATGGAAGAAGCCTTCGGCCTTTGGCTCTTTCTTCAGGAAATCGTCTTTCTCCTCATCGGTAAACAGATAGAATCCCCCATCAATAGGTTTATTTCCGATGCCCATTTCCGGAACATCACAAATAGGCTTGCTGCGGCTGTAGATGAATACATCAGGGGCGTCTTTCAGATACGCATTGATTCGAGCCGTGGGAATCTGTTCTTCGTCGCTGTCCGGGGTCGCGTGGTAGAAGAGCGTCTTGGTCCCCGACTCGCGGGAGAACCCGACGATGACACAGAACACGTGTGCCTTGTCCGCAGCCTCGTTGTCCCACCTGAACGTGTTGTGCGCGAAGTCGATGTGGATACCCAGGTCGTGCAGGGGTTTCCAGAGGTTGGCGACCTGCTCGCCCTGACATATCGAGTTGGTCGAGACCAGGGCGCAGCGCGTGCGCTTCCCTTGCGTGAACCTCGCGGCCTTCATGTACCAGGCCCCGCAGTAGTCGATGTTGCCCGCGTTCTTCGCGCCGTCGAAGACCTCAAGGAGTTCGGCCTTCTGCTCCTTGGACTGGTTGCGGGCCCCAAGGAAAGGCGGATTGCCCACGAGGTACGTGAGGTCATCGGGGAACACCTCGGACCAATCGGTCTTGAGGGCGTTGCCCTCATGGAGGTTGCTGAGGCTCCTGAGCGGCAGGAAGTCGAAGTCATAACCGACGTATATCTCCTGCGTCTTTCGGAGCATCTGCTCCTCGGTGATCCAAAGGGCGGTCTTAGCGACCGAGACGGCGAAGTCGTTTATCTCGATGCCGTACAGCTGGTCCAGGGACACGCGGACAGGGCTGTCCTGCGCAACGACGAGGGATGTCTGCCCCGCGTTGCCGGTCTCCTCGCTGAGCTCGTCCTCGATGATTCGGTTCTCGATGGTGCGCAGCTGCCGGTACGCCTCGGTAAGGAAGTTGCCCGAGCCGCACGCGGGGTCACCGATGGTGATGGAGGCCACCTTGTCGTGTAGCCTCGCCAGGGCCTGCTTGCGCTTGGCAGCTGTCTTCTCGCCCTCGGCCTCGTGCAGTTCATCCCACAGCTCGTCGAGGAAGAGTGGCCTGAGGCAGCGCTCGATATTCTCGACGCTCGTGTAGTGCATGCCCCCGGCGTGGCGCGTCTCGGGGTTCAGCGTGCCCTCGAACACGCCGCCGAAGATGACGCCCGAGATCTCGCGCCAGTCGAAGTCCTGGGACGCGTCGGCGATGGCCTCGAGGATCTCCGAGGTCATCTGCGGGACGATGATGGAGGAGTCGGCGAACAGGCCGCCGTTCACGTAGGGGAAGGCCGCGAGGTCCTCGTCCATGTACTCATCCCTCTGCTCTAGGGGCGTGTCGATCGTCTCAAACAAATCGACCAGTTTTCGGCGGAGCTTCGCGGGGTCTCCCTCGCAGTACCTGCCGAACGCCTGGTGCGATTGCAGGAGGTCGGCGTCCTCGGCGTAGAGCAGGAAGATGATTCGGGTGATGAGCACGTTGAGCGAGCGCTGCTCCTCTTGCGCCCGCTCGTCCTTCTCCTCAATGTGGTGGTACTGCTTGGCGAGGGCATCGTAGAGCCTGGAGACGTAGGCCCCGGCCTCGATGGAGAGCTGCTGCTCCTTGTGCAGGCGGCTCGTCTCGTTGGAGGTCAGGAAGGACAGGAGATACAGGCTGTCCGGGAGCTCTTCGAGGGAGAACTCCTGCACGGTGTCCTCGGGCCGCTCGTTGTCGAGGTCGTAGAGGCGGAATGTCCCGAAGTTGCACGTCATCACCCAGCGGGGGCGCTCGGAGTATGGCAGGTGCCGCGCGTACCACATGGCCTGCTGGAGCGGCGTCTCCATGCCGCCGTTCCTGGGTTCGGGCTTGTCGAGGTCGATACCCCACGACTTCTGCTCGCACAGGAAGTTGTGGTCGGAGACGAACACGTCGATGCGGCGACCTCTCACCTTCCGCTCGAAGTCGACGAAGCTGTCTATGGTGTTGGACGGGATGCCCAGGACGTTGATGAGCAGATCTACCCAGAACTTTTGCGTGTCCTGCTGCTCGTTGTTGGAGCCCGCGGGGATGGCGGCAAGGCGCTTCTGCCACCGCTTGACGAACTCTTTTGCCTCTTTCTTGCTGGCAGGCATACCGGACCTCCTGCGTCGTTGTCACTTTCGGACAATTTTAAGGGGTAAAAGCCCTCTTCCAAGCGGAAGGGCGAGTTTTCAACGGTCCACGGTGTCGCAGGGTCCCAGGCGAAACCCGAAGACGCCGGGGGCTGTTGGAAACTCGCCCATCTCACAGGAGCGTCACCCTAGGTTTTCAACGCTTTCCATGGCCGAAGGGCTTCTTATAAGCCCGTAGGCTGTGGGAAGGGTTGGAAACCGGACTTTGGGCATAGCCCTTCACAAAAAAACTTTCTACCCAAATTCTACCCAACTGACGTTAACGATGCCCTTATATAAGAAAGCAGGTCAGACGATTTATACCGTCTGACCTGCATTTACTTCTGGTGCCCCCGGGCGGATTCGAACCGTCGACACCCGCTTTAGGAGAGCGGTGCTCTATCCCCTGAGCTACGGAGGCATGTTGTACTAGTGTAGCAGATTTACCGCATCGCAATACGTCGCATGACTAGACTTCGAAGTTGCGGTGGAATAGTTCCTGTTTGAAGCATCTAAAGCCGTATTTAGGAACTATTTCACCGCAACTTATGAGGAGCTAGTTACCTTTGTGGAAGAGGTTTTTGATAACGGAAGGGATACTCTTGGCGCCCTTGGCCGTCACATCGATAAAGTCGGGCGAACGCACGAGCTTATCCTCGTCGACGTACTTACGAACCGCACGAAGCGTCTCTTTGTCGTCGCGCGTCGAAAACGTAAAGTGACCGTTGTCCTTGGTGAAGATGGCAAAACGCGTGATCTTCTTGGTGCCGCGCAAAACCTCGGCGGCGATATAGTCAACCTCGTCCCACGGGATTTGAATATAATCCTCGGGATTGCGCTCGTTGTAATACTCGAACGCCTTATTGCCCACCATCACGTTACCGTGGCTGGTAAGCCCCATCAGGCAGGTTGCCGGCATTGCCAGATCGACCGTGCTGTTCTGAGATTGCGCCATGCGCGCCTCGCCCTCCAAATAAAACAATCGGACCGCATCCAGTGTACCCACCGGGTGCGGTCCGTTTCAATGGCTCAAAAGCCCTTGCCTAGCAATTCTCGGTCTTAAGCCGAAGCGTGCTTACATGAAGCCGCAGACGCGACCGATGATGCCGATGGCGAAGAGAGCCAGGATGATGACGATCGGGCTGACCTTCTTCTTGAGGAGCTTGCAGACCAGCAGGGTCAGACACACGGCGGCAAGGCCGGGGATGAGCTGATCGAGGTTGGCCTGAAGCGTGGTGACCTTCACCTGATCAAGGGCGTTAGCACCGATGGAGTTATACATCGTCAGTGCTTCCTTGACACCCTCAGAACCGGAGGGCAGGTTAGCCCAGTCGATAAAGGCGCCAGCAGACTGCGTGACCTTGGAGACGACCGGGGTGAAGGAGATGGACACCCAGCGCTCGACCAGGGCGCCGATGATGAACATACCCAGGATGGAAGCACCCTCGGTGACCTTGCCCATCAGACCGCCGGAGAGGTCCTTGGCGATGGAGGAGCCGACCTTGTAGCCAAACTCCTGCGTGTACCACAGGAAGGCGTAACGGATGATGTTCCACGCGAAGAAGAACAGCAGCGGACCGGCGATGCTGCCGGACAGGGCCAGGGAAGCGCCCAGAGCGCCCAGAATCGGGCGAAGGGTGAACCAGAAGGCGGGGTCGCCGACGCCGGCGAGCGGGCCCATCATACCGACCTTGACGCCCTGAATGGCGACGTCGTCAATCGGAGCACCGTTGGCGCGCTCCTCCTCGAGAGCGAGGGTAACGCCAATGACGGGGGCGGAAACATAGGGGTGGGTGTTATAGAACTCCAGGTGGCGCTTAAGAGCGGCGATCTGGTCATCCTTGCTGGTGTAGAGCTTCTTGATCGCAGGGATCATTGCGAAGCACCAACCGCCGTTCTGCATACGCTCGTAGTTCCACGAGCCCTGAAGGAACTGATGACGGAAGCAAACCTTCTTGCGGTCAGCCTTGGTGAGCTGAATCTTGTTCTCTGCCATATGTATCACTCCCCTCCTACTCGTAATCGTTCAGAATGTCGCCGAGCGGGTCGCCGGAGCCACCGCCCATGCCGCCACCCTGCTTGGCCAGATCCTTGAGGCCAAGGTAGATGAGGGCAAGGGAGATGCCGATGAGGCCAAGGGCGATCAGCGTGAGCTGAGGGATGGCAGCAAGGACAAAGCCGAGAATGAAGAACGGCCAGGTCTCCTTGGTGGCCATCATGTTGATGACCATGGCGTAACCGACGGAAGCGACCATACCGCCGCCGACGGCCATGCCGCCGGACAGCCAGTCGGGCATAGCGTTAAGCGCGTTGGTAACAGCCTCGGCCGGGATGATGCACAGAAGTACTGCCGGGATGGCGATACGAAGGCCCTGCATGAGGATGGCAGCGTACTGCCAGCGCTCGATGCCGGAGAAGTCGCCCTTCTCGGCGCAACCGTCCATGGCGTGAGCGATAGCGGTAGCCAGGGTACGGCAGATCATGGTCAGGAACAGGCCAGCGACCGACAGCGGGACGGCGACGGCGATGGCGGCGGTAACAGCCTTGGCCGAATCGGTGGCGCCGCCGTTGAGGGCGAGCACCATGATGATCGAAGAAGCGACCGAAGCCAGAGCGGCATCAGGCGCGACGGCGGCGCCGACGTTAGCCCAGCCAAGGGCCATCATCTGGAGCGAACCGCCCAGGAGGATGCCCTCCTGAAGGTGACCGGTTACGAGACCGATAAGCGTGCATGCCACGAGCGGCTGATGGAACTGGAACTCATCCAGAATGCCTTCCATACCGGCAAGCAACGCGACAATCGCAACAAGCAGAATAGTGATTGCAGACATGTATCGGACCCTCCTTTACTATGCTTGAGCGGCCAGTTCGGCCTTAGCTTTCTTCAACATGGCGTCGAGATCCTCGGAGGAATCCGAAGGAACCTTGCGGACCTCGAACTTGACGCCCTTGGCCTTGAGGGCCTCGAGAGTCTTGACGTCGTCATCGCCCATAGCGACGGCGTTGGTGACGACGACCTTGCCCTTGGAGTGAGCCATGGAACCGATGTTGACTTCCTTGATGTCGACGCCGGCCTCGATGGCCCTGAGCAGATCCTGCGGGTTCTCGAAGAGCAGCATGGCCTTGGTGTCACCAAAGCGCGTGTCCTTGACGACCTCGGCCATCTTCTTGATGGGCACGACGTTGGCATGGACTCCCGGAGGGGCAGCCTGCTCGATCATGGTCTTGCGGAGCTCGTCGTGAGCAACGCCGTCGGAAACCACGATGATGCGGTTGGGGTTGATCTGCTTGGTCCACGTGGTGGCCACCTGACCATGAAGCAGACGGGTGTCGATACGGACGTGGGCGATCTTGATGTGCCCATCGCCGATGACCGTTCCCGGAGGGATGGCGCCTGCAGGAGCAGCGGCGGCCGCAGCCGGCTTCTTCTCCTCGGGCTCCAGAGACTCGGGCTTGACACGCACGCCAGCCTTAGCCTCAGTCACGAGATGTTTTGCGATCGCATGTGCAGTGTTCTTTGCGTCAAAGCGCTGCGAATATGCCTCGATGAGCATAGGCAGGTTGACACCGGTGACGATAGCCCAGGAATCGTGGCCCTCGATGAGTCCGCTGATCTGGTTGAACGGCGTGCCGCCCCACAGATCAACGAGGAAGAGCACCTGCTCCTGGTCCTCGAAGGAAGCGACTGCTTCCTCGACCTTGGCACGGAAATCGTCGGGGCCCATGCTCGGCTCGAGCGAGACCACGGCAACAGACGGCTGATCGCCAAAGACCATCGAGCCCGTCTGCTTGATTCCAGCTGCCAAGTCCCCGTGGCTAGCAAGAACAATACTTACCATCACATAACCTCCTTTTTGTCTACGTATTTCCTACACGACATGAAAGGAGTATACCTGTTTGGATTGTGGAATTATAGCTAAATTCGCAAAAGGTTGGATTATTTGTTTAAACGTCTAAGTTTGTTACAAATTGGTTACGTTGCTGCTTTTCGACTCATTACCCGCCAAAGCGTTGCTCATCAAGCCATGTACTTTACAGATACAAGCAGGCTGTTCATTAATAATGATTTTAAGCAAGTGCGAATGTACTTATACTGCTGCTATTTTGTTTAAACAGACATGGCTTGACTATTTTCGTGACTTATGTTCTAGCGCAAGTAGTCGTTGGGGACGTTCTTGTTTGACTAGTCATGTAAGAACGTCCCCAACGACTAAGGACTAGACGATGTGGAGGGGGTTGGCGGCGTCGACGGCGTCGGGAGCGTCGGAAGGGCCATCGGAGGCAGCGCCTGCCGGGTCCTCGTCGGGGGTCTCGATCTGCTTGATCATGACCTCCTGGCCCTGCAGCAGGTATGTTTCGCCGCTGCCGCAATGAGGGCAGGTCTTGCCGTGCTCGACGGTCGCATAGTCGCGGCCGCACGCCTCGCAATGCGTCACGGCCTCGACAGGCTCCACAAGAAGCTCCGCACCCTCGGTAATGGACTTTTTATCTGCCGCCCAGCGCCAGGCGTCGAGCAGCAAGTCGGGAACGACGCCCGAGACCTCGCCCAGCAGCAGCGTGACGCTCGAAACGCGACGCACGCCATTGGCGCGCGCCACGTTCTCGACATCGCGAATGATGTGATACACGATTCCCAATTCATGCAAGGCGAATACCTTTCAACAATGGTTGATGCGATGTCAGCCAAACGTCAGCGAGCGGCGATCCAGGTGCCCCAGGTTGCCCCGAAACAAGGCGTCCGCTGGGCTTTTGCCCGCGGCGCCGAAGTTGAGGGGCAAGATGGGGTGCCTGGGCGCCGCGCAGCGTCGGCAGTGCCGCCGTTCGTTAGAACGGCGGAACCTAATGACCGAACTTAATCTTGATGGCGCGCTTCAAAGCATACTTGCCCAGGCTTGGGAGCTTTTGCTCGTATTTGACCATCGTTGAGCACTCGGGGCGGTCGCGATCCAGATGGATAGCGTCAAACGCGCACTTGGTGGTGCACAGGCCGCAGCCGATGCACTTGTTGGGGTCGACGATCGAGGCGCCGCAGCCCAGGCAGCGGGCGGTCTCGGCGCGCACCTGCTCCTCGGTAAAGGTCTCAACATACTCGCTAAACAGCGCAGCCTTCTCGCGTTCGCGGTCCACATGCGCAACCTCGCGGCTCGCGTTGTCGTAGCTCTCGAGCACAACGTCGTCGCGGTCGAGCGCGGTGTAGCGGCGCTGGTTGCGGCCGATGGTGAGCGTGGAGCCCGGCTGCACAAAGCGATGGATGGACACCGCAGCCTCGTGGCCGGCGGCGATAGCGTCGATGGCAAAGCTGGGGCCGGTGTAGACGTCGCCGCCCACAAAGATGTCGGGCTCGGCGGTCTGGTAGGTCTGGGGATCGGCAAGGGCACCCTGGCCGCGGCCGAGCTCCACCTTGGAGCCAGCCAGCAGGTCGCCCCACACAATGGACTGGCCAATCGACATGACGACACGGTCGGCATCGACACGGCGCAGATCGTTCTCGTCGTACTCGGGCGCAAAACGGCCCTCGTCGTCAAAGACGCGCGTGCAGCGCTTGAAGGTGATACCGCACACACGACCGGCCTCGTCCAGGTGAATCTCCTTGGGGCCCCAGCCGCAGCTGATGTGAGCGCCGTCCTCAACGGCCTCGCGACGCTCCTCCTCGCTGGCGGGCATCTGGGCCTCGCTCTCCAGGCAGAACATCTCAACATGCTCAGAGCCCAGACGGCAGGCGTTGCGGGCAACGTCGATGGCCACGTTGCCGCCGCCCACTACAATGGTGCGGCCAAGCAACGCGTCGATCTTGCCACTGTTGACCTCGCGCAAGAAGTCGACGGCTACGGTCACGTCCTCGGCATCCTCGCCCGGAATACCGGCAAGGCGGCCGCCCTGGCAGCCAATAGCAACGTAGAAGGCCTTAAAGCCCTGCTCGCGCAGCTCGTCGAGCGTCACATCACGACCGACCTCCACGCCATAGCGGAACTCGGCACCCATCAGGCGAATGATCTCGACCTCGGCCTCGATGACGTCCTTCTGCAGCTTAAAGCTGGGAATGCCATAGGTGAGCATGCCACCCGGGCGCTCGTTCTTCTCGAACACGACGGGCTTGTAGCCCTTCTCGGCCAGATAGAAAGCGCAGGACAGGCCGGCCGGACCGGCACCGACGATGGCGATCTTCTGGTCGAAGCCGCCGGCACGCGTCGGGGTCACCACAGGTGGGACATAGCGGGTCGCGGCATCCAGATCGCGCTGGGCGATGAACTTCTTGACCTCGTCGATGGCCACGGCGGCGTCCACACGGCCGCGGGTGCAGGCATCCTCACAGCGGCGGTTGCACACACGGCCGCAGATAGCGGGCAGCGGGTTCTCGCGCTTAATGAGTGCTAGGGCCTCGTCATAGCGACCCTGAGCCGCGAGCTTCAAATAGCCCTGAACGGCAACGTGCGCGGGGCAGGCCGTCTTGCAGGGAGCGGTGCCGGACTCATGCGTCTCGATGCGGTTGTCGTTGCGGTAGTTGGGCGACCACTTGGTGTGGTCCCACTTGGTAGCGTCGGGCAGCTCCTGGCGCGGATACTCGGGCACCTGTCCGCCGGCCTTTTTGCTGCAGAGCTTCTGGCCCAGCTTGGCAGCGCCGGCCGGACACACCTCAACGCAGCGACCGCAGGCCACGCACTTGTCCTTCTCGACCTTGGCGACATAGGCCGAGCGTGACAGGTTGGGCGTGTTGAACAGCTGCGAGGTGCGCAGGGCATAGCACACGTTGACGTTGCAGTTGCAGATGGCGAAGATCTTGTTCTCGCCGTCGATGTTGGTGATCTGGTGCACAAAGCCGTTGTCCTCGGCCTGGCGCAGGATGTCGTAAACCTCGTCGCGGGTCACGTAATGGCCACGATCGGTCTCAACCACGTAGTCGGCCATATCGCCCACGGCGATGCACCAATCGGCCGGGTCGTCGGCGCAGCCCTCACCCATCACGCGACGGCTCGCGCGGCAGCTGCAGATGCTAGCGGCATATTTGCCATCGTATTTGTCGAGCCAATGCTCGATATGCTCGATCGGCACCGAGGTGCTCGCGGCGTCGATAGCCTTCTCGACCGGAATGACATGCATGCCGATGCCGGCGCCACCGGGCGGCACCATCGGCGTAGCCTTGGACAGCGGTCCCTTGGACGCCTGCTCAAAGAACTTGGCATAGACCGGGTGCTCCTCGAGCTGGCTCACGCGCATGTTGAGGAACTCGGCGGAACCCGGCACCAGCATGGGCAGCACCCACTGCTTGGCGCGCTCGGGGTTTTCCCAGTTGTACTCGAGTAGACCCGTGTAGCTCATGTCGTCGAGCATCTTCTCGATATCGGCTTCGGGCATGCCGGTGAGCTTGACCATCTCGGGCAGCGTATAGGGACGGCGCATCTTCATCTTGCAGAGCACTTCGGCCTGCTCGTCGGTTGCGGCCTCGGCAAACGACCAGTACTCGTAGCCCAGCAGCTCATCGCGATGCAGCAGACGGTTGGTGCAGTGCTCGCACAGCTTGACGATGGCCTCGCGCGGATGATCCGGCAGCGGCGGCACGAACTCCGAACCGATGTCGGGCTCGGTGTAGCTAATCCCCGGTCCGTTGAGAATCATGGTTGTCCCTTCTCTTGCCACAGCCCGGCGGGACCGCGGCGCCCCTCTTTTTTTGCAGGCCGGGCATGCCCCCATGCCGTTCACCCGCCATTGTTGACATTGTGTCAAAAATAGTATTGACGAACCGTCAACAATATTCAAGACTGTTAGGCGAACGGTCAGGCAAAAGAGGATGAAAGGCGGCAAAACATGGGCAACAACACAGCAGATACCTCTGTGGTCGATGCCGTCCCCGCATCCGATAGCGCGGCAAAGCGCCTGACGGGCGATGAACGCCGTCGCGAGATCCTCGATGCCGTACGCACCGTAAGCTCCGAGCTGGGCGTGTCCCACCTATCGGTATCGGCCGTGACCAAGCGAGCCGGCTGCACGCGTTCATTGTTCTACCACTACTTCGCCGATATGGACGCCGCCGTCACCGCTGTTATGGACGAGGCGATCGACGGCTTTATCTCCGAGCTCGAGCAGTGGAACGCCGACCGCACCGTCGGTGATATCGAGGGCGCGCTCGACACCGTCGCCCCGCTCTTTAAGCGCCTGGTCGCCAGCGGCCACGAGCTGCCGAGCACGCTCACTTCAAGCAGCGGCGCGCTCTACGGCGGCTTTTTGCACAACGTGGTCCAGCGCGTGGCGCAGTATATCTGCGACACCACCGTGGTGGACTTTGTCGCCCATCATGAGCTACGCATCGACCATGTCTACGAGACGTTCTACACCCTCATCATGGGGTTGTTGATGTATATCCGCACGCACCCCGATGTGCCCGACGAGACGGTCAAGGAAATCATCGCCTCGACACTCCACATCGAGGGCTATACCGCCAAGTATCCGGAGCGCAAGCCCCAGAACTGACGACATTTGGCCAAACTGCCCGCGATCAGAAGAGGGGCCGCGGGCGTGTGAAAGGAGAGCAGCATGCTGTTCGATGTTTGGGGTAGCGATACCCTTATCCACTGGGCCGGCTGGGCCATGGTCTTTATTGGCCTGATCGTGCTCAACGAAGTCGGCCGCCGCACCAAGCTGGGCGCGGCAATCATCTTTGGCGTGGCTCCGCTGGCCATGACCATCTACTGCGTCGCCATCGCCATCGGCGTCTCACAGGGTGCCGAGTGGGCGCTCACCAACCCCACCCATGTGTACCAGAACAGCTGGTTCCACTACGCCAAGGTATACGCGGCGCTGGCCGGTTGCTGGGGCTTCATTGCCATTAAGTACCAGTGGGGAAAGATCGGCAAGGCGCATTGGTTCCGCGCGTGGCCGTTTGTGATCGTCGCCATCAACATCATGATCGCCGTCGTGTCCGACTTTGAGAGCGCCTATCACTTCTTTGTCCTGGGCCAGTCCACTTGGGTCACCTCCGAGGGCGCCACGCAGCTGGCCGGCTGGAACAACGTGTTCAACGGCATCGCCGGTATCATCAACATCTTCTGCATGACCGGTTGGTGGAGCGTCTACGCCTCCGAGGATCAGACCGACATGCTGTGGCCCGATATGACCTGGGTCTACATCATCGCCTACGATATCTGGAACTTCTGCTACACCTACAACTGCCTGCCCACCCACTCCTGGTTCTGCGGCTTTGCGCTGCTGCTGGCGCCCACCGTCGCCGCCTTTATCTGGAACAAGGGCGGCTGGATCCAGAACCGCGCCTTTACGCTTGCTATTTGGTGCATGTTTGCCCAGGTGTTCCCGTACTTCCAGGAGGAGTCCATCTTTGTGACCCACTCCACGCTCGACCCCGGCGCCGCTACCGCGGTCTCGATCGCCGCACTAGTCGCCAACGTCGCCGCGATCATCTACATCGCCTACCGCGCCAAGAAGCTCGGCCGCAATCCCTACAAGCAGGATGTCTTTGAGGGCACCAGCGATTGGGAGAAGGCTACCGCTCGCCGCGCCAAGGTTGATTACGCTCACGCCGAGTAACGTGCCTGGCGCAAACGCCGCTTGAATGTGAAGCCGCCTGGCCGACTCCGCGCAATGCAACGTATCGCATGCCCCCGGAAAGCGATTCGTCCGCTTTCCGGGGGCTTTTTGCTGCCGCGAGGATGCGGCCGAACGATGCGCTCAGGTTAAATCGGATCTTATATTTCGTATGCGCTTTATATGGCTCCATTTTTGGGTACAGTGTTGAGCCGATATTGCATTGGGGGATATATGAGCGATGAGACGTATGGCCGCGAGGATGCGGCCCAGGATGCGGAAGCATGTGCCGAAGCCCTGGAGAGCCTTGACCGGATCGCGCTAGACGAGCTCTCGTTTAGCGATTCGGCCGTCGACGCGCAGGACGAGGTGCACGAAGACACTGAGGACGAAGGCAGCGACGCCAAAGACGCTCCTGACGAAGCCGAAGAGGACGAAAGCGAGGCCGGCAATCAGCCCGAATCCGACACGGGTGAGGAAACCGTCTTGCTCGACAGCTTGCCGGCCGAGGATTCGCTGACCCGCGAGCTTCCTGGCCTGGGTTCCGCACCAGCCGTGGACGAGACCATCGCCATGGGCGATATTCCCCTGCCGTCCGTTCCCTCGGCACGCGAGGCCGAGGTTCGCCATCGCAAGATGTCGCCCAAGCGCCGCAATCTGATGGTCGCCGGTGTCGTGGCCGTCGCGCTCGTCGCCGGCGGCGCAGGCTACGCAGCCTGGAACGGATACCGGCAAGAGCAGGCTGCCATCACCGCCGCCAATGCCCACACGATGATGTCGGTGCAGATTGGCGTGCATGCCGCGGGCCTCGACTGTTCCGCCGGCTCCAAGATTCCCGTACAGGTGAGCGGTCAGGACGTTGATGGCTCCTCCGTGAGCGAAACGCTCTATGTTGACGAGCACGGCCGCGGCATCAAACTGCTGCCCGGCGATTACACGCTCTCCATCGCTGCCTCCCCCATCGCGGCCGACGGCACCATCTATACCGTCCCGACCACCAAGACGCAGGTCACCGTTAAGAGCGATGGACAGGATTTAAGTGCCCAGGCCACCTTTAAGCTCAAGGTGCCTTCGGCCGACACGGTGACTGACGACCAGATCGATGCCGCCGCCAAGTATGCCGAGGAGGGCGGTGCGAGCTCCGCCGCGGCTGCCAAAGTGCTCCAGCAGGCAGCAACCGCGCGGCGCGACGCCGCCGTCAATGCCGTGAGCGCGCAAAAGGCGCAGGCGTCCCGTGATGCTGACGCTCGCCACAAGGCAACCGACCTCTACCAGCTCGATATTCCCGTCGAGTGGTACGGCAAGGTCGCAACTTGGCAAAACGGAAGCACGCTATGCATCTATCTGGGCGACGACGCCAATACGCCGCTCGTGACGCTCGTCGCGGTGCGCGAGGGCGAGAGCTTTACGCCCGATGAAGGCGATACGGTTTTGGGCGCGGCCAATCTAGGCAACGGTTATACCGTCTACGCCAGCGGCCCCGTCTATCCGTACGTGGTGCCCCAGACCATCAACGGACGGACGCAGAACCCCGTGTCAACCTACCCCATGGACACGGCCATTGAGCTTGTCGAGCTTACGACCGGCAACCGCTATACGTATAGCCAGATCAAGAACGACCTGGTGGGTAAAGACGGCAAGGCCGATGGTGCCACTAAGCTCGAAACCGACTACCTCGCGCAGATCCTGCTGCCGAGTATCAAAGCCCAGGACTAGCCGGCCCGAAGACAGCCGCCCAACGCAGTTGCGGTGAAATAGGGACTGTTTTTGCTGGTCAAACTGCAAAACAGTCCCTATTTCACCGCAACTTATTGGTGGCCTTTTGGGTGGCACTCAGCGCCACGGATCGGCTTCGAACATCGGCTCACGCTCGGGGCGGCGATCGCTGTAGGGATCGTAGCCGTCATCGTCCTCGTTCTCGGCGCGAATGTAGGGATCGCGCGGCTTGGGCGCCGGCTTAGGTGCAGGCTTGGGTGCGGCGGGTGCAGCATCGGTCGCCGACGTGTTCGTCTTGTTCTTGTCTATCATCTGCATATCTCCTTGCCATGCAATCGTGCTCGACATCATCGATTGTCGCACGAAAAAGGGCGGCGGACCCAATTGGATCCGCCGCCCTTGGCGTTTAGAGACGACTGGTAGATTTTAAGGCATGTCCCAAAAATCTACTCGGCGTCGGGGACCTCGTAGGTGGCCGCCGGCGTGTCATCGCACACGACGGTAAAGCCGCCGTCCTTGTCGACATCGACCGTCACCTGATCGCCCTCGCGCACCGTGCCGTCGATGATGGCCGCCGCGATGGCATCGACAACCTCGCGCTGCACCAGACGCTTGAGCGGGCGGGCGCCAAAGACCGGGTCCAAGCCGCCCACAGCGAGCATCTGCTTGGCCGCCGGGGTGATGGCAAGCGTCATGCGCTCCTTGGCCAGGCGTGCGCGGACATCGGCAAGTTGGATGTCGACGATCTTCTCGATCTGCGCCATACCGAGCGGATGGAACACCACGATGTCATCGATACGGTTGAGGAACTCGGGGCGGAAGGTCTGAGCCATGGCCGCGTCGACCTGATGGCGCATCTCCTCCTCGTCCTTGCCCGAAAGCTCAGCGATAGCCTTGGAACCCACGTTGCTCGTCATGATGATGATTGTGTTCTTGAAGGACACCTGGCGACCCTGACCGTCGGTCAGACGGCCGTCATCGAGCACCTGCAACAGCACGTTGAATACATCCGGGTGAGCCTTCTCCATCTCGTCGAGCAAGATCACGGAGTACGGACGACGGCGCACAGCCTCGGTGAGCTGACCGCCCTCGTCGTAACCCACGTATCCCGGGGGCGCACCGATCAGACGCTGGACGCTGAACTTCTCCATGTACTCGGACATGTCGATACGCACGAGCGCGCGCTCGTCATCGAACAGGCACTCGGCAAGCGCCTTGGCGAGCTCGGTCTTGCCTACACCGGTGGGGCCCAGGAAGAAGAAGCTGCCGATGGGCTTGTCCGGATCGGAGAGGCCCGCACGGCTGCGGCGCACGGCCGCGGCGACGGCGGAGACGGCCTCGTCCTGGCCGATGACGCGCTTATGCAGCTCGCCCTCCAGGCCCTTCAACTTGTCGAGCTCGCCCTGCATCATCTTGGACACGGGCACGCCGGTCCAGGCGCTCACGACCTCGGCGATCTCGTCGGAGGTCACCTGCTCGTTGAGGCCCTCGCCGTCCTGCTGCTTTTGCGCCTCGAGCGCGGCCTCGGAATCCTGAATCTGCTGCTGCAGGCCCGGAATCACGGAGTAGCGCAGCTCGGACGCACGACCCAAATCGCCGTTGCGCGTCGCACGCTCCTCCTCGCTCTTTGCCTCATCGAGCTTGCCCTTGAGCTCCTGCACGTGGTCGATGGCGTTCTTTTGGTTGAGCCAGCCAGCCTTTTGCACGTTGAGCTTTTCCTGGACCTCGGCAATCTCTTGGCGCAGGGCCTCCAGACGCTCCTTGGAGGCGTCGTCGGTCTCCTTCATGAGCGCCTGTTCCTCGATCTGCAGCTGGGTGAGCTGACGCGTGGTGGCGTCGATCTCGACCGGCATGCTGTCGAGTTCCATGCGCAGGCGGCTTGCGGCCTCATCGACCAGGTCGATGGCCTTGTCGGGCAGGAAGCGGTCGGCGATGTAGCGATCGGAAAGGTCGGCGGCGGCCACGAGCGCGCTATCGGTGATGTGCACGCCGTGGAAGATCTCGTACTTCTCCTTCAGGCCACGCAGGATCGAGATGGTGTCCTCGACGGTAGGCTCGCTCACCATAACGGTCTGGAAACGACGCGCGAGCGCCGCGTCCTTCTCGATGTACTTGCGATATTCGTCGAGCGTGGTCGCGCCGATCGCGTGCAGGTCGCCACGAGCGAGCGCCGGTTTGAGGATGTTGCCGGCGTCCATGGAACCCTCGGTGGCACCCGCGCCCACGATGGTGTGGAGCTCATCGATGAACAGGATGACCTTGCCCTCGGACTTCTGCACTTCCTTGAGCACGGCCTTTAAGCGGTCCTCGAACTCGCCGCGGTACTTGGCGCCGGCGACCAACGCGCTCATGTCGAGCTCGATGAGGTCGCGGTCGCGCAGGGTGCTCGGCACGTCGCCGGCCACGATACGCTGGGCGATGCCCTCGACGATGGCCGTCTTGCCGACGCCCGGCTCGCCGATGAGCACGGGGTTGTTCTTGGTGCGGCGGGACAGGACCTGAATGGTACGACGGATCTCGTCGGTACGGCCGATGACCGGGTCGAGCTTACCGGCGCGGGCGAGGTCGCAGATGTTGCGACCGTACTGCTCCAGCGCCTCAAACTGAGTCTTGTCCTCGGCAGACGTCACGCGGTCATCACCGCGCAGCTCCTCGTAGACCTGCTCGATGCGCTCCTTGGTGACGCCTGCGTCGCGCAGAACGCGGCCCGCCTCGCCCTTGTCCTCGGCAAGCGCCATCAGCAGATGCTCAGTCACCACAAAGCTGTCGCCCATCTTGGTGGCCTTCTTCTCGGCCTTCTCGATGACGCGGACGAGCTCGTTGGACAGGCCCATCTGCTGGCCCTCGCCCGAAACCTTGGGCGCGTGGTCGATGGCATCCTGTGTGGAGCGTGCGAGCTGAGCCGGGTCGGCACCGATGCGCTCGATGATCACGGAGATATTGCGCTCGCCGGCACCGAGCAGGGCAGACAGCAGGTGGATCGGCTCCACCGCGCCGGCCTGCGCATCGGCAGCCGTGCTCATGGCGGTCTGCAGCGCCTCGCGCGACGTCATTGCTAGCTTATCGATTCTCATGGAATCACCTCTCTTGGGGCGGCCGCCCTACGGGGCGGCTTCACGTTGTTCGAGAAGTATTGTTGCCAGCTTTGCGAGATCTTATACATAAATCTAAGTCTCTATATATAAGATTTTATGAGTGATTAAGAGATAGGGGGCAGGCACGCTCACCCGCTACGGCCTCGTCCCCTCACTATCTCAATCTGTAACATCTAGCGACCGTTTCCGGCTCCAGATGTTACAGATCGAGACAGACCGAAAACCACCACAAAGAGGGCAGGCACCTTTGTGGTGGTCGAGGTCTCTACTCCTTCGCCGAACCCGTACTTCCCGATTCGACGGTCCAGGGCATCTCATCCTCGAACAGCCATGTACGGGCAGACCCACTATCGCGTGCAGTCTGCGGGTCAGGCAAGCAGGTCTGTTTATAGGCATCTTGGATACACTGACCCATAAAATCGTTGAGCTCGGTCTGGTCGCCCTCCATGACATAGGCGACATCGCCGTCCATGATGTAGATGCCCGGACCCTCATTGCCCTCGTAGCCCGGATCGTACGAGACATCACATAACTTGGCGCCGTTTGCAGTGTCCAGCTCGATGGAAGAGTGGCATCCGCCAACCATGTCGTTCGCTTTTGCCCGATAGGACGCATATCCGTACCAACGCTTAAATGTTTTGCCCTTGAGTAGCTCGGACGCCCTATCGATCAGGCTTGTATCCGTGGTATAGCGCATGGCCCCAAGCTGAATACGCGGATAATTGCTAATACCCAGCACAGCCGGCTGCTCATCAAAATCAACGGTAATGGCCTCGGGCTTGTCGTCGCCGGTCAGAAGTTCGACAGATTGAGTCACAGGCTTGACCACCGGCTCCGTCACCGCAGCAGGTAGAAATGCCATACCGACAGCGCCCGCGCCAACCACAGCGATCGCAAGCGCCAAGACAATCAATCCAATACGGGCAGAACGGCTCACGGCAAAACACCCCACAATGCAAACCTTCGCCATGTGCCCTAATGATACCTCCAGCTAACACTATTACCAAAAGAAGCCGCGCGCTCCTCACCACCACAAAGGGGACAGGCACCTTTGTGGTGGTTTTCGACGCTAACGGTCGACCATCTCGCGCCATGAGATTAAACTTGAATTGTTCTCTGAACATATCCATTTCTGCCTATCCTCAACAGATCTTTGTCTCGAGGAGCGCATATGAAGCCGCCTCATTCCACCGGTCGCAACGTCATCGCCATTCTCGCCATACCCATCGTGATGCTCTTCCTTATCGTCATCACGCCCTTTTCTTTTGGTATCGCCTCGCCCTTCGATCTTTGCGGGATGATCGACGCCGGCTCGCGTGCCACCTCGCTCTCCTTTGTCTGCCGTGGCGTGTTCTACGAATATGCAATTCCCACCGGACTTTGGCAGTCCAAGTTACCGTTGCTCGGTCAGATCGACGGATGCTCCCCCTATTTCTGCCTTGGACCTCAGGCGCTAAACTATCTAATCGACGACCAGCCACTCGACTCCATCGGCCTTGCCTACGACTACGCACCAAACACCGATGAGCGCCACATGAACCAAGTCCTCGACAAGATGCTTGGACAGTGCGGGCTCACCGAGGAGGCCGGTCGAACCATCTATAGCAACCAGAAATTAAAGCGAACAGAACTCCGCCGTGTCGGAAAAATCAAAGGGCGAAACAGGGCCGCCTACTGGGATGCCTGGGCAACACGCGACAAGGGCGAATTCGGACACAGCACCTATATGGTCACCGTCTACACCAAAGACGGAATTAAGGACAATGTTGACGATTTCGCGTCATCCAAACTCGGCATCCCCAAAACAACCAAACCCGCCAGCCCAGATGAAATTCTGTAGAGACGCTCATTAGAATGTCGTTCAACGAGCACGGCAACATCGAGCTCGCCCCCCCCCACCACCATAAAGGAGACAGGAGCCTTTGTGGTGATCTTCGGCCCCGGCGTTCACCATCTCAATCTGTAACATCTAGCGGCCGTTTTTGGGTCCAGATGTTACGGATCGAGATGAATTGTTCAGCGGTGCCCGTTTATCTAGATCTGTAACAACCGCTCGGCAAATAAGGGTCTACCTGTTACAGAACGAGACAAACCGCGGACCACCACAAAGGCGCCTGTCCCCTTTGTGGCGGTTTTCGACAAAAAGAAGCCGCCCCATTAACAGAGGCGGCATCAAGCAAGTCTATTTATTAGCGTTTCTCAAGACCCAACGAGAACGTCGCGATAGCCCCGGCCACACCTTTCCCTCGGGCGACCCTCGCGAAGCGCGTGAGCACGAGGGAAAGGTGTGGCCGGGGCGTACAGCAGAGTTACTCGGCAGCGGCCTTGAACTTGTTGTAGTTGATCAGGCAGCCAGCCTTGACGATGGCACGCTCCTCTGCCGTCATATCGGCAATGTAGAGCTCAATCTGCTCGACCGTGCCGTCGGCGCGCACCACGTAGGCGGCGATGTCCTTCAGGTCGCCGTCGAGCGCGGCACGGATACCCGGCACAAAGACGTAGTCGCCCACCTCAAAGTTGGGCTCCGCCTCCATCTGGAAGGGCACCATGCCCCAGTTCATCACGTTGGAGCGATAGCGCTTGGTGGCGTACTCGTGGACGATGTTGGCCAGGCCGCCAATTACGCGCTGGCAGCTCGCGGCCTGCTCGCGGGCAGAACCGTCACCGGGCTTCTTGGCATAGAGCATGGAGCCGTACTCGGTCGCCTTGGCGTCGGCAGCGACACCCGCGCCGGCCAGCGCCTCAAACACGCCGGCAAGCTCGGCATCGAGCGCCGCCAGGTCGCCCGCGGCCTCACCGGCAACGCGGCGCTTCTCCACGGCGTCGACCTCCTTGGAACGGCCCACGTAGGCCGGGTCGCGGCGGCTGAGCGTAAACTCGGCCAGACCCAGCGGGTTGGAGCGGAAGGAGCTCGTCTCGCCCGAAGGAATGAGCTCGTCGGTCGTAGTGACCGGGTCCATGATCTTGGAGCACACCTTGAGCAGGATGTCGTCGCCGAGAGGCTCCATCGCGGGCCACGGCTTGATGTTGGGGCCCTCGACCAGCTCGTCGGCCGGCTCAGCCTTGCCAAAGCCCCAGTACACGCGCTTCTTGTACGGCGCGTCGTCAAAGGTGTACTCGCAGGCCTCGTCCCAAGTCTCCTCGGGCAGGTCGGTCGCCGGCGTCAGGACGCCGCCGTTGGCAGCCGTCGCCGCAATGGAGCGGGCGTCCATCAGGGCCACGGCGCTCAGCTGACCGTTGCCCGGCTTGGAACCCTCGCGATTGGGGAAGTTGCGCGTGGTGTGGCGGATCGAAAGGCCGTTGTTGGCAGGCGTGTCGCCGGCGCCGAAGCACGGGCCGCAGAATGCCGTGCGCACAATCGCGCCGGCCTCCATAAGGTCGTAGATGTAGCCGCGGCGTGTAAGCTCGAGTGCCACGGGCTGGCTCGTGGGATAGACCGACAGCGAGAACTCGCCGCAGCCGGTGTTAGCGCCCTTGAGCACGCGAGCAGCCTGGACCACGGAGTCGTAGTTGCCGCCCGAGCAGCCGGCGATAACGCCCTGCTGCACGTGCAGCTTGCCGTCGACGATCTTGTCGAGCAGGCTAAAGTGCGTCTTGCCCTCGCCGATCTTGGCGGCCTCGAGCTCCACCTCATGCAGGATGTCCTCGAGGTTCTCGTTGAGCTCGTCGATCTCAAAGCCGTTAGAAGGATGGAACGGCAACGCGATCATGGGCTTGATACTCGACAGATCGACTTCGACGCAGCCGTCGTAGTAGGCAACATCGGCGGGCTTGAGCTCGCGGTAGTCCTCGCCGCGACCGTGCATGGTCAAAAACGCGTGCGTGTCCTCGTCGGTGGCCCAGATGCTCGACAGGCAGGTGGTCTCGGTGGTCATGACGTCGACGCCGTTGCGGTAGTCGGTCGTCATGCTCGCGATACCGGGGCCCACGAACTCCATAACCTTGTTCTTAACGTAACCCTTGGCAAAGACGGCGCGGATGATGGCGAGCGCCACATCGTGCGGGCCGACGCCGGGACGCGGGGCGCCCGTGAGGTAGATGGCGACAACGCCGGGATAGGCAACATCGTAGGTGTCACGCAGCAGCTGCTTTGCCAACTCGCCGCCGCCCTCGCCCACTGCCATGGTGCCCAGGGCGCCGTAGCGGGTGTGCGAGTCGGAGCCCAAGATCATCTTGCCGCAGCCGGCGAAGTTCTCACGCATAAAGGAGTGGATGACCGCAATATGGGGCGGAACGAAGATGCCGCCGTACTTCTTAGCAGCGGAAAGGCCAAAGACGTGGTCGTCCTCGTTGATGGTGCCGCCCACGGCGCACAGCGAGTTATGGCAGTTGGTGAGCACGTAGGGCAGCGGGAACTGCTCCATGCCCGAAGCACGCGCCGTTTGGATGATGCCGACAAAGGTGATGTCGTGGCTCGCCATGGCGTCGAAGCGAATCTTGAGCGCCTCGGGATCTCCGGACGTATTGTGTGCCTGGAGGATCGAATACGCGATGGTGCCACGCTTGGCATCCTCGGGCGTCTGCGTAATACCGCGCTCGGCAGCCTCGGCCTCAGGCACAACCTCGCTGCCGTTACGCAGGTAGATGCCGTCCTCGTACAGCTTGACCATACTGTCTCCCACTCTGCCCAAAAGATTTGGGCGCATAGCATACATTCGTTCAATATCGTGCCATAGAACGGTTGCGAGTGGGTTACGAATCTACACGTTCACTTTATCTCAGTAAAGTAAAGGACGTGCACTTTGCATCACTCTTCTGACAAGGAGTGTCCCAAAGTGCCGGCACAAAAGGAACGTCCCCAATGACTACCCTACCGTATCCGGAGCAAGGCAACGCAGCAGGTAGAGGACGGACAGCGAGCGACGTCCAGAGCGAACAAGTTGGCATGAAAAAGGCGAGGCATAGACCTTCTGGTCATGCCTCGCCTTTTGAATGACAAATTGTCGCTCTGGACGTCGCGCAGCGTCGAGCCGTTACGCCGTTCGGCAGAACGGCGTAACCTAGAGATCCCCTCCGGCGCCCAAAAGCTTGCGCATGACTTGCTCGGGGTTAACTGAGCCGTCGCGCGGGGCTAAGGCAGTGATCTTCTTCTGCATCTTGTATTCGTGCAGCTCGTCCTCGAGCTGGCGCACGCGGGCGCGGAGCTTTTCGTTCTCGCGCTCGCGCTCCTCGGCACGCTCCTTCATATCGAGAATGCGCACCACGCCGGCAAGGTTGATGCCCTCGTCGGTCAGCTGGTTGATGAGCTCTAGGCGCTCGATATCGGCACGCGAATACAGACGCGTGTTGCCGCCCGAGCGCTGGGGATTCACCAAGCCTTTGGACTCGTAGACGCGCAGAGTCTGCGGGTGCATGCCGGTCAGCTCGGCCGCCACGCTGATCATGTACAGCGGTTTGTTCCTATTGTCCTCGGCCATGCTACCTGACCCCTTTCCGTCTCGTTATCGTCCATCATAAGCCCGCGGGCGCGGGCGTGCGCCGCGACCGCCCTAGTACGTCGCCTTGTAACGGTTGACCTTCTCGCGATAGTCGCGTGTGTCGGTCTCGCGCAGCTTGGTCATGGCATCGCGCTCGTCATCGGATAGGTTCGTGGGAACCTGCACCTTGATCTCGACAAGCAGTGCACCGGTGCGCCCGCGATGCTTAACGTCAGGCGCACCCATCTCCTTAAAGCGGAACTTCTTGCCCGTCTGGGTACCCGCGGGCACCTTTAGACGAACCGTCGCACCGCCGGGCGTCGGCACGTCAACCGTGCAGCCAAGCGCCGCCTCATAGACCGAGACCGGTACCTCCATGGTCACATCGGCACCTTTACGCTTAAACAGCGGATGCTCCTCCACGTGCGTGGTCACGACCAGGTCGCCGCGCTCGCCGCCGGCAACGCCGTACTCGCCGCGACGCTTGTAGCGCAGCTTGCCACCGTCGACCGCGCCCGCAGGCACCGAGACCGTAATGGTCTGTTGCTCGCCCGTCGAGGGAATGCGGTAGGTGACCTTGTGCGTCACGCCGCGAAACGCGTCCTCGGCCGTCACATCGACGGTCAGCGACAGGTCGCCGCCCTTGCGAGCACGGCTGCGGCCAGCGCCGGCACCGGCAGCGCCCGCAGCCCCGGCAAAGCCCGAGCCCCAATCGCTGCCCCAGGCGCCGTTGCCGCTAAAGATGCTGTCGAAGATGTCGCCCCAGCCGCTGGCACCCGCGCCGGCACCGTAGCCGCCGCCATACGCGCCGCCTGCGCCCGGCATGCCGCCAAACATGAGCATCTGGTCGTACTCTTTGCGCTTCTTCTCGTCCGAAAGCGTCTCGTAGGCCTCGCTGATCTCCTTGAACTTGGCCTCGTCGCCGCCGGCATCGGGGTGATATTTTTGCGCGAGCTTACGAAACGCGCTCTTGATCTCTTTGTCGGAGGCGCTCTTGGATACGCCCAGGATGTCATAGAAGGTTTTGCCTGCAGCCATCGTAGCTCCTCTCCTGTTTCATCCGCCGCCCAGCGGGCGGCGGCTCATGCTTTCATATGGCACTAGGCCAGAAAGGGCCCCGGGTGTTGCCCCGGGGCCCTTCTCAATTACTCCTCGGTGCTCTCGGCCGTATCGGCCGCAGCATCCTCGGGCGCCGCTTCGGGCTCCGGTGCGGGGCGCTTCTCGCCGCCGTAGGTCACCGTCACCATCGCGGAACGCAGGATGCGATCCGCCATGCGGTAGCCCTTCTGGTACACGTCGTTGACGGTCTCGTCGTACTGCGACGCGTCCTCGACGCGACCCACGGCCTGGTGCTCGAGCGGATCGAACGCCTCGCCCTTGGGGTCGATGGGCTCAACGCCCTCGTGCGCAAACACATCGAGCAGCTTGGCATGCACCGCGTCGACGCCGTCGACGAACTGCTTAAAGTCGTCGGAAAGCTCTTGGCTGCGGGCATGGTCGATCGCGCGCTCGATATCGTCGATCACCGGCAACAGCGCGGTGACAAGCTTCTCGGTCGCGCGCTCGCGCTCGGCGATGCGCTCGTTGGCAGTACGGCGACGGAAGTTCTCCCAGTCGGCCTGCAGACGAGCGGTGCGCTCGGTAGCGTCCTTCGCCTTGTCCTCGGCGGCCTTCTGAGCCTCTGCCGCAGCATCGAGCTCATTGCGCACGTCGGCAAGCTCCTTTTGGGCCTGCTCGAACTTGAGCTTAAAGTCGTTGTCGGCGGCTTCCTCACCGGCGCGGATAGCAGCTTCCACCATCTCGTCCTCGGTCATCGTCGCCTCCTTGTTGGAATCCTCTACTTGGTTCTCGGCAGCCTCGGCGGCCTCGGCCTCGTTGGCCTCGGTATCGTCGACGGCCTCTACGGGAATCTTCACGTCCTTCTCCTCAGAGTCAACGGGGGCGGCGCCAGCGGCAGCCGCCTCCGTGCGAGCTTTACGGGCGGACATGATTACTTGTCCTCGTCGTCCACAACCTCGTAGTCGGCGTCGACGACGTCATCGTCGGCAGGCTGGGCGCCGGCGGCACCGTCGGTCTGCTGCTGAGCGTCGGCGTAGACAACCTGAGCCAGCTCGTAGGCCACGGACTGCAGGGACTCGCCGGCGGCCTTGATGGCCTCGACGTCAGAGCCCTCGAGTGCCTTCTTGGCGTCGGCGATAGCGGCCTCGGCCTTGGACTTCACGTCGGCGGAAACCTTGTCGCCCAGCTCGTTGAGGGTCTGCTCGGTGGAGTAGCACAGGCTGTCGGTCTGGTTGCGGACCTCGACCTCTTCCTTCTGCTTCTTGTCCTCCTCGGCATGAGCCTCGGCGTCCTTGACCATACGATCGACTTCGTCGTCGGACAGAGCGGTGGAGCCGGAAATGGTGATCTGCTGCTCCTTGCCGGTGCCCTTGTCCTTAGCGGAGACCTTGACGATGCCGTTGGCGTCGATGTCGAAGGTGACCTCGATCTGCGGCACGCCGCGGCGGGCAGCCGGGATACCGGTCAGCTGGAACTTACCGAGCGACTTGTTGTCGCGGGCAAGCTCGCGCTCGCCCTGGAGCACGTTGATCTCGACGCTGGTCTGGTTGTCGGCAGCGGTGGAGTAGACCTCGGTCTTGGAGGTCGGGATCGTGGTGTTGCGGTCGATCATCTTGGTCATGATGCCGCCCATGGTCTCGACGCCCAGCGACAGCGGGGTAACGTCGAGCAGCAGGATGCCCTCGACGTCGCCGGTAAGCACGCCGCCCTGGACGGCAGCGCCGTCGGCAACGACCTCGTCGGGGTTCACGGACATGTTGGGCTGCTTGCCGGTCATGGTCTTGACGAGCTCCTGGACGGCGGGCATACGGGTGGAGCCGCCGACGAGGATGACCTCGGTCAGATCGGAGAGCTTAAGCTTGGCGTCGCGCAGGGCGTTGGTGACAGGCTGCTTGCAGCGCTCGAGCAGGTCGCGGGTGATCTTCTCGAACTCGGCGCGGGTCAGCGTGTAGTTGAGGTGCAGCGGGCCGGACTGGTTCATGGTAATGAACGGCAGGTTGATGGTGGTCTGCTGGGCGGCGGAGAGCTCCTTCTTGGCGTTCTCGGCGGCCTCCTTCAGACGCTGCAGGGCCATGGGGTCCTGACGCAGATCGACACCGTTCTCCTGCTGGAACTTATCGGCCATCCAATCGATGACGCGCTGATCCCAGTCGTCGCCGCCCAGGTGGTTGTCGCCCGAGGTGGACAGAACCTCAAACACGCCGTCGGCGAGGTCGAGGATGGAGACGTCGAAGGTGCCGCCGCCCAGGTCGAAGACCAGGATGCGCTGGTCGGTGCCCTGCTTGTCCAGGCCATAGGCCAGAGCAGCAGCGGTCGGCTCGTTGACGATACGCTTGACGTTGAGGCCGGCGATCTTACCGGCGTCCTTGGTGGCCTGACGCTGGGCGTCGTTGAAGTAGGCCGGGACGGTGATGACGGCATCGGTGACGGTCTCGCCCAG
Source organism: Collinsella sp. (assembly GCA_019414505.1). Taxonomy (GTDB): domain Bacteria; phylum Actinomycetota; class Coriobacteriia; order Coriobacteriales; family Coriobacteriaceae; genus Collinsella. The sequence goes on from DXLW01000038.1 coordinate 40,464, forward strand.
ATACTTCTCGGCGTCGGCCTTCATCTTTGCGAGCGTCATGGCGCTCACCTGCTCGGCGGTGTAATCCTTGCCCTCGATGTCGACGACGGCACGGCCACCCTGGCCCTCCTTGACCTCATACGGCACGGTCTTGATCTCGGAGGTGCACTCGGAGTACTTGCGGCCCATGAAGCGCTTGATGGAGAACACGGTGTTCTTGGGGTTGGTGACAGCCTGGTTCTTAGCGGCCTTACCCACGACGCGGTCGCCGTCGGCACGGAAGCCCACGACGGACGGGGTGGTGCGGTCGCCCTCGGCGTTCACGATAATGGTCGGAGAACCGCCCTCGAGGACGGCCATAGCGGAGTTAGTAGTACCAAGGTCGATACCAAGAATCTTACTCATTAGAAATTCCCTCTCTCTTTTGCGTTCGCGCCGCCTCGACGATCTGTCGCGCGGCGCTTCGGCTTGTCTTTCAGGATGTAGTGTATCCCCTTATGGGCCGGAATATACAAAATCTAAGTCAATTCATATAAGATTTCTTATTGCTGAGAGTTTAGGTTCTTAAATGCGCAGGTAGATGCGCTGATTGAGTTCTCGGCAAATCTATCGAGATCTATGTAGAGATGGCTGAGGTTTGCGTCCGGGGGTGCCTGGGGGCCGTCTTGCGGAAAGCTCATCCCGGTTTGAGCGTGGATTCCGGGTCGCAGTTTCCGTCTGAAGGCTCAACCGGAAACCGTATCCCGTTTTGAGAGCTGATACCGGCTCGCATTTTCCGCTAGCGGGCCTAACCGGAAACTGCAACCCGTTTTTCGACAAAATAATGGGATGCGGTTTCCGCAAGCACGCTCAATCGCCCTATATTTCAAGTCACCTTTAGCTAACATTTGCGCAGCTCAACGGCCCCACCTGCGCATTTTTTAGTAAACCTTGGCATACTCGGCGAACGGTATGAAGATGCCGGTCAGAGGGTATTGCAAACGGTCGCTCCCGTGGTATGTTTTTGCCCGAATCAAACCGGCGCGCATCGCCTGTAGCGTCGGTCAACAGAGAGGAAACTACCATGGCTCATCCCGTAATTGATGCCGACGAGTGCATCGCTTGTGGCGTTTGCGTCGACTCCTGCCCCGCTGGCGTTCTGGAGCTCCAGGACGTCGCTACCGTCGCTGACGAGGACTCCTGCGTCGCCTGTGGCGCTTGCCAGGACGCTTGCCCCGCTGGCGCGATCACCGAGATCGTCGAGGAGTAACAACTCCCCCACTGCACACTCAAAAGTACACCGTGCACAAAAAAGGAGGCTTCCGCATCACCGCGGAGGCCTCCTTTTGCATTCGTGGGCAGCTAATTGGGGACGGTGTCGGGCTAGGACAAATCATCCTCGTAGGGCATTAAATCGGCTAGGTAGCCTTTCTCCTTGAGCATCGCCTCGATCTCGTCGAGGGTCTGTTCGTCCTCCGCCGCAATGCGATGGAAGTGGTAGCCGCTGGTCACCGTCAGCAGCGGGAAGCTCTTGCCGCTCTCGATATCGCGCAGATAGCGCTCAACATCGCGACGATTGCGGATGTCCAGGTCGGCCGTGATCTTACCGTACACGCGGTGATTGACGATCACGTTGAGCACGGCGCCTCCGGCGTCGACGATACTCGTGAGCTCATCGCCTGCCTGCTCCACGCTGTGGCGAACCTTGACCAAGCGCGTGGGCACGGCGGGGCTGCTGGGGGCCTCCTGCAGCACGTAGCCGCGGTTGGTCGCCACGATATCGTGCCCATCGGCGCGCAGCAGGGCGATGTCCTGCACCACGACCTGGCGGCTCACACCCACCTCGCGGGCAAGCGCGCTGCCCGAAACTGGCCCCTTGGCTCCCTCGAGCACGGCCATGATGGCACGGCGACGCTCGCGGGCGTCCATTATTTACCGTCCAGCAGACGCAGGTGCTTAAGCGAGAGGTCGAGAATCGGCGCAGAGTGCGTCAATGCCCCCGAGCTAATGTAGTCGACGCCCAGATCAGCCAGGGCGCGGATATTGCTGGCATCCACATTGCCCGAGCACTCGGTCTTGGAGCGACCGGCGATAAGCTCTATGGCGGCGGCCATGTCGTCATGGGTCATGTTGTCGAACATGATGATATCGGCGCCGGCCTCCACAGCCTCGCGCACCATGTCCAGGTTCTCGCACTCGATCTCGACCGTCGTGGTAAACGATGCATGGGCGCGCGCCATCTCGATCGCACGCGTCACGCCACCGGCGGCATCGATGTGGTTGTCCTTGAGCATGACGGCCGTCGACAGGTTGTAACGGTGGTTGCTGCCGCCGCCAATCTCAACCGCCGCCTTCTCAAACACGCGCATGCCCGGTGTGGTCTTGCGCGTGTCGACGAGCACGGTCTTGGTTCCCTCGAGCGCCGCGGCCATGCTGTGCGTATAGGTAGCGATGCCGCTCATGCGCTGCAGGTAGTTGAGCGCCACGCGCTCGCCCGAAAGCAGCACACGCGCATCGCCGCGCACCTGACCCACGTGGTCGCCGGCATGCACCTCGTCACCGTCGGCAACATCAAACAGCACCGAGCTCTGCGAATCCAGCAGCTCAAAGGTGCGAGCGAACACATCCAGGCCGGCAATGATGCCATCGGCTTTGGCGATAAGCTCCACCGTGGCGGGACGCGCCGTGGGGCACACGCTCGCCGTGCTCACGTCCTCAAACGTAATGTCCTCGCGCAGAGCCTGCAAAATCAGATCATCGACGACGAGCTTCATGGTAATGGGATTCATGGTCTACTCCTCCACGGCCTGCGTGCCGGCGGCACGGGCCAAATCATCGATTGCCAGAGGGTCGGCGCCCAGGGCGCGATGACGGCCATCGAGCGCGGGATCGCCCGCCTGCTCCACGGCCAGCGACTCGCCGGTACGCATATACCACGCGGCGCGACGACCCCAGACCAGCGCCTCGAGCAGGCTGTTTGAAGCAAGGCGGTTCTTGCCGTGAACGCCGTTGCAGGCCGTCTCGCCCGCGGCGTAGAGCTCGGGCATCGAGGTGCGGCCGTCCTTGTCGACCCACACGCCGCCCATAAAGTAGTGCTGCGTCGGCGTAACGGGAATGGGCTCATCCAGGATGTCGCGACCGTCCTCCAGGCAGCGCGCGCGGATGTTGGCGAAGTGCCCGGTCACCACGTCGCGCTCGACGGGGGCAAAGCTCAGCCACTCGTGCTCGGTGTCATCCTGCTTCATCTGCTCGCGGATGGCGGCGGCGACAACGTCGCGCGGCTGCAACTCGTCGGTAAAACGCTCGCCGGCGGCGTTGAGCAAAATCGCGCCCTCGCCGCGGCAGCTCTCGCTGATCAGGAACGTGCGACCCGGCTGCGGCGAGAACAGACCCGTGGGATGGATCTGCACGTAGTCCAGGTGCTCCATCTTAATGCCATGCTCCTGAGCGATGTAGCAGGCGTCGCCCGTGAGCTGCGGGTAGTTAGTCGAGTGGTCGTAGACGCCGCCAATGCCGCCCGTCGCCCACAGCGTGTGGCGGGCATGGATCTTAAACGGCTTACCGGCATGCACGCCCTCAGCGGCATTTGCCAGCTCGTCGGCGGGGCGAACCGAGTTGTCCTCGTCCACGGCTACGGCGACGACGCCGGTGCACACCGTGGCGTCATCGCGCTCGGCGGTCAGGATGTCGGTCATGGCCACGTGCTCCAAAATCTGCACGTTGTCCAGCTTGCGAACGGCCTGGAGCAGCTTGGTCGTGATCTCCTTGCCCGTAATGTCGGCATGGAAGGCAATGCGCGGACGGCTGTGCGCGCCCTCGCGGGTAAAATTGAGGCTGCCGTCGGCCTTGCGCTCAAAATCCACGCCCATCGCTAGCAGGTCGTTGATGACCGAGCGGCTCGAGCGAATCATGATGTCGACGCTCTCGCGGCGGTTCTCGTAGTGGCCGGCGTGCATGGTGTCCTCAAAGAAGGCATCGTAGTCCGAGCCTTCGGGCAGCACGCAGATGCCGCCCTGCGCGAGCATCGAATCGCACTCATCGACCGCGCCCTTGGAGAGCATGATCACGCGCGTGCTCGTCGGCAGATTGAGGGCCGCGTACAGACCCGCCACGCCGCAGCCGGCAATGACGACGTCGCACTCCATATCGGGGTATTGCTTGGTTTCCACAGGAATCCTCTCCCTTGAATGTGACATAAGGGACCGTCCCTCATGCAACATTGTTCTAGCGTGCTGCGTACTCGAGCATACGGTCGAGCGTGAGCTTGGCCTGGTCTGCTGCCTCGTCCGAGACGCCGATCTGCACCTCGCCCTCGCCCGTCTCCAGGCAGCGCACGAGCTTTTCGAGCGTGATGAGGTCCATGTTGACGCAGGTGGGCTGCACCGCGGGGAAATAGAACTTCTTGCCGGTGTCCTGGCAGCGGCGCTCGAGCTCGTAGAGCACGCCGCGAACCGTCACGATAATGAACTCGCTCGCGTCGGACTCCTCGGCATACTTGATGATGCCGGCAGTGGAGCCGATGTAGTCGGCCTCGGCAAGGACGTCGGCCTTGCACTCAGGATGCGCCAGCACGAGCGCGTCGGGGTGGGCCTCCGTCGCGTCGACGATCTGCTCGACGGTGATGATGTGATGGCGCGGGCAGTAGCCGTTGTTGAGGATGACGTGCTTTTGCGGCACCTGCTCGGCTACGAAGCGGCCCAGGTTTTGGTCGGGAATGAACAGGATATGCTGCTGCGGCAGCTCGGACACAATCTTGACGGCGTTGGAGCTGGTGACGCACACGTCACTCCAGCTCTTGATCTCGACCGTCGAGTTGACGTAGCAGACCACGGCAAGGTCGTCACCGTACTCGGCGCGGGCGGCATCGACCGTCTCGCGCTTGACCATGTGAGCCATGGGGCAGTCCGCGCCCGGCTCGGGCAGCAGCACGGTCTTAGTGGGATTGAGCAGTTTGGCGCTCTCGCCCATAAACTCCACGCCGCACAGCACGATGGTCTGCTGCGGCAGGCTTTTAGCGAGCTTAGCCAGGTAGAAGCTGTCGCCGACGTAATCAGCCACGGCCTGCACCTCGGGCGCCACGTAATAGTGCGCCAGGATCACCGCGTCGCGTTGGATTTTTAGTTGCTGAATGGCCTCGACGAGCTCTGCGGGCACCAGTGCCGCGCGCTCCGTTGCCGTCGTTGCCAATGCCAGGCCGGCCGCGATATCGCGTGCAAGCTCCGACGCATCCATGTTCGCGCTCTGTGCCATCAAGGCCCCTCTCTTTTGGCGAATCTTGGGGCTTTAGTATGACACCTAGGTTTACAGCTGACAAGACAGCTGTAAACCTAGGTGTAAAGTTGAAATAAAGATTCAATCATGTGGCAGGTCCATATTCGAACTGGCAAGCTGAGGATAGCTGAGCTCTCGATGGCGCAGGAGGCATCTTTCGCCACCGCAATACCGCTTGGCGCGAGTTGCACGCCGTGGGGCGCAAACGGTCCGCACCCCCACAAGCGGCCCGCACCCAATGTGGCAAAATCGAACTACTAAGGGGGCTTAGAATGCTCAAGATTATTGCCTGCGACGATGATGTCGCTTTTCTAGATAGACTGCACCGGATGATCGACCGTTGGTCGACCGAGACGGGCACGGCGGTCGATGTTGCGCTCGTCACGCGCGGCGAGGACCTGCTGGCCCGCCATGCCGCATCGCGCGCCGACATCATTCTGCTCGACATGATCATGCCGCTCGTCAACGGCATGGACACCGCACGCGAACTGCGCCAGGCCGACACCGCCGTGCGCCTGGTGTTTCTCACCTCGTCGCCCGAGTTCGCACTGGAGTCCTACGAGGTCCGTGCCTTCGACTATCTGCTCAAGCCCGTGACTTACGAACGCCTGGCGCAGTTACTCGACGAGCTTTCGAGCATGCGCCCGGCGGCAACCGACGAGCTCGTAATCAAAACTTCCTTTGGCTACCACGCCCTGCGCCTGTCCGACATCGAATATGCCGAGGCGCGCAACAAGCACGTGGTCTTCCACCTGCGCGACGGACGCGATATCGAGGCACTCGAGTCGTTCCGCAGCGTCGAGGACCGCTTGGAGCAAAACGCGGTCTTCTTTAAATGCCACCGCAGCTACCAGGTCAACCTGCGCAATATCGATCACTTTGACCGCACGGACATCGTCATGCGCTCGGGCGCGTGCATCCCGCTTTCGCGCAGCTGCAAGCAGGGATTCCAAGACGCCTACTTTGCGGTGCGCTTTGAGGGTGGAAGACACTGATGGTCTCCTCGGTCGGAATGATCCTTTGGGCAATCCACCACGCCACAACGCTACTCTTCGGCGTCTTTGCCTCGGCGGCGCTGTGCGGTGTCGAAATCAATCGACGCCATGCGCTCGAGTTGGTGGGGGTCGGAGCCGCAACCGGCGCTGCCTTTTCGATCGCCAATGCCGTCGGCGGCGAGCTTTTCGCCCGCCAGGTATATCCGCTCGTCGTGCATCTGCCGCTCGTCATCTATTTGTGCGCGCGCTACCGCCTGAGCCCGCTGCTTGCCGTACTCGGCATTACGAGTGCCTATCTGAGCTGCCAGTTCAGCAATTGGATGGGCATCGCCGCATTTGCCGCAACCGATTCTCAGATCGCATACTATCTGGCGCGCATCGCGACCACGCTCGCCGTCTTTGCCGTCCTGTTGCATTGGGCCGGAGACATCGGTCCGCGCTTGGCGATTAAAAGCACCACCGAGCTGGGCATCCTTTTAATCCTACCGCTCGTCTATTACATCTTTGACTATGCCACCAACGTCTACACCACGCTGTTCCACTCGGGCTCGGTGGTGACGGTTGAGTTTTTGGCATTTGCGCTCTGTGCCTTCTATCTTATGTTTCTTGCCGTTTACCTGCGCGAATACGAAGAAAAGGAAACCGCCGAGCGAGAGCGCTGGATGCTCGAAACCCGCGACAGCGCCGCCATCAAAGAGCTCGAGGCTTGGCGTCAATCTGGGCGCGAGCTGTCGATTCTTCGCCACGATATGCGCCACTTCCTACGCGGCCTGGCCGCTTTAATTGAGGAGGGCCACACCGACGAGGCGCTCAAACGCATCGACGAACTCTGCGAAGCTGGCGACCGCACCGCCGTACGCCGCTTCTGCGCCAACGAGACCGTAAACATCGCGCTTTCGTCATTTAACTCGGATATCAATAGAAACGGCATTACTGCCAACCTGCGCGCCGCCGTACCCGAAACCATCCACGTAGGTGACGCCGACCTGTTTAGCGTGCTCTCAAATGCCTTGGAAAACGCTATCACCGCCGCAAGCGCCGCACCCCAAGGAAAGCGATTCGTCGACTTTGACCTGCGATTAGAGGACGGCCAGCTGCTGCTGTTAGTTTCCAACACGTTTGACCGCGCGCCGCGCATGGTCGACGGCATGCCCGTAACCCGGCATGCGGGCCACGGCTTTGGCACCAAGAGCATCAAACTTGCCGTGGAGCGCATGAACGGCAACTGTCAGTTCCGCATTAACGGCGATCGGTTTGAGCTGCGCGCTGTGATGTAGAAGTGCGGCGCCGATCTCGAGGCGCGCCTTGCCCGCTAGGCAATCGCTCGCCGGCGCCAATCCGCTACAGCGGAGCGGCTGCCGGAGTCAGCTGCTTGATGTAGGCCCACATGCGCTGCTTGGCGGCTTTGTCAGTGAGCGCCGCCTCAAAACCGTCGAGCGCGAGCACGCGGCGACCCTGCACATGGGCGACCAAGCCGGGCTTGAGCATGGCGGTGTCGAAGTCATCGATCGCCACGAGCATATCGGCGTAGGTCTCGCGCATGGCGTCAGCCGCGTTGTTGTCGAGCAGTAGCACCGCCTCGGGATCCAAGGCCTCAAGCGCCTCGCGGAACAGCTCGCACGGTAGAGTCTCGCCCACCGCGACCGCTCCGTCACCCACACCGGCGACGCTTGCCAGCACGCAAAAATCCTCGGGCGCGTAGCCGATGGCCCCAAGCGCCTTGCGCAACGCCGCGCCATCCGGGCCGGCGGCAAGCTCGCCACCCGAACGCTCGGCCTCGTCCAAATCGCCTTTGACCAGCACGATCGGCGAGCACGCGTTGCCCGCGATACGCACGCCACGACCCGCGAGCGATGCGAGCTCCTGCTCGGTCGCCTGGGCGATGGCTTCTTTTTTCTGGCTTTGTGACGTGGACATGCGCTCTCCAATCGTTTGCGTGCCCACCATTATATAAAAGAGCCGCCCGCGAGTGGTTGCTTTGCGGGCGGCTGGGTATAAGCACGGTCGTACTGAGTTTTACGCGGCCGAGCCGCGTCGCATTATGGAGGTCACCATGGCTGACATTAATCAGATTACCCCCGAGAACTTCGATTCCATCGTTAACGACAGCCTGCCCGTGCTGGTCGATTTTTGGGCACCGTGGTGCGGGCCCTGTCGATCCCTCTCGCCCATCGTTGACGAGGTTGCCGATGAGCTGGCGGGCAAGCTTGCCGTTGCCAAATGCAACGTCGACGACAACCAGGATCTGGCCATGAAGTATGGCGTCATGAGCATCCCCACGCTGATTGTGTTTAAGAACGGCGAGGAGATTGACCGCTCGGTTGGCGCTCTGCCCAAGGCGAGGCTGCAGGCGCTGCTGGAGAAGCATCTGTAATACGCTTGTTACTTACCCGCCGTCTATGAGCGCTTTTGCACCGCTCGCCGGACTTCTGGATGCACCGAGTGCAACCACGGATAGTATGGTAGTCACAAACAGCCCCCAGTGAACGGGTGCGGGTCGCACAGACTCGTACCCGTTTTCTTATGCAGCTGCGCACAGAGCGGGCGTAGTAAAATCTGAACCACTGAACTACCCCATACAAAAGGAGATTTTCCATGCATGATGTTGGAATGAACATGAGCCAGCTTGCCATGAGCGTCAAACAGGTCGACGACACCATCGAGCTCGCTCATGAGTGGAGCCATCAGCTGCTGCATGCGACCGAGAATTTTGACATGGAGCGCATCGGCGCCAAGCTCGAGGCAGCCATGGCCGCGCTGCACGAGGCCCATGCCGCACTCGAGGGCTACGAAGAGGCCATCGAGGCCGACCACAACTCCGTCGGCTCCGTGAAGCTGGTGTAAGGTGGCCGAACACGAGCACAGCTGCGGGTACGAGCACGAGCATCCGCACGGGGCGGACGGTGACGCGGGCTGCCACTGTAGTGGTTCCGGCTCCGAGCTGGTCCGCTTTTCGGTTACCGCACCCGACGATCTGCTGCGCCGTTTTGACGAGCAGATCGCACGCCGCGGCGACGTGGCCAACCGATCCGAGGCCGTGCGCGACCTGATTCGCGCCTCGATCGCCAAGGAGCAGATGCGCACGCCCGATGAGCACGTTATCGGGTCGCTCACCATGATCTACGACCATCACACCGGCGATCTGACGCGCCGTCTGGACGAGGTGCAGCACGACTACACCAACGAGATCGTATCGACCATGCACGTGCATCTGGATCACCACAACTGCTTGGAGATTCTGGCGCTCAAGGGTCGCGGCGAGCGCGTCTACGAACTAGTCGATCGCCTGCTGGGCCTGCGCGGCGTTAAGCACGGCGAGCTCACGTGCGCCGCCACCAAGCAGAGCCTGGGGCTGTAGCGGGATTTCCCGCAGCGCACCTGCCAAAAAGGGACAGGTTTGTTTTGGCAGGTTTAGCGTTTTACCTACCAAAACAAACCTGTCCTTTTTTTGGTCGGTTTTGATGAGGGGTGTCGCATGCGGCATGTGCATATTCATGTGACGGGCATTGTGCAGGGCGTTGGCATGCGGCCGTTTGTGTATCGCGAGGCCATTGCGCATGGCATTTGCGGATGGGTGCTCAATGCGGGCGACGGCGTGCATATCGAGGCGCACGCTTGTGCCGAGGCGGTTGACGGATTTGTCGCCGCGCTTTCTGAGCATGCGCCCGCGGCGGCTCGCGTTGAGCGAGTCGATATTGCGGATTTGGAGCCTGGCGGCTGGAGCACTGCCGATGAGCAGGGCTTTCACATTGTGGCGTCGCAGGACCAGACCGCGCACACGACGCTCGTCTCGCCCGATATCGCCACCTGTGACGATTGCCTGCGCGAGTTGTTCGATCCCGCCGACCGACGCTATCACTACCCCTTTATCAACTGCACTAACTGCGGCCCACGCTTTACCATCATCCGATCGCTACCTTATGACCGAGCGGCCACATCGATGGACCGTTTCCCCATGTGTCCCAAGTGTGCCGCGGAGTATGCCGACCCACTCGACCGGCGTTTTCACGCGCAACCCGATGCCTGCTTTGATTGCGGGCCGCATATTACGTGGCGCGAGGCTGTAAACAGCGATGCGTGCGGGAATTCATCCGCGACACCGGCCGTCGGCACCACACGCGAGGCCAGCGACGCTATCATCGAGCGCTGCGTTGAGCTGCTGGCCAGCGGTGGCATCGTCGCCATCAAGGGCCTGGGCGGATTCCATCTATCCTGTGACGCTGCCAACGAGCAGGCGGTGGCCGAGCTGCGCCGTCGCAAGCGTCGCAGCAATAAGCCGCTTGCCGTCATGGTGCGCAGTCTTGCCGATGCCGGGCGCCTGTGCCATATCGACGATGCTGAACGCGATCTGCTCGCCGGCAGTATCCGCCCCATCGTGCTGCTGCGCCGGCGGGCTGTTTGCGGGAACGACGGCGATTCTTCCGACGCCCTCGTACTCGCACCGTCCGTCGCGCGCGACCTGCCCGAGCTTGGCGTTATGCTCCCCTACACCCCGCTTCAGCATCTTCTGCTTGCAGCTGCCGCGTCACACGGTATGCACGTGCTCGTCATGACCAGCGGCAACCTGAGCGAAGAGCCCATCGAGACCGATGACGATCTTGCCTGGGAGCGCCTCGTTGCCGCCGGCATTGCCGACGCGCTGCTCGGCAACGATCGAGCGATTCTCTCGCGCTATGACGATTCCGTGATGCGCGTGGTCGACGGCGCCGTTATGCCCGTTCGCCGCGCTCGTGGATATGCACCCCAGCCGCTGCCGTTGCCGGCGCTCGACGGCGCTCCGTCCTGCGTACTCGCCTGCGGGCCGCAACAAAAGGCCACGATTACGCTCACGCGTGAAGGGACGAACGGCGAGGCAACCTGTTTTGTGTCGCAGCATATCGGCGATGTTGAAAACGGCGGGACCTTCGATGCCTGGAACGCCGCGCGCACGCGCTTGGAAGATCTCTTTGACTTGGTGCCCGCCGCCTTGGCCTGCGATTTACACCCCAGCTATCTATCGGGCCAGTGGGCGCGCGAGCAGGCGCGAAAATGTAATCTGCCGCTCGTCGAGGTGCAGCACCATCATGCGCATATCGCGAGCGTAATGGCCGAGGCCATCGCCGCGGGCCAGCTTACAACCGACGCGCGCGTCCTTGGCATCGCCTTTGACGGCACCGGCGCCGGCACCGATGGGACCATTTGGGGCGGCGAGTTTCTTGTTGCCAGCCTTGGCGGCTTTGAGCGCGCCGCGCATTTGCGCACCTGGGCGCTCCCCGGTGGGGCGGCCTCCGTGCGCGACGCCCGCCGCAACGCCTTTGCCCTGCTCAGTGAGCTCGGCCTGCTCGAGCACCCAGGTGCCGCTCGGCTTTTAGACAGCCTCAACGAGCAAACGCGCAACGTGACAGCCACCATGATCGAGCGCGGCATCAACAGCCCGCGTACCAGCAGCATGGGGCGTCTCTTTGATGCCGCGGCAGCAATTCTGGGCATCTGCGACAAGGCAACCTACGAGGGCGAACCCGCCATAGAACTCGAAGCCGCCGCCTGGCGCGCGCTCAGCAGTGAAAGTGCCTGCCCCGCCGGCAATATAGCCGGCTTTTCCGTAACCGAATCATCCCGTCCGGACGCCTGCCATGTTCTAAACTCCAGATCGCTTATTGAGGCGCTTTTGGAGGGAATCAGGGCCGGCACTGCGACCTACAGGCTCGCGCTCGACTTCCATATCGCCATCGCGCGCTCTTCGGCACGAATCGCACGCGAAATCTGCGCGCGCGAAGGCATCGATACCGTCGCGCTCTCGGGCGGCGTGTTCATGAACCGACTTTTGCTCCAGCTCCTCACCCGCGAGCTCAAAAGCATGGGTCTCACTGTCTTGATTCCCCAAACCGTGCCCGTTAACGACGGCTGCATCGCCTACGGTCAGGCGGCAGTCGCAAGTGCTCGTCTTGCGCAGATTGCATCGCAGTAGGCTGTTCGGCCAGCCCGCAAGCCGCCGTCTCACAGGTGTAGCGCGTTTGCCCGCAGCGCCCGCGAGCGCTACCATCAACTGATGGATTATTGAGCGCCCGTCCAGCGCAAAGCGTATAAAAGGGGAGCAATATGTGCCTTGCCGTTCCCGGTAAAGTAGTCAAACGCGACGACGACCTCAAGGCCACCGTCGACATGATGGGCATCGAGCGCCCCGTGTCGCTGCGACTCGTGCCGACGGCGCAGGTTGGCGACTATATTCTCGTACACGCCGGCTTTGGCATCCAGATTGTCGACGAGCAGGAAGCACAGGAAACGCTCGAGCTCGTCAATACCATGACCGAGCTGGCCGAAGAGGACCAGCTCGCCACCAACCCGGCCGAGGCATACTAGTGGCGGCGGCACAGCCGGTTCGCTCCGGTATCGACTTTTCGGCATTTCGTGACCCCAAGCTGGCTCGCGAGCTCATCGATCGTATTCATGGGCTTGTCGGCAACCGCAGCATCAACCTTATGGAAGTCTGCGGCACGCATACCGTGAGCATTGGCCGCTATGGCTTTCGCTCCATTATGCCGACGGGACTCAAACTGCTAAGCGGCCCGGGGTGCCCCGTTTGCGTCACCGCCAACCGCGACATCGATCATGCAATCGCGCTTTCCAACATGGACGGCGCCATCATCACCACCTTTGGCGACATGATGCGCGTGCCCGGATCGTCCACCTCGCTTGCCGCGCAAAAGGCGGCGGGGCGCGACATCCGCATCGTCTACTCTCCGCTCGACGCACTCGACATTGCCGAGCAAAATCCCGAACGCCCGGTCATCTTTATGGGCGTCGGCTTTGAGACCACAACGCCCACCATTGCCGCCGCTATCCTGGAGGCCGACGCGCGCGGGCTCCAGAACTTCTCGGTCTACTGTGCTCACAAGACCACGCCGCCGGCTCTGCGTGCGATCTCCAACGACCCCGAGACGACCATCGACGGCTTTATCCTGCCTGGTCACGTCGCTACCATCACAGGCCTAGGACCCTTTGGGTTTTTGGTCGATGAGTTCGATACCCCCGGCGTAGTCACCGGGTTTGAGCCGGTCGATATCTTGCAGGGCATCTGTATGCTGGTCCAGATGGTTGTCGAGGACAAGCCCGCAATCGACAACGCCTACCGTCGTGGCGTCAACGCTGGCGGCAATCCCGTAGCTCGCCAGCTGGTCGAGCAGGTATTTGAGCCGTGCGACACCACGTGGCGCGGGCTGGGACCGATTGCCAACTCGGGTCTTTCCATCCGACCCGAATTCGCGCGCTTTGATGCCGACGCCCGCTTTGACGTGCCCATTGAGGCGACGGTCGAGCCACGCGGGTGCCGCTGCGGCGACGTGCTGCGCGGTGCCATCACGCCGAGCGACTGCCCGTTGTTCGGCCACGCATGTACGCCCGAACACCCCGTCGGCCCGTGCATGGTGAGCTCCGAAGGCAGCTGCGCGGCGTACTTTAGATATCACGGCTAGCCCGGACGCACCCGCACGCTGGCACCACCCACGATTGGAGTTTTGGATATGTCCCATAGCGTCACCGATAGCACTGTCCTGCTGGGCCACGGCTCCGGCGGCCAGATGATGAAGCGCATTATCGATGAGGTCTTTCTGGATGCCTTTGGGTCGCCCGAGCTGCTTGCGGGCAACGACGCCGGTGTCGCCGCGTTGCCCGCAAGCGGGCGAATCGCCATGTCAACCGACAGCTTTGTGGTGACGCCGCAGTTCTTCCCCGGCGGCAATATCGGCCGCCTCGCCGTATGCGGAACCGTCAACGACGTCGCGACCTCAGGCGCTAACGTGCGCTACCTATCGTGCGGCTTTATCCTCGAAGAGGGCTATCCCATGGACAAGCTGCGCCAGATTGTACAGACCATGGCCGAAACGGCACATGAGGCAGGTGTGAAGATTATCACCGGCGACACCAAGGTGGTCGAGCGTGGCGGGGCCGACGGCGTCTACATCAATACCGCCGGCGTGGGCGAGGTACCCGCGGGCGTGGCGCTCAGCGGTGCAAACTGCCAGCCCGGCGATGTCATCTTGGTCTCGGGCACGCTGGGCGACCACGGCATCGCCATCATGAGCCAGCGCGAGGGCCTGGCCTTTTCGAGCAATATCGAAAGCGACGCTGCGCCGCTCAATCATCTGATTGCCGACGTGCTCGCCGCCGCCCCCGACACCCGCTGCTTCCGCGACCCCACGCGCGGTGGCCTGGCATCCACGCTCAACGAGTTTGCCCAGGCCAGCGGCGTTGCCATGGAGATCGACGAGGATGCCGTGCCCGTGCGCCCCGACGTGCAGGCGGCATGTGAGATGCTCGGCTACGATGTGCTGCAGGTAGCAAACGAAGGCAAGATGGTCGCCGTGGTGCCGGCCGAGCAGGCCGATGCCGCGCTGGCGGCTATGCGCGCCGCGCGCTACGGCGAGAATGCCGCCATCATCGGTCGCGTGCTGCCGCTTGCCGAGGGCGCTCGACCCGCCGTGCGCGTACGCACCGGCTGGGGATCGACCCGCATCCTCGACATGCTCGTGGGAGAGCAGCTGCCGAGAATTTGCTAACGGCAAGTTCGCACGGTCGGCGCGATGTGGCTTGATATCCCTGGAGATGTTCAGATTCCAAGCGCGCCCAACGCGGAAGCCCAGTATTATGAGGTGCGTTTTGAAACCCAATGACGGGAGCTTTCATGGCAGCAGCTTTTTCCCATGTGATTTTTGATCTAGACGGCACCATCCTCAACACGCTCGAGGACCTGGCGGCCGCCGGCAACCATACCTGCGAGGCGCACGGCTGGCCCACGTTTGCCGTCGACGAATACCGCTACAAGGTGGGAAACGGCATGCTCAAGCTGGTCGAGCGCTTTATGCCCGCCGAATACGCGGGCGACGGCCGTATGTTTGAGCAGACGCTTGCCGAGTTTAGAGCTTATTACGGCGAGCACAAGGAGGACCACACCTCACCCTACGCCGGCACGATTGAGATGCTCGACCGTCTGCGCGCAGCGGGCGTTCAGCTTGCCGTGCTCACTAACAAGGACCACGTCTCGGCGGCTCCGCTTATCGAGAAGTATTTTGGTTCCGAGCGCTTTGCACTGGTACAGGGCCGTGTCGATGCGTTTCCGCCCAAGCCCGAGGCACCCGTCACGCTGCACGTGATGAAGGAGCTGGGCGCCAATCCGGCAACCACGCTCTATGTGGGCGATTCTAATGTCGATATCCTGACCGGCCACAACGCCGGCCTTAAGAGCGCGGGCGTCAGCTGGGGCTTCCGCGGCCGCGCAGAGCTAGAGGCCGCCGGCGCCGACTACGTGGTGGACACCCAGGCAGAGCTCGCGGCGCTGGTGCTGGGCGAGTAAAGAGCGACACCGCTTAACGCAGCTGCGGCAATTCTTCCGCGCGGAAAGCGCATCCCGTTTCGGAGCTCCGGAATGGGATGCGCTTTCCGTTTGAGGCGCATCAGGGAAACGGCATCGCGTTTCAGAGCAATATTCCGGGCCGCACTTTCCGCAACCCATCCCATCCGGAAACCGCAACCCATTATTCGCCCAAAAACCGGCTCGCGGTTTCCCGAGCATTCGATGCAGCATTGGTGCAAGGAGTGTCCCTAACTGCCGGCGGAAAAGGAACGTCCCCAAGTGCCGCAAGAGTGTCCCTTTTGACTAGTCATTTAAGAACGTCCCCAATGACTACCATGGCAACGCCGTTGTTTTGGCAACGACAGACACTATGACCCAATCCGAGCGAGCGGTCGCCAGAGCGAACAAATTGGCATGAAAAAGGCGAGGCATAGACCTTCTGGTCATGCCTCGCCTTTTGAATGACAAATTGTCGTCCTGGGCGGCGCGCAGCGTCAACTGGTTACGCGGTTCGTAGAACCGCGTAACTCCCCTAGCTCATCATGGCATTCATCATCTCGTTGGTTGCGGAATCGTCAGCAGACCACTCGCCGTCGTCATTGCAGGAGTACTTGAAGGCGACCTTGGTGTCCTTGGTCTTAGCAGCCTTGGTCACATCGACCATAACCTGACCGGCCATCTTGTACAGCTCGTCATCGGAAGGCATCGAATCGAGCGCGGCGACCTTCTCCTGGTACTGAGTGGCAAAATCCTCAACGATCTGGTTCATGGACTTGCAGGTAATGGTGACCTCGGCAGTTGCGGTGCCCTTGTCCTCGTCGACCGTCACGTCGCCGATCTTGTAGTCAAAGCCCTCGAGATAGCTCTTGGCGTACTCCTTGGGATCGATGCCCAGCTGCTCGAACTCGTCACCCGAGGCCTCTTCCAGGCCGGCGAGAAAGTCGTCGCCACCGTTCTTGACCTCGTCAAACTGCGTCGTAAGATCCTCGGTGATAAGCTCCTCAACCGAAGGACCTCCGCAGCCGGAAAGCACAACCACGCACGCGACCAGAACAGCCATCAGGGGCGCAAGCAGCAGCTTCTTCTTCATGACATTCCTCCCAACAAGCGGCACCGCGCTTCCCGACGCGGTGCACGTCGTAACAATAAGGCCATACTAGCCGCTAACGAACACCCCCGGCAAAGCAAAGGCGCAGTCGGCTCGATTTAACGTCCGAACGGTTTACCGGTCCGCCCAACGCGCAATAAAACGTTCCGCCGCATTGTAATAAAAAAGGGTGGTCGGACAATTCGACCACCCTTGCACATCCTTTGAATGTCGCAGTTTACTTGCGGACGACCTTAACGATGGCGTCACCAGCAGCGACGGCAGACTCGGCCTCGACGGTAAGCTCGACGTCGGCGAACTCAGCGGTGTTGGACACAGCCACGACGACGCAGTCCTTGTAACCGGCAGCAGCGATCTTGGTGCGGTCGATCTTGAGGATGGGCTGGCCGGCCTTCACGACGTCGTCAGCCTTGACGAAGCCCTCGAAGCCGTCGCCGTTCATGTTGACGGTATCGACGCCAACATGCACCAGAACCTCGATGCCGCTATCGGACTGCAGGCCCACGGCGTGACCCATGGTGACGGTCACCTTGCCGTCGCAGGGAGCGTAGACCAGATCGTCCTCGGGCCACACGGCGCAGCCCTTGCCCAGGACCTCGCCGCCAAAGACGGGATCGGGCACGTCGGCCATCTTGATGACCTTGCCCTTGACGGGCGAGCACAGCACGTCGGCGCCGGCAGAAGCAGAGATGGAGGCAGGAGCAGCGGCGGCCGCGGGCTCAGCCTTCTTCTTAAACATGTCAAACAGACCCATACGTTTTCTCCTCTTGATTAAGCGCAACGTTATGCGCATGCCTATGGTGATTATAGTGCCAAATGGTTCAAATACTAAGGTGGGGACTCGAATCGCGAGCCCTTTCAAGCCCTTCCCAAAACCTTTTCCCCAGTGGCGCTCATATTGTCGATTAATCCTCGATAAGCCCCAGGTGAGCAAAAGCGTTCCAGATGCCGTCGTCGTTGACGTCGGTGGTCACGTAGTCGGCGGCCGGTCCGGCGTTCGGCAGAACGCCGGACCGGCCGCCGGAACTCAATTACTCCAGGCCCTCGGTGCCGTTGGACTTGATGATCTTCTGGTATGCAAAGAAGCTGTCCTTGCGGCGGCGCTCGTAGGTACCGGTGCCGTCGTCGTACTTATCGACGTGGATGAAGCCGTAGCGCTTGCGCATCTCGCCGGTGCCGGCGGACACCAGGTCGATGGGGCCCCACCAGGTGTAGGCGATCAGGTCGACGCCGTCGGCGATTGCCTCGCCCATGGCTTTGATGTGGCTGCGCAGGTAGGCGATGCGGTACGGGTCATGGATGGAGCCGTCCTCCTCGACCTCGTCGTAAGCGCCCATGCCGTTCTCGACCACCATCAGCGGAATCTCGTAGCGAGCATAAATCTCGTTGAGGGCGATGCGCAGGCCCAGCGGGTCGATCTGCCAGCCCCAGTCGGTGGACTCCAGATAGGGATTCTTTCCGCCAAAGGTCATGTTGCCCTCGGTCATCTCGTGGTCCTTGTGGGTGCCCACGGTGCCGGACATGTAATAGCTAAAGGAATAGAAGTCGACCTTGCCGTCGGCGATATCCTGCAGGTCGCCGTCCTCCATCACAAGCTCAACATCGTTCTCGGCCCAGAAGCGCTTGGCATAGAACGGGTACTTTCCGCGCACCTGCACGTCGGAGCAGTACCAGTTCATGGCGTTCATCTCCTGCTGCGTGGCGAACACGTCGGCCGGATCGCACGTGGCGGCATAGGAAAGGATAAAGCAGTCCATGTTGCCCATCTTGAACTGCGGGTAATGCTCGTGGGCATAGCGCACGACGCGACCGCTGGCGACAAACTGGTGATGCAGCGCCTGCATACGGGCCTGCGGCGTGGTGTGAACCGCCGAAGCCGGGCCCTCAAAGCCCTGAATCATGCTGGTCTCGAAGAGGTTGCCCATGTCCTGAGTACCGCAGTTGATCTCGTTGAAGGTGAGCCAGAACTTGACCTTGTCCTGGTAACGGTCGAAGACGGTTTGGCAGTACTTCTCAAAGAAGCCGATGAGCTCGCGGCTCGCCCAGCCGTTGTACTTCTCGACCAGGTGATAGGGCATCTCGTAGTGTGAGAGGGTCACGAGCGGCTCGATGTTGTGGGCGCGCAGGCAGTCGAAGACGCGGTCGTAGAAGGCGAGGCCGGCCTCGTTGGGCTCAGCATCGTCGCCGTTGGGGAAGATACGGCTCCAGGAGATGGACATGCGGAACATGTTGAAGCCCATCTCGGCGAACAGCGCGATGTCCTCCTCGTAGTGATGGTAGAAATCGATGCCGTCATGGTTGGGGTAGAAACGGTCGGGATCGATATCGATCGTGATCTGACGCGGCTCCTTGTAGCTGCCGCCCAAGAAATGGTCGTCGACGGAAGCGCCGCGGCCGTCCACGTTCCAAGCGCCCTCAAACTGGTTGGCGGCGGTGGCGCCACCCCAATAGAAGCCCTCGGGGAACTTGATGTTTGCCATGAGCATCTCCTTTGCATCGCGGGTCGATAAGCTGAGTATCGCCCACGCGCGCGGCAGGCAGGGGCAGGGGTGCCAAACCCGACACTTCTTTTCGCGCCCACGGACCGACGCCGCCCCGTCCCTGATACTTCCTGATACCGACCGAAACGTGCCAAAATAAACCTGTCCTTTTTTGGCAGGTTTGTTGAGTGTAGGAGTTCGTATGGATATCAAACGCAAGATTTCCGAGGCACAGGGCCTTACCCCTACCGAGCAACAGCTCGGCATCTCGGCCCTTGCCATGGGCGAAGACGTCCGCGGACTCTCCATCAAGGAATTCGCCGCCCGCACCAATGTTTCGGTCGCGAGCGTCCACCGTTTTTGCAAAAAGCTCGGCCTCGAGGGCTTTAAGGACCTCAAGGTCGAGCTCATCCGCCTGGCAACCGAATCGGGCAATCGGCGCGACGTGGACATCAACTTTCCCTTCGACGCCACGTCCACCCCTGCGCAGGTTATGGAGCGCATGGAGGGACTCTACCAGACCACACTGGCCGAAACGCAGGAGCTGCTCGACCCCGCGCAGCTCGACCACGCCGCCAAGCTCATCGCGAACGCCCGACAGGTCGACATCTACACGGGCTCGCACAACCTCTATCCAGCGGGAATGTTCCGCGATCGCCTGCTCTCCGCCGGTAAAAGCGCGACGTGCCACAACGGTGGCGAGGCCCAGGTGCGAACGGCGCTCGCCTCGGGTCCCGACCATGCGGCAATCGTCATCTCCTACAGCGGCCTTGCCCCCAACCTCAAGGACATCTTGCCGATCCTCAGCAGTCGGCATGTCCCAGTCATCGTCATCGGCACGCCTTATTGCGCTCGCATTCACCCCGGCTTTGCCGCCTACCTTACGGTGAGTGACCACGAGAACATGACGCATCGCATCACGCAGTTCGCAAGCCACATCGCCGTGCAATACGTGCTCGATTCGCTCTACAGCAGCTACTTCGCCAAAGATTACGCCCGCTGCTCCGAGTTCCTAGAGCGCTCATTCCCCTACACCCGCCTCCCGGGGCTTAAGTAGCGACGAGCGTGGTTCTCGGACGCCTATCTAACGAGAGCAAGTAGTCATTGGGGACGTTCTTAAACGACTAGTCAAACAAGAACGTCCCCAACGACTAGTCAAACAAGAACGTCCCCAACGACTACCCATCCGGAGCAAGACAACGCCGCAGGTAGAGAACGGACAGCGAGCGACGTCCAGGGCGAACAAGTTGGCATGAAAAAGGCGAGGCATTGACCTTCTGGTCATGCCTCGCCTTTTGAATGACAAATTGTCGCCCTGGGCGGCGCGCAGCGTCGGCCGGTTACGGCGTTTGGTAAAACGCCGTAACTACTCTCGGGCTCCGTACTGCTCGTAGTAAGCGTCGATGGCGGCCTTGAGCTCGTCGTCGATGACGACCTTACCGTCAATCTCGTGGTTGTAGAGGGTCTCGACGACCTCGGCCATGGAGACGATGCTCGCGACGGGGAAACCGTACTTGGCCTCGATCTCCTTCTGCGCGGTGGTCACGCCACCCTTGCCGACTTCCATGCGGTTGAGGGACACGATGAGGCCCTTGATCTCGACATCGGCAGCAGCCTTTACCTTGGGATAGGTCTCGTCGATGGACTTGCCGCTGGTGGTGACATCCTCGACCATGACCACGCGGTCGCCGTCCTTGGGCTCATAACCCAGCAGGTTGCCCTTATCGGCACCGTGGTCCTTGGCCTCCTTGCGGTCGCAGCAGTACTTGACCTCCTTGCCGTACAGCTCGTGGTAGGCAATCGCGGTCACGACGGCCAGGGGAATGCCCTTGTAGGCCGGCCCAAACAGCACGTCAAAGTCGTCGCCAAAGTTATCGTGGATAGCCTGGGCGTAATACTCGCCCAGCTTCTTGAGCTGGTAGCCCGTCACGTAAGCACCGGCGTTCATAAAGAACGGGGACTGACGGCCGCTCTTGAGCGTAAAGCTGCCGAACTTAAGGACGTCGGACTCGACCATAAACTTGATGAACTCTTGCTTGTAAGCCTCCATGCGGGCTCCTCTCGTAATCGCGTACGTGCTCTCCAGTTTAGCGCAGGCGAAGCGTCGATGCGGGCGCGCTTTGAGGCCACGGCATTCTGTAAAGGCTTTTCGAGATCAATGGTTTTCCGAACAATGGGGTTAATGCCGGCCTTTATCTTTTTTGACAGCCTCGTTTGGCTCGCGCTATATCAGGCGCATGGCCTCCTGGACAGCACCGTAAAGGTTGGCGTCGTTGCCGAGCTCGGCCGCCTTTATCTGCGGCACAGGAATGCCGGCAAGGATCCCTTTGTAACTCGCGAGGGCCAGCGGCATCTGCGCACGCAGGGCATCGACGAGCTCGGGATGGCACGAGATACCACCTGCGATCACAAAGACCTCGGGGTCGAGCACGGCTTGCAGGTTGATGAGCTGTCCGTCAAATGAGCGAGCGTAGCGGTCGAGCGCGCGCTGCGCCGCCATGTCGCCATTCGCGATCCACTCAAAGACGCGGCGGCCGTCCACCGGAGAATCCGCAGGCAGGCCCTTCTCGGCAACGACGGCATCACGGAGCGCACGCCAACCGCCCGAATCGGCAAAGGAGTTTCCCATGTTCGCGGCAGTCGTGACATCGTTGCGCAAGAAGCTGAACTCGCCTGCAAAGCAGTGCGCGCCGCGCAGGACCTTGCCGTCGATGACGATACCGCCGCCGATGCCCGTGCCGATAGCGAGCACCACGCCAAAACGCGTCCCGCGCAGGGCGCCAGCCGCATACTCACCGAGTGCACAGCACTTACCGTCGTTATTGACGGCAACCGGCACCCCCAGCGCCTCGCGCATGAGCTTTCCCAGTGGGCAGCCGTCCATAAACGTGAGCGCACCGCCGCGATGGATCGTTCCCGTGACATCTTCCTCGTAGATACCGCCGGGTGCGCTCACGCCTACGGCGCTCACGCGCTCACGGTACGGCTCGACGAGCCCGATCAACGCCGAAACCGTCTCCTCAGCCGTGGTAAAGCCCGTCGGCAGGCTCCCGCGCTCGCGGATGGAAAAATCCTCGCCCAGCACAGCCCATTTAACGGCCGTACCGCCCACATCGATTCCAAAGAACTCCTGCATATTCGCCCCTCACGCGCCATGGCCCCGGACGCGCATCGCCGCGACCACCGTCCCCTTATGATGGTCATGCGGTAAATCGCGCCCGGAGCCGATTATCTCTCTGTTTTACGCCTCTACTTTGGTCAGACGAAGCAACATATCGCCGATGTAGGTCTCACCGTGGGTCACATAACCGCCACGCAAACTGCCCTCCCAAAGAACGTCCCCAATGACCACTCATTTAAGTACGTCCCCAATGAGTGCGGCGGAATGAAAGGGACTGGATTGTAAATGTTGGAGAAGAGCCGTTAGCGCCCGGGGGTCAGAATCACCAGGGCGTCGTGCTCAAAGGGATGCTGAGCCACGCGCACGGTGCCGTCACCGTTGTCGCGGACGGGCAGCTTGGCGATGCGCTTGTCCTCCATGTCGAGGACCGTCGCCGTCCAACCGCGCGCGCCATCGAGCTTAAACTTGAGCGCCGTGGTACGCGGCAGGTACGTGACGACACGATCGCCAACGCGCGCCACACGAATGGCCTCGCGCGCATCATTGAGAAGCTCCTGCGCGGGGACCACGGCAAGCGCGTCGTCGCCAGCCGTAGCGCCCAGGCCGGCAAGCACATGCTCGATTGCGCCAAAGTCCCAAACGCCCGCAAATTGCAGGCACTCCTGCCAGCGGAACGGCATGTCGAAGCCCTCGCCCAGCACTGAGCCCTGACTCTTGCTGGTCTGCCAGTTCCAAACACCGTGCGCACCATAGGTCACGCCGGCACTCGCACCGGCAAGGATCGACGACCACACGCTCGCGCGGCAGTCCTGTGCAGTGAAGCGCCAGTACACGTTACGCGACGCACCCATCTGCTCGTAACAGGGCTCGGAGTTGACCATCGGCTTTTTGGGATAGTTGGCGATAAAGTCCTGCGGCAGGCGCCAGGCCTCGGGCTGGCCCTCGTAGTTGTGACCGGGCTGGAACATGTAGAAGTCCAGACGGTCCAGGTACTGCGACGGAATGGTGCGGTTGCCGCGGTTGATATGCATGGTGCGCAACGCCTCGGGCGCGCGCTTGATGACCTCGTCGAGGGCATCCTCGTAATAGGCGATCGCCTCGTCGCTGGTAAAGTCGGTATCGCCCGTCACCACGTAGACGGGGTCGAACTCGCCCAGGTTCTCAACGACGCGGGCAACGTGGGCGCGGACCTCCTCGCGCGGCATAGTCTCGGCACCGCAAAGCTCGGCAATCTTGGCGCCCCAGGTACCGGGCACGTAGTTGCACCACATAAGCACAAGTGCCGGACGAATGCCGTGCTCGACGGCAGCGCGACACATGGCGGCGGCGCGATCCCAGTACGCCTGGTTGGGACGGGACCAATCAAAATGCACGCCGTCCTCGCTGGCATAGGGCCAAATGCCCAGATCGGGGCAGCAGCGATCCCACTGCGGCAGCGTGTTGATCTGCAGCACGTTCATGCCCTGCTCGGCGCGGCGGGTCAGATAGTAGTCCCAATC
This sequence comes from Collinsella sp., assembly GCA_019414505.1. Taxonomy (GTDB): domain Bacteria; phylum Actinomycetota; class Coriobacteriia; order Coriobacteriales; family Coriobacteriaceae; genus Collinsella. The sequence goes on from DXLW01000038.1 coordinate 64,224, forward strand.
GGCCTCGGTAATGCTCGTAAACGCACTCCAGCACGTATCGGCAAACCAAAAGAACGGCCTGCCCTCGCACAAAAAGCCGTCCTGACGACCGTTGACGGTCAGCTTTCCCAAACTCATCTGCATGTCCTTTCGTTTGATAAAGGAGTTGCGAACCGGCAGATTCTTTCGCGGTAACCCCGCGCAAAAGCCCCTGGCGCTTAGCAAGCCCCGGCGAGTAGGCGCCACGCGCCCCCAATCAGTCTACCTTGCAGGAAAGGCCCCGCCGGGCTTGCGCCTGACGGGGCCCTGTCGTGTAGGTAAGGTCATAGACGACCGAATGGTTTGGCCTTAGGCCTCCATCTCGGCGAGCTCCTCCTTGGAGAAGCCAGTGGCAAAGACGACGGCAGCGGCGATGACGAAGGAGATCGCCATACCGACGATGGCCCAGACGGTATTCATCTGGCCACCCTGCAGGTAGTTGGTGAAAACCAGGAAGTTAGCAGCGCCGCCGGCCAGGTAGTAGGTAACACCCATGAGGCCGGAGAACACGGCGCCGATGGCACCGCCGATAAACATACCGAGCATGGTGCGACGGAAGCGCATGAGGATACCGAAGAGCGCGGGCTCGGTAACACCGCCGGCGATGGCGGAGATGACGTAGCCCAGAGCAAGACCCTTCTCGTCAGGGTTCTTCATCTTGAGGAAGGCACCGAAGGCGCAGCCCCAGACAGCTGCCATAGCGCAGTTGGTGGAAACGAAGACGAAGGGATCGTAGCCGGCGGCGATGATCTGAACCTGGGCGAGCAGGATGACGGGCATGTGCATGCCGCAGACCACGAAAAGCTGCCAGAAGGCGCCGAGGATGGCCATGACGATCAGGATACCGATGCCGCCAAGGTCAGCAAGACCAAAGAGGGCGTTGGCGATGACGTTGCCGGTCTCGTTGCCGATGGGAGCGAGGACGATGAAAGCGATAGGAATGGTGACGATCATGGTGCAGAACGGCGTAAAGACCGTGGACAGCACATCGGGCATGACCTTCTTAAAGAACTTCTCGATAAAGTAGAGGACCGGCACCGAAAGGATGATCGGCAGGACGGACTGCTGATAGTTGGCGGCAGCGATCTGGATGCCATAGACGGAGATGATTCCGCCACCCTCCTGGGTAGCGACGCTCACGACAGACGGGGCCATAAGGGCGCCGCCGAGGAGCATGCCGAGCACCGGGCTGGCGCCGAGCTTCTTAGCGGCGGCATAGCCCAGGTAGATGGGGATAAAGGTGAAGGTTGCCTCGTACAGGGTGGTATAGAGGAACGTGTAGGTCGGATCGGTGTCGGAGATAACGCCGAGCATCGTGGGACCAAGAATCGCAGCGATGGTGCGGAACAGACCGCCGGCCATGAGCAGCGGAATCAGCTGGGTCATGGAGCCCGACAGATAGTCGAGGATGATGTTGGGCAGGTTCTTGAGCTCGAACTTCTCCTTAGGAGCGTCGAGGTTCTCGTCGACCGCGGCACCCTGCTTGACGCCGGACATGGCGACGAACTCGGCGAGCACCTTGGGCACGTTCTGGCCGATGATGACCTGGAGCTGGCTGCCGGCGAACTGGCAACCCAGAACACCCTTGACCTTCTTGATCTTCTCCACGTCGGCCTTGCTGTTGTCCTTGAGCGTCAGACGCAGGCGCGTCATGCAGTTGGTGGCGACGGTGACATTTTCCGCACCGCCCACGAGCTCGAGGACATCGGTGGCAATCTGCTTGTTATCTACTGCCATGGGACCCCTCCCCATATCATCGTGTGCCTAATCGCTTGGGCGCAGGCACGCCTTTGGCCCGGTGACTATAACCCCTTACGGTTACCGAACCCTTGGATACGCTGTCGTAAACAATCTGTTTACTGAACGTTTACAGCGCTTAGTTTACACGCAGCGTTGAATTTGTGGCAGTTTTGCCGTTTGCAGTCCGGTGAACGGTAGGAAATCGGGGGTGAACGTAATTGAATGCCAAGGCATTACATATAGTACCGTTTATTTATAAATGGCCGTCTACGTGGGATTTTATATAATCTATCACCCAAATTCCTTGTTGACTCATCAACAAAAGCCCTGCTAGATAGTAGTAAACGAGTGTTTAGTAGTTCATTGAGTGTTTGATTTGACCGTTTACCGAGTTCATCTGCTTATTCTCTAATTCTGCTTTACACTAAACATGTTTAGATTGTATTGCCGCGATTGTTTAGTATTTGCGGCACAAAGGAGGCAGCTCATGGAACTCAAATCGTGTACCTACGCAACCGTCACCACCTTGGGCGACTTTGGCCCCTGGATCAGCAGGGTCGTTCTCGACCTGCCCTGCACCGTGCGCGCCAACGATATCGATGCGAACACTTTCCATATATATGTAGAGCGTCACGAGCGCACGGGCGAGGTCCTGATGCGCAAGGAGCACGGCGCCGACCATGCCGCGCCCTCCGTGGGTTACATCGACGTTCTCGCCGCGTATCCGTGCGACGAGAACGGCCGCAAGCTCGCCGTGGGCACCCATGTGGCACTCGAGGTTGCCGAGCAGCGCCTGACCAAAAAGATCGAAGGCAGCGTCCTGGGCTCGCGCATGCTCGATGACCAGCTGCACGTCACGCAGCTCGCGGCTCTTCCCGGCAACGACGGCGACGACCCCACCTGCGGCCTGGTCTTCGATACCTGTCGTGGCAATATCTGCCCCGCACTCAAGGGCTGGAGCAATGCCGTACAAAAGACCGCCGTCAATGGCATCGCGCTCGAATACGGCTTCTTTGAGCCCAGCTTTAAGGCAGAGGACTCGGCCTGCTTCAATCCCTTTGCGCCTGGGGACACGGTCGTGCCCCAAAAGGCCCCGCTCGTGGTGTACCTGCACGGCGCCGGCGAAGGCAAGGGTTCCACGCAGGGCGAGGGCCCCGCGCGCGCCTATATCGGCAACCGTGTGACTGCCATTAGCCAGGCGCAAATCCAGCGCTACTTTGGCGGCTTTGCCTGGGTGCTCGTGCCGCAATCTCCCACGTTTTGGATGGACAACGGCGTCGAGCAGCTCGGTCGCTCCAACCAGAGTATCTACTCCCCCGTGCTCAAGGCGCTCATCGACGAGTTTGTCGCCGAGCATGCCGAGCGCATCGACACCGATCGCATCGTGGTCGCCGGCCTTTCCAACGGCGGCTTTATGACCCTGCGCCTGTGCGCCGACTACCCCGATTTCTTTGCCGCCGGCCTTCCCTGCTGTGCCCCGTGGTACAACGCCACGGACGAGGACGTAGCCGCGCTTGCCAAGACACCGCTGTGGTTTACGCACTCCAAGGGCGACGAGCTCGTGTCTCCGCAACAGACCGCGCTGCCGCTCACGGCACGCCTGCGTGACGCCGGAGCCAACGTGCACCTCACCTACTTTAGCCATGTCGAGGACCTGACCGGGCGCTATCGCGAGGCCGATGGCTCGCCTAAGAAGACGTTCAACCACGGCGTGTGGATCCACCAATTCAACGACCTGTGTTATCAAGACTTCGACGGGGGCAACGTACTCATCGACGGCGAGCCGGTGGGCTGCTGGGAGTGGTCGGCCAGGGTCGATAGGTAATCCGTCCCTTCGCGGGCACTGGGGTTTACCTCTGCAAACGTCCTCGGGCATGCATGGTTCGGCGCTTTGCGCTTCGCGCTGCGCCGGACCATGCCCCCTGCGGAATGTTTGCAGAGGTAAACCCCAGTGCCCGCTGTGTTTCCATTGCTGAGACCCTGGCCGGCCGCTTCCGGCAGCACGCCGGGTCGATGGCGATGGGGGCGTGGGTCCCGTCTTGCCTTGCGCGTAACTGGCTGAATTGATTTTGATTGGAGCTGTTCCTATGTCCCAAGAGTTAACTCGGGTGATTGTTACTACTGATATGGAAGTCGACGATATGAACTCACTCGTTCATTTGGCTCTGTATCTTAATGTGCTTGATGTTCAGGCTGTGGTGTATACGGCTTCGCAGTATCACTTTCTTGGCGATGGCGTCCATACGCTCGGCGAGGTGAATTCGCATTGGCGGACTAAGGGGCGTCGCTCTTACGAGTGGGCTGTTGTGCCTCATGAGCCCGATCCGCTGGCCGGGGAGCTTCGTGAGTATCGTCCGTTTCCCGAGCATTGGATCGAAAGTCTCTGGAGTAATGAGTATGCCCAGGCTTGGCCGCAGTTGCAGGCGAATGCGGACGCTGCCGGTGAGCCGCCGTTTCCCACGCCTGCCCAGATGATCGAGCGCACCTTTGTGGGAAATGTTGCTTTTGAGGGCGATGTGCGCGAGGAAACACCAGGTTCGCGGGTCATCGCCGACGCCATCATGGACGACGACCCGCGTACGTTATGGCTGCTCAGCTGGGGTGGCATGAACACCATCGTTCGCGCCCTTATGAGCATTGCCGAGCGTTATCGCGCCACGCCCGAATGGCCCGCCGTACAGCAGCGGGTCTATCAGAAGGTGCGCGTGATGGGCGTTGCCGATGGCATAGGGCAGGACAACTCATGGCTCGACCATGGACGCGAGCTCTTTCCCGAGCTCATCTTTTGGCGCGTGCCCTATATGTATGGCGGCTATGTCGACGCCAAGATGGCGCAGCCCGATTCGCTGCCGTTGTTTCAGGCTCCTTGGCCCGAGCAGAATCTCACGCAGGGCAACGGCCCCCTCATGGCGCGCTATATGCTCTATGGCGATGGCAAGGTCTACGAAAACGAGCCCGAGCGCTTTCAGTTTGGCAAGCATGCCCGTCTGGATTGGGGTCTAGAAGGCGTGCCCGCGATGCAGTTTGAGCGCTGCGACTTTATGGGCGAAGGCGACAGCATGACCTATATTCCGCTGCTGCCGTTTGGCCTGCGCGGTATCGATGACCGCGGCTTCGACACACTGCTCGGCCGCATGTTCCTCGACGGTCACCCCGACTCGGACGCACCCACTGGTTTTGCCGCCTTGGGTACACCCGCGAGCAGCAACCTCAATCCTTACCTGCGCGCCTATCAGGAAGACTTCGCCGCCCGCGCGCAATGGTGTGCTCATGATCCGGCCATCTGCTCGCATCCGGCACGTGTTGTCGAGGCCACGGCCGACCGCAGTGCCACAGCAGGCGAGCGCGTCGCCCTTGCAGCGACCATCGTCGACCCCGACGGCAAGGGCTTTGATGCACATTGGGATGTCGCCATGGACCCGTCGAGCTATGCAGGCGTGCAGGATCTTTCGGTGTGGCAGGAATGCACGGTGAGCACCACTTTTATCGTGCCCGCCGACGCGCAGCCCGGCGACCGCTTTGTGCTCACCCTCACCGTGCAGACGCGCACCGAGCGCCCCTGCAGCCGCTACGCCCAGGTCGCCGTGACCGTGGCGTAGCAAGGACGGCACCCACATTCGGCAGCCGCCACATTCGGCATGGAGTCTCCCCAACTGCCACTCATTTAAGTACGTCCCCAATGAGTGCCCCCGGCGACTAGCCGTTTAAGAACGTCCCCAGCGACTAGTCGAAAATGGGCCATGTGTCCCAGTTGTGGAGACTCGTTGAGCCGTCTGGGTATCGTGCAAGATTGTCTGCTCCCCCATCATCAAAAGTGACACACGCTACCTGTTGATGGGAGGCAGCCATGGGCTTCTTTGACAAGATGTTCGAGAAGAAAGAGTGCGCGATTTGCGGTACCGAGCTGGGACTTTTGGGAAAGACCAAGATCAGCGAGGGCTACCTGTGCAAAGAGTGCGCCGGCAAGCTCTCCCCCTACTTTCACGGCTATCGCTCCAGCACCGCGGACGATATCCGCGAGCAGCTCGCCTACCGCGAGGCCAATGCCGAGCGCCTGGCGTCGTTCAACCCCACGCGCACGCTTTCTGCCGGGCGCACCAACATCATGCTCGACGAAGACGCGGGCCTGCTGATCATCACCTCGCAGAGCCGCTGGCGCGACGCCAATCCCGACATCATTGAGTTCTCGCAGGTGCTCGGCTGCGATATGGATATCGACGAGCATCGCACCGAGATCTATCGCGAGACCAAGGACGGCGAGCGCAAGAGCTACGACCCGCCGCGTTATGACCTGGATTACGACTTTAACCTGACTATCCACGTCAACACGCCGTACTTTACCGAAATCAACCTGCGCGTGAACGACTCCACCATCGATCAGCGCGGTTCCATCGAATACCGCGAGGCCAAGCGCCAGGCAACCGAGGTCCGCGACGCGCTGGTGCAGCTGCGCCAGGAGACGCGCGACAGCGTCGTGGCCGCCAAGGCCCCCAAGACCGCGGTAACCTGCCCCTTCTGCGGTGCAACCACCATTCCCGATGCCAGTGGGCGCTGCGAATACTGCGGCGGCGCCATCGGCGCATAGCCTCCGGCAGCGAAAGGACCGATCATGGCCTTCGAGAGTGTCAACTATCAGTGCCCCGCGTGTGGCGGCCCCCTTCACTTTGCCAGTGCCGAGCAAAAGCTCGTCTGCGACTACTGCGATTCGCGTTTTGAAGTCGAAGAAGTCGAGGCCCTCTATCGCGAGCGCCAGGACAAGGCCGATGCCAAAGCCGATGCCGCAGCCGCGGTCCCCAAGCCTGCTGTCGACGATGCCGTGCAGGAGCTGGCTCAAAACGCCGGCTACATCTGCTCGTCGTGCGGCGCCGAACTGATCTCGGACGGCACCGTCGCCGTCACCACCTGCCCGTACTGCGGCAACTCCGCCGTAGCGCCCGGTCAGCTTTCGGGCGACTTCTCGCCCGACCTGGTGATCCCGTTTAAACTCGGGCGCGACGACGTCCTGGCCGCCCTTAAGGAACACTACAAGGGCAAGATCTTGCTGCCCAAGAGCTTTGTCACCGGCAACCATATCGACGAAGTCCAAGGTGTTTACGTGCCGTTTTGGCTTTACGGCGCCCGCGTAGACGGCGAAGTGTGCTTTGATGCGACCAACGAGACCGTGACTGAGGAATCCGATCGCACCGTCACGACCACCGACCACTACGACGCCTACCGCAAGGGCAATATCTCGTTTGAGCGCGTACCCGTCGACGGATCGTCCAAGATGCCCGACGGCCACATGGACGCCATCGAGCCGTTTGACTACGACGCGCTGCGCCCGTTCTCGGTCGCATATATGCCCGGCTACATCGCCAACCGCTACGACGAGGATTGCGAAACCTGCAAGGCGCGCGCCGAGCGTCGTATGGAGGAGAGCACGATCTCGGCCCTGCGCGAGACTGTTGTCGACGAATATGACGATGCCACGGTCGAAAGCAAGCAGCTCGACTACACCTGGGAAGACAGCGACTACGCCCTGTTCCCCGTCTGGATGCTCTCCACCTCGTGGAACGGCAAGAGCTACCTGTTTGCCATGAACGGCCAGACCGGTCGCATGGTCGGCGAGCTCCCCTGCTCCAAGCCCAAGCTCGCCATCGCCTCGGTGCTGTTCTTTGTGATCGGGTTTGTCCTCTCCCAGATTCTCTTTATGGGCGAGAACGCCTTCGATCCGGATTACCTCACCTTTGATATCGAGGGCATCCTCATCAACATCGTTGCGCCGCTGATCATCGTAATCATCGCAGACGTGCTGCTGGTGGGCCAGCTCAAGACAGCCAACGAAGCCACCCACGCCGATTACTACTGCGGAGACCTCGACCTGACCGAGAAGCACGACACCTTCAGCCACACCGAGACCACCGTTGTCATGAAGGACAACAAGGACGATTAGCCATTCTGACCAATACCACCCGGCCTTTGACGAGAAAGGAAGATCACCATGGGACTCTTAAAAGCTGGATTGGGAGCTGCCGGCGGCGTCATGGCCGACCAGTGGAAGGAATTTATCTATTGCGAATCGATGCCCGCTGACGTCTTAGCCTGCAAGGGCAGCAAGCGCACCGGCGGCCGCAGCTCCAACACGCGCGGCGAGGACAACGTCATCTCCAACGGCTCCGTCATCGCCGTCAACGACGGCCAGGGCATGCTCGTGGTGCAAAACGGCAAGATCATCGAAGTCGCGCTGGAGCCCGGCGAGTTTGTCTTCGATACCGGCAGCGAGCCGAGCGTCTTTAGCGGCAACCTGGGCGACTCCATCAAGGAGACCTTCGCCAATATCGGCAGCCGTTTTACCTTTGGCGGCGACGCCGGCAAGGACCAGCGCGTCTACTTCATCAACACCAAGGAGATCATCGGCAACAAGTACGGCACCGCCTCGCCCGTGCCCTTCCGCGTGGTCGATAACAACATTGGCCTGGATGTCGACATCTCCGTTCGCTGCAACGGCGAGTATTCGTACCGCATCACCAACCCGCTGCTGTTCTACACCAACGTGTGCGGCAACGTGACCGATAGCTACACGCGCGATAAGATCGACAGCCAGCTTAAGTCCGAGCTGCTCACCGCCCTGCAGCCCGCCTTTGCCAAGATCTCGGAGATGGGCATCCGCTACAGCGCCATTCCCGGCCACACCACCGAGCTCGCCCGCGCGCTCAACGAGGTCCTCTCGGCCGACTGGCGCGACCTGCGCGGCGTCGAGATCGTGAGCTTTGGCGTCAACTCCATCGCCGCTTCGCAAGAAGACGAGCAGATGATCAAGGACCTGCAGAAGGCCGCGGTCATGCGCGATCCCACCATGGCAGCTGCCAACATCGCCAGCGCCCAGAGCGATGCGATGCGCGCAGCAGCCGCCAACCCCAACGGCGCGATGGCCGGCTTTATGGGCATGGGCATGGCGGGCGGCATGGGCGGCATGAACGCCAGCCAGCTGTTCGCCGCCGGCCAGGCACAGCAGCAGGCTGCCCCGCAGCCGGCTCCGGCACCCGCTCCCGCACCAGCTCCTGCCGCTGCCCCCGCGGCCGGCACGTGGACCTGCAGTTGCGGTGCCACCAACACCGGCAAGTTCTGCCCCGAGTGCGGCAGTCCCGCACCCGCCCCGGCACCGGCCAAGTGGTTCTGCCCCAACTGCGGCAGCGAAAACGGCGGCAAGTTCTGCAGCAACTGCGGAACACCCAGGCCCTAGCCCCTCTATCTGGTAATTGGCGGGGGATCCGCCGCCCCCGCATTTGCTTCTATGGGTTTCGTTCGATAAAGGAGGACACCATGAAGACAACGTTCAAAAAGTCCGTACTCGCATTCCTGACATGCGTCCTGGCGCTCGCCTTTGCCCTGACGGGCTGCAGCGGCGGCGGCAAGGACCCCAAGGCCAACTTTGTCGGCAGCTGGCAGTACTCGGGTGGAACCTTGGACGGCGAAGAGCTCACCGATGAGTACATGGATATGCTCAAGGAGTGGGGCCTCAACTGTATCCTGATCCTCGACGAAGACGGCACGGGCGTCCTCGACATGTTCCTTGAGGTCGCCGACCTGAAATGGGAGGCCAAGGACGCCACCACCGTAACGATTACCGCCGAAGATGAGTCGCACGACCTGAAGCTCAAGGACGACAAGCTCGTCCTCGAGGTGGATGGCGACAAGCTTATCTTTACGAAGTCCGACAAGGATCTGTCCGGTACGGTGAAGAAGGATCGCGAGGCGGCCGAGAAGGAAGAGGAGATCGATGAGGCCGTCGAAGACGACGATGTCCAGAGTGTAGAAATCTCCCCCGCCGTCACCGTCGCCGATGACGATCTGTGCACCATCACCATCACCGAGAAGTTCAAGGACGACTGGGGCGACATCGGCTTTGTCGTTAACATCACCAACAAGAGCGACAAGGACCTGACCTTCTACGCCCCCTCCGGCAAGACCAATGTCAACGGCACCATGAAAGACCCCTGGTTCTCGGCTCACCTGATGCCCGGCACCAACGCCACCGAGGAATTCACGTTCTCGAACGGCGAGCTTGACAGCCTTGACGACCTGGTCAACACGACCATCGGCATCGACGCCTATCTGACCGATTCCTACGAGGACGTCGCCTCCTACAGCGCAACCATCGCGTAGCGGCACGTAACATCAGCCGCGGATTGGCGGACACATCCGCGCACACCAGACGGGGCCGCAGGAGTTAATCCTGCGGCCCCGCCGTTTTTATGCCGATGCGCGACGAGCTTTAGCGCTCCATATTGGGGACGATGCTGCCCTCGGTCACCGCATGCACGGCAAGACGCATGATGTTGTCGTAGCCGGTCTTGCTCAGGATCTCCGAGATGCGACGCTTGATGGTGCCCTCGCTCATAAACAGCTCGGCCGCGATCTCGCGACGGCTTTTGCCCTCGCAGGCAAGGCGCAAAATCGACAGCTCGACATCGTCGAGAGCTGCCGTGCCCGAAAAAATGCTCTCGGGCGGCTTGGGAAACGTGCAATAGCCCGCCAGCGTGGAGCGCATCACGGCGAACAGCTCGTCGATACCGACGTTCTTGTACACAAAGCTATCGACGCCCGCCTCGCGAGCCTGATCGACAAAGGTGATCTCGGGCATGCCGGTCATGATAATGATGCGACACTCGGGCAGCTGCTCCTTGATACGCGCCGCCGCCACGATGCCGTTGGAATCATGCTCGGTGCATACGTCCATCAGTATCATGTCCGGGCGCTCCTTGAGCGCGACACCCAAGGCCTCGGAGGCATCGGCGATGGCGGAAACAACAGTCATATCGGGCTGGTCGCCAACGGAGCGCGCCAGGCTCTCGCGCAGAATGGCCTGGTCTTCGACGATCAACACGCGGATCATGAGCTTCTCCTTTGGGACGTGTCGTTGGCGTTAAGCGGAATGGATACCGTAAGCGTAAAGGGTGGGGCGGCATGGACCTCAAAGCTGCCGCCCAGATTCTGTGCGACATGCCTCATACCAGGGATACCCGTTCCCTCGCGATACGATACGGGGGCCGGGGACCCGTCGTTAGAAATCGTCATGCACGCGACGGCGCCAGCATCCGTCCCCTCCTGCCACAGACGCACGTGGACCCGATGCGCCTGAGCATGCTTGGTGGCATTGGTCGAGGCCTCGCGGATAATCTGCAAAAATGCGGCGGCGACACGCGCGTCCTCGGGCAGCGCACCCTCAACATCGATCTGCACGCTCACCAGGCCAAAAGCATGGACGATATCACCCAGCTGCTCTGCAGGATCGCTGGCACCGCCACTGCGCAAATCGGCGGCGATTGAGCGCAGCAACGGGTCAATCTGCTCGAGCGACTCGTCGTCCAGACGCCCCTCCTCCAAATAGCGATGGAGGATGGACAGGCGCTGACCGATCACGTCGTGCACGCGGGCGCGCATGCGCAGGTAGGCAGCATTGTCGGCGACCTTTTTAACTTCTTCGATCTGGGACTGGAGCTCTTGGCCCGCAAGCTCAAGCAGGTGGTTGGCTTGCGCCAAGCGGTCATGAGCATGCGCGTACTCTGTCACATCAAGACCGATAATGCGCTCGAACGAACGGCCCGAAACCATAACACGATCGCACACAAATAGGCGGATCTCGGCGGGAGAGACCTCGACCACCGCACGCGCCTCACCAAAGCGGTCCAGATTAATCCGCACACGGTTCCTGCTGCTTTCGGGCATTTGCATGCTAAGTTTGCGCAGGTCGTTCCATGTGCCGCTCATGTCGCGTAGATCGGTTGGCATATGAAGCTCCACCAGGTTTTTACGCATGCAGCGGTTCATGAGCAACGGACGGCCCCTCGGGTCTAGATACAGAATGCCCACGGGAATCACGTTGATGGTCTCGATCGTCGAGAACGTGGTGATATCCTCCTGGCGGTTACGGACGTCCATCAAGAGTGCCGCGATGGAACGGAACAGGAAGAACGCTCCCTCTGCGATAAGGACAACGGTCCACGCCGAGCCCATGGCAAAAACCACCGGCGGTGTAACGGCGACAACAAGCAGCAGCTCGACCAGCATGACGGGGCGACGATAGTGCACCATAAGCACCACGCCATAGGCAAAGATCGCGGCATTGAGCCACAACGCTCCGCCCATTGCCCTGGCGCAAACGTCAAGCGGCGCCACCAGATACGAGCCAGACGACGCGAATAAGATGAGCGCCGAAATCATCAGGTGAAGCACAAGGCTCGCCTCGTAGGTGCAAACCACCTTACGGTTATAGGACGAGCGGCGCGATGCGATGAGCGGGACGTGAATGGTCTGCAGACACGCAGCCAGGGCAAAGACAACATCGAGCGCAACGATTTGGGGAAGGATGAGCGAAATCTGCATCGTCACTCACCCGCCCTCGGCATCAAGACGATCATGCGCAGCTGGCCGGGCTCGCCCTCAAAGCGGTATGCCACGTTGCGCCCTTGCAGAGCGCTTTCGAGCTCTTGCGCAGCGGGCGTCTGCGAAAGATCTTCATCATCGTTGGAAAAAAGCGTGGCACGCAGCTCGACACTGCATCGGTCATGGTCGCCCAAGTGATACATAAGCGCCGGATGGTCGGTGGTGTAGGCAAAAAACGCAAAGTCATACACGCAGTCGTACAGGGCGCTTACCGTACTGGCGTGCAACGGGCGCCGTATGGCGATAATCGAGGCGCAATCGATATCGATGGTGCGCAGGTCGCTTGCGAGCTCGTTGGCAATGAGCTGAATGCGGTCACGATCAAAACCGCTCTCCCCGTGCTGTGCCAACGTGAGCGACCCCTTGCGCTTGCAATAGGCGACGAGCATCTTGGCGCGCTGCAGCATGCGGTAACGCTCGTGCGAAGACGCTTCGTCGGTCAACGGCGGCAGAGAGCTCAGCAGGTCGTACATCCCTTCGAGCGCGCGGGCAAGCGCTTGGTCCACGTCTTGGACCAGCAAGGTCTCGGCCTCTTGATCTGCCAGGTGCGTCTTAAGGTCGTAGTCGGCAGCGAGCAGCTCGTTTTGACGCTGCAGCTCCATGCGACGGTGTGCCAGTTCACGGTTAAGCTCGTTGAGATCCGACACGTCTTGGGCAAGCAGCGCCGATCCACCCAGCAGCGGAAAGGCGCGATACATTACATCGGGATCGGACGCCACGGCAAAGGCATGGGCGCGGCCGTGCTCCTGGGTCCGCAACTCCTCGCGCACGCCTACCGGCATTGGCTTTGACACCGGCGTGGCATAGACCTCCTGCAGGTCGCGCGTTAGAACTTTGAGGTCAAGCGGCAAGGTGTCGAAGATGCCGGCGATGTCGTGATACGACGGAATGACACCGCAATCGAGACAGATTTCCATCGCCACCACGCACAGGACGCAATAGACGAGCGAAAAGTTGAGCCTCCATGCCCAGGGCACGCGCAGCGCATACGAGATGGCAAAGAATGCGCCACCCAGCAGTACGAGCGCCGCCGTGCCCGAGAAACGCTGGATGCGGAAGGACGAGGACCGACCAACCAGGATAAAAAAGGCCACGAAGTCAAAGGCCGTCCACGCGAGGACGGCAAAATAACCCCAGCCGTACGTGTAATCGTTGCTCCAGGTGTCGCTCGTACGGTCAAAGCGGAAGACCTGCTGGTGAAAATCGTTGGTGAGCACAAATCCGATAAGCAGGATGGCCACAATCCACAGCGCGGCGCAGTAGCGGCGACCCAGGCGGTGTTGCTCCAGGCCCGCAAGGCGCAGACCACACAACTGGTAGAGCAGCGGAATGAGCGTCATGGGCACATAGTACAGGTACCACAGCACGGTGGCATAGAACGGCGTGAACGACTTGTACTTGAGAATGACTTCGATCATCCACAGGGCGCAGATGGTGGCGACGGCAACAAGGCGGTGGCGCAACACATAGTCCAAACAGCGCAGATAGACCGACACGCCCCAAATCGAAAATACAATTGCGGCGACAAGCAACGGGAGAGAGCTCGAATGGACGAGCGCATCCACGACCTCTTCGGACACCTCGCTATAGGCAGGCACGGCGTTAGAAAGTTTGGGGTCGGAGGCGAACAGTGCCGGCAAGACTGCCAAAAGTATGAGGAACAGCGCGGTGATAGCGCCCGCAATAATGAAGACGCGGTGACGATACGCCTGATGCGTTATGCCAACCAGGAATCGCGGCATGGCGAAGAGCCTGCCGCCCCTAGGATCCGCTACGGGCGCGGATCGGGCGGCCGCATGGCCAGTATGTCGTGCGCGGGTACCCATAGTGCTTTTAGTGTACCGACAGGCAGGCTCAAAAAGCGGGCCACATGTCCCAAAATCCGCAGACGGCAAGGCGCCCGGCGAGCACATGCTCGCTGGGCGCCTTGGTTAGGAGGCTCTGAAGTTGAGTGTCTCAGCTTCCTTAGGACAGGTCCTCACCATTCGTTTCAATGACATGCTTGTACCAGTCAAAGCTCTTCTTCTTGGAACGCTTGAGGGTACCGTTGCCGGCGTCGTCGCGGTCCACATAGATAAAGCCGTAGCGCTTGGACATCTCGCCCGTGCCGGCAGACACCAGGTCGATCGGGCCCCAGGTGGTGTAGCCCAGCAGGTCAACGCCGTCCTCGGTCACCGCATCGCGCATCGCGGCAATATGCTGGCGCAGATAGTCGATACGGTAGTCGTCGTTGATGGAGCCGTCCTCCTCGACAACATCCTTGGCGCCCAGACCGTTCTCGACCACAAACAGCGGCTTCTGATAACGGTCGTACAGGTCGTTGAGCGTAATACGGAAGCCCAGCGGATCGATGGCCCAGCCCCACTGGCTCTCCTGCAGGTAGGGGTTCTTGGCGCCAGCAAAGGCGTTGCCCTGGGTGCGCTCGACATCGGGGTTATCGGCACCGGCGGAGCAACGGGTGCTGTAATAGCTAAAGCTGATGAAGTCGACGGTGTTGGCGGCCAGGATCTCGCGGTCCTCGTCCGTCATGCCCACATCGATGCCCAGACGCTCGAGCTTCTTGACGGCATAGGCCGGATAGTAGCCACGGCTCTGGACGTCGACGAAGAAATAGTTGCTCTGGTTGTCAAGCTGAGCCTGGCGCACATCGCCCGGACGGCAGCTGTAGGGGTAGTAGCTACCTGCGGCAAGCATGCAGCCGATCTTGACCTCGGGGTCGATCTCGTGGGCGATCTTGGTTGCCCACGCGCTGGCGACGAGCTCGTTGTGGGCGGCCAGGTACTCGACGGCCTCCTTGTTCTCGCCCTCCTCAAAGACCAGACCGGCACCCATAAACGGCAGGTGCAGGATCATATTGATCTCGTTGAAGGTGAGCCAGTACTTCACCAGACCCTTGTAGCGGGTAAAGATCGTGGTCGCGAGGTTCTTGTAGAAGTCGATGAGCTTGCGGTTGCGCCAGCCGCCGTACTCCTTGATGAGGTGAATCGGGCAGTCGAAGTGTGTGATGGTCACGAGCGGCTCGATGCCGTGTGCCTGGCACTCACGGAATACGTCCTCGTAGAAGGCCAGGCCAGCCTCGTTGGGCTCGGTCTCGTCACCGTTGGGGAAGATGCGGGTCCACGCCAGGCTCATGCGGAAGGTCTTAAAGCCCATCTCGGCAAAGAGGGCGATGTCCTCCTTGTAGTGGTGGTAGAAATCGATGCCGGTCTGTGCGGGATAGTAATAGCCGTCCTCGAAGTCGAGCATCTTGCGCTGGCCGGAGACCACCGCGTAGCGCTCGGGGCCGTGCGGAGCCACGTCCACGTTGGCCAGGCCGCGGCCGTCCACGTTGTAGGCGCCCTCGCACTGGTTGGCAGCCGTCGCGCCGCCCCACAGGAAGTCATTACGGAAAGCCATGCATCAATCCTTTCGCACGCTGCTTGTCGTGGTTTTAGTATCCCCGCAAATAGGGCCTCGCCCAACGACAGCGACGCGGGTCGACACTTCTTTTCGCACACGGCGGCCCGGCGACCGCCCCGTCTGACACTTTTTGATACCCGCCTGCCCAAACCACCACAAAGGGGACAGGCACCTTTGTGGTGGTTTGGGGGCGGTTTGTCTCGATCTGTAACAGGTAGAGACGATTTAGCCCGCCAGATGTTACAGATTGAGACAGAAGATTCTAGTCGCAGGCGATGTCGAGGTTCTTGCCGATGAGGCCTACGTAGCCGCCTTCGCCGGCGGGATATTTGACTGAATAGGAAAAAAAGGAAAAAATAGGAAAAAAAGGAAAGGAGACTCATGACTGAAACCGTCTTCTCCCCCTCATTTGGAAATCGCCCGTCCTATCTGGTGGGGCGCGGGAGCGTGATTTCGACATTCATCTCCGGCCTTGAGCAGGAGCCGGGCAATCGAGACCGGGCTATGCTCATGCTCGGCCAGCGAGGCAGCGGCAAAACGGTTCTGCTGTGGGAACTTGCCGATCGCGCACGCAAGCTCGGCTTTGTTGTCGCCACGCCCACCGTAGCCTCCGAGGATATGCTCGAGCGCATTGTTGAGAAGATCCAGGAAGCGGGCGAGCCCTACGCCAACAAGCATCGTCTCCCCAAACTTGCGGGCGGCAGCCTGAGCGTCTTCGGCTTCTCAGCCGGCCTTGAGTTCACGCGCGATGTGCAGGAAACCAAAAGCTTCCAGTTCAAGCTCACGCAGCTGGCGCGCAAGCTGACCGAGCAGGGACACGGCATCCTCATCCTCATCGACGAGCTCCAGGCCAATTCGCCCGAGATCAGACAGCTCGTCACCGCCTATCAAGAGCTGGTCGGCGAGGGGCTCAACGTCGCGCTCGTCATGGCGGGCCTCCCGGGAGCAGTCTCCGCGACACTCAACGACCGCGTACTGACATTTCTCAACCGCGCACGCAAGGTCGCGCTCGAACCGCTTTCAGTTGGAGATGTGGATGCCTACTATCAGCGAGCTTTCGAAGAGCTCGACCTTGATATTCCAGGCGATCTTCGGCTGGACGCCGCTCGCGCAACTCAGGGCTCGCCCTACATGCTGCAGCTCATCGGCTACAACATCGCCAATCGTTGCCAGGCAGGAGAGCACGTAACGCCAGAGCAAGTCGACGGAGCAATCGAAGCGTCAAAGGCCGATTTCGAAAACGATGTGTGCGAAACGACACTCGCCGCGCTATCGGACCAAGACGTCGCGTTTCTCGCTGCAATGACTGATGACGAAGCCGCCGTGTCTCGCATTTCTGATGTTGCGAAGCGTATGTCAGTCACACCGGACTACGCACAAAAGTATCGCCGGCGCCTCATCGACGCCGGCGTAATCGAACAGGCGCGCCGCGGTTACGTGCGTTTCGCCGTACCATATATGGCTGACCATCTGCGCAGCCAACTCTAGGCAGCCACCACAATGGGGACAGGCACCTTTGTGGTGGTTTGGGCCCGTTTGTCTCGATCTGTAACAGTTAGGCCGCCAAAACCGGGTCTGGTGTTACAGATCGAGATTTTTCGGGCAGCCCCTGCAGTTTGTCTAAATCTGTAACAGGTAGAGACGATTTGGCGCGCTAGATGTTACAGATCGAGACAGAAGATTCTAGTCCACGGTGATGTCGAGGTTTTTGCCAATGAGGCCTACGTAGCCGCCCTCGGCAGCCTTGGGGCTGTCGGCGTGGCAGAGGACCCACTTGTCAGCCTTCCAGTAGCAGTAGCTGTCGCCGGCCGCAGGCATGTCGGCCGCGGTCTCGGGACGCGGCCCGTTGGTGCCAGCGGGCAGCGCCACCATCACCTGGAAGCCGCCTTCGTCGACCATGCAGGGCGTGTAGTGGAGCGTGGTGTTGAAGACCTCGACGACCGTACCCGCCGGCACGCGGAACGCCTTGACGCACGCAGTGTCGAGCTTGCCGTCCTCGATCTCCCAGCGATGCGCCACGAGCAGGATAAAGTCGCGGGCGCCCAGGTTGAATTCGCTGGCGCGATGATACTCCAAGCAGTTGAGCTGCGTGTTGTGGCCGTTGCACCAGCCGAGCTGGAAGGGACGACCGCCAAACATGAGAAAGCCCAGCTTATCGGCATCCTTGACGCCCTCGAGCTCCGGCGCGCTTGCTACGTACTTGCTGCCCTCGGGGATGGGCGTAGCGGAAAGCGCCCCGACGAGCGGAGCGGTCAGGTTGGACGGAACGTCGTTCCACACGCGGCCATAAGATTTGAACTCGGGATCTGATACAGAGTAGATATGCATGCTCGCTCCTGTTCGTTTATGTGACAGTATGAACATTCTAGAACTATCTCGTTCCGTTTTGAGCACCCAGCATGAAAAAGCGCCCCACAAAGAGCGGGAGCACTTCTGGCGCAAACGCTATTCCTGTCAGCAGCCTTACGCCTGCTGATAGTGCAGGCGCTTCTCGTCGATATCGGCCAGGTCGCGGTTGAGGTAACGGCGCGCGAGCCAGTTTGCCATGGGGAGGTTCTGGTCCAGGTAGTTACCGCACTCCTCAGGAGCGGCTCCGGGGACATCACCCTCAAAGCCGGCGACAAACTCGAACAGCTCACGCACGAGCGGCAGAATCTCCTCGCTCGTCAGCTCACCAAAAACGACGAGGTAAAAGCCCGTGCGGCAGCCCATGGGGCCAAAGTAGACAATGCGGCTCGACCACTCGGCATGATTGCGCAAGAACGTTGCGCCCAGGTGCTCGATGGTGTGGCACTCGGCGGTGTTCATGACCGGCTCTTTGTTGGGCGTGGTCAGACGCAGGTCAAACGTGGTGACGGCGGCGCCGGTCGCCGGATCGCGGTCGATGCGGCTCACATACACGCCGGGCTCAAGCAGCAGATGGTCAACGGAAAAACTCGCGATGCGCTCCATGGCAGATCCTCTCGGTAGTCAATTTAGGACGGGGCTCTTTTAGCTGGTTCAAATGGCCGCACCAATCATACCAGTCAAAAAAGCCCCGTCCCAAATGAGCTGCCCGGGACGAGGATCGATGAGTTTTTAATCCCCGTCCCGGAAAAATCATGCTAGGCAGTGTACGAGATGGTGGCGGCTACAGCGTGGCGCCAGCCGGCGATCTTTTTGGTGCGTTCGTCGGCGGTCATGACAGGCTCCACGATGCCGCGGGCACCGTAGACGTCGACGACATCGCGCGTGTACATGCCCAGCGCAATGCCGCAGGCCCAGGCCGCACCCAGACCGCTCATCTCGTCGTTGCTCGCGATGCGAATGGGCGAACCAACCAAGTCGCTCTCAAACTGCATCAGGTACGCGTCGCGCGTGGGACCGCCGTCAACACGAAGCTCGGCCAATGCCGCGCCCGAATCCTCGACCATCGCATCGATCACGTCAAAGATCTGATAGGCAATCGACTCGTCGGCGGCCTTCACGAACTCCGCACGACCCGTGGTGCGCGTCATGCCAAAGACGCAGCCCTCGGCGTCACTCGCCCAGTGCGGCGCGCCCAAACCGGTAAACGCCGGCACAAAGTAGACGCGGCTCGCCGGATTGGCGGCGTAGCACAGGTCGGTGACTTCCTCGGGGTTGTTGATGAGTTCCAGATCATCGCGCAGCCACGTCTTGACGGCGCCGGCGTAGCTCACGTTGCCCTCGAGCACGTACTCGGTCACGCCGTCCATACGCCATGCGAGCGAGCTCGAAAGCCCGTGCGAGCTGGCAACGAACTCGTCGCCGACGTTCATCATGACCGAGCTGCCGGTGCCATAGGTCGCCTTGGCCATGCCGCGGCTGTGGCAGCCCTGCGCGAACAAGGCCGCATGGCTGTCGCCGAGCACGCCGTGAATGGGCACGGGCGCCGGCAAAAAGCCGCCCAGGTCCGTCGTGCCGAACAGGCCATCGGAATCGGTCACCTGTGGCAGGCAGGCCACGTCGACGCCAAAGGCCTCGCACACTGGCTCGCTCCAGCAGCCACGGCGCAGGTCAAAGAGCTGCGTGCGGCTGGCGTTGGACCAGTCACAGCGGAACTCCGCGCCGCCCGTGAGCGTCCAGACCACCCAGGCATCGATGGTGCCCAGGCACAGCTCGCCCGCTGCCGCGGCCTCGGCAGCCGCGGGAACGTTCGCGAGAATCCAGGCCATCTTGCCAGCCGGGTAGTAGGGCGAGAGCACCAGGCCCGTCGTGTCACGCACCAGCTCGGCCACGCCCTCGCGCGCGGCCAGCTTGTCGCACAGCTCGCGGGCGCGGGCGCACTGCCACACCACGGCGTCGCACAGCGGCTCGCCCGTCGTGCGGCTCCAGGCAACGGTGGTCTCGCGCTGGTTAGAGATGCCGATGCCGGCGACGTCGGCCGGGTCGACCCCGGTCTCCTCCACCACGGCACGCGCTACGGCCAGCACATTGGCGGCAATCTCGGCCGGATCATGGCTCACCCAGCCGGCCTCGTTGACAATCTGGCGATGCGAGCGGTCGGCACGATGAATCAGATGGCCGCCCTCGTCCACCAGCAGCGCCTTGGTGCCCTGCGTGGATTGATCGATTCCGATGATGTATTTACTCATGTACTCTCCTGTCTCCCCCGCCGATTCAAAAACTAAAACCCGACGGACAAGGAGCGAGCGGCCACCAAGTGCCGCAGATTGCCGTGAAAGAGGAGCGCCGCGTACTTTGCGTACGCAAGCGACGGTTTGAACGGCAAGGTGCGGTGCTTGGCGGCCGCGCAGCGTCTGTGTCTACTAGTTGCCGAGGAACTCGGCGACCGTCTGCGCGATTCCGGCACCCGTCAGGCCGTAGTGCGCAAAGACCTCGGGGCTCGTGCCGGTGATGACCGGCGCGTCGGGCAGGGAGAGGCACTTGACCGGGCGCGGGCAATGCTCACCCACCACCTGCGCGACCATAGAGCCCAAGCCTCCGAAGGGGCTGTGCTCCTCGACAGTCACGACGGCGCGCGTGGCGCCGGCTGCCTCAATCACGGCCTCGGTGTCGAGCGGCTTGACGCAGTACATGTCGAGCACCGTTGCCGAGATGCCCTGCTCGGCCAGCAGGTCGGCGGCGTCCACGGCATGGCGGACCATCTCGCCGGTGGCGACGAGCGTCACATCGGTGCCGCGGCGAACCCAGGTGGCACGGTCCATCTGGAACGGGCACTCGTCCTCGGTATACACGTCCTCGACCGGATTGCGGCCCACGCGGATGTAAGCCGGCTTGTTATCGGCTATCAGGGCGCGCACGAGCTCGGCGGTCTGGAAGCGGTCGCTCGGCAGATACACGCGCATGTTGGGAATCGCGCTCATGGCGGCGATATCCTGCGCGGAGTGATGGCTCATACCCAAGGCGCCGTAGGACACGCCACCCGAGATACCGATGAGCTTGACGTTGGTGTTGGAATACGAGACGTCGACCTTGCACTGCTCATACGAGCGCGTGGTCACAAAGGACGCCGGCGAGGCGGCCCAGGCCTTCTTGCCGCACGAAGCCATACCGGCGGCGATGCTCACCAGGTCCTGCTCGGCGATGCCGACCTCAACGGACTGCTGGGGATACTGATCGAAGAACGGCGTGAGCGACGCGGAGCCACGGGAGTCGGAGCACAGGACGACGATATCCTTATCGGTCTTCGCGGCCTCGAGCAGCGTGTCGCAGATAACCTTGCGATTGGCGATCTTGTTAGCCATTGATGGCCTCCTTATGGGCAGCGAAATCGGCGATGATCTGGGCATATTCCTCATCGTTGGGCAGGTGATGATGCCAGCTGGCCTTGTCCTCCATGACGGGCGAGCCGTAGCCCTTCACCGTGTTGAGGATGATGACCGTGGGCTTACCCTTGGTCTCGGCAGCAAGCGTCAGCGCAGCGTCAATAGCCTGGACGTCGTTGCCCGGAATGGACAGCACGTTCCACCCAAAGGCAGCCCAGCGCTCCTCCTGCGAATCCTGCTTCATGACGTCCTCGGTGCTGCCGCTGATCTGCAAGCGGTTGCGGTCCACGAGCGCGCACAGGCTATCGAGCTGGTAGTTGCCGCCGCTCATGGCGCCCTCCCAGACCGAGCCCTCGGCAAGCTCGCCGTCGCCCATGATGGTGTAGACGCGGTAGTCGCGGCCGTCCATCTTGCCGGCGAGCGCCATGCCCACGGCAACGGGCAGGCCGTGACCCAGCGAGCCCGAGTTCATCTCGATGCCCTTGAGCTTGTTGTTGGGGTGGCCGATGTAGGGGCTGCCGAACTTGGAGAAGCGGGCCTTGACGTCATCGAGGTCAAGATAGCCCTCGTGGCAGAGCACCGCGTAGTAGGCCTCCATGGCGTGGCCCTTGGAAAGCACAAAGCGGTCGCGGTTGGGATCGTCGACGGTCTCGGGCGAAATGTTCAGATGGTTGGCGTAGAGGGTCATGAGCGCGTCGATGACTGACATGTCGCCGCCGATGTGGCCGCCAGCGCCAGCCATGATGATATCGACGCAATCGCGGCGAAGGTCCCAACGCAGGGACTCAAGCTCTTCGATAGTTGCCACGAAAAACTCCTTTCAGGGAATTTCTAAAGTCAGAGCCACCGCGTTTCCACAGTGCCCAAGATTGCGGTGAAAGAGGAGCGCCGCGTACTTTGGTACGCAAGCGACGGCTTGAACC
Source organism: Collinsella sp. (assembly GCA_019414505.1). Classification (GTDB taxonomy): domain Bacteria; phylum Actinomycetota; class Coriobacteriia; order Coriobacteriales; family Coriobacteriaceae; genus Collinsella. Next base: position 86,458 of record DXLW01000038.1, read on the forward strand.
GCAAGGTTGGTGCTGTGGTAGCGCGCCGGCTCGTTGCTACAAAGTAGGCACGACCCTACTCACCGCGCAGGTAAGCTTTAACGTCCTGCTCAATAGGGTCGTACAGGTCGGGGGCAATGCCGATGTACTTGCACGCCTCGTAGAGCACCGGCACCACGTTGGCGTGAATAGCGACGCAGTGGTGGATGTAGGGGCCCTCGACGATCTTGGCCTCGAGGCGCTTGAGGTTGTCGACCTCGACCCACAGATAGGTGCCCATGCCGGCCGGGCCGTCGATGCCGCGGGCGTTGCCCAGCAGCAGCGAGTACTCGCCGTTGTCGCCGTCAAAGCGGGCAAGGGTGAGGTCACCGTGCTTGGCCTCGGCCGTCAGCGCACCGGGGTGATCGAATGCCAGCGGGTAGGTGAGCTTGGGCTTGACGGCCGCGCAGCTGCAGGGCCAAGGACCACAGTGCTGCAGCAGCTCGCCGTTCTCGTTATCGGGATGGCGCACGGTCCAGTCGGCGAACATGCCGCGGTGACGGCCCAGGTCGGCTGCCTCGACCATGAGCGCGGTGATGGCGCCGTGGATGTCGGTTTCGCAGACGATGGGGATACCCATCTCGTTGAGGATGGCGTTGGCGGCGCAGGGCATAATGCCCAGCTCGTCCTGCAAAGCGTTCCAGCACTGAATGGCACCGGCATTACAGCCGTATTTCTCGACCAGGCGCTTCATGGCGATGGCAAGACCGGCAACCGCGGGGACCTTGTCCTCGGGGATGCAGATCTCAAAGCTGTCGTTGATGCGGGCAAGCATGGCGGCCATGGCCTGCTCGTCGGCCTGGGCGTCGCGCACGGCCTGGACAAGCTCGGTCATGGGGATGGGCGAAAGCTGGATGTTGAACTTCTCGAGTAGCTCGCCCTCGTTGCACATGGTGGACCAGAAGTCGAACGGACGGGTGGCCATCTGCAGGATGCGGGTGTGCTTGAAGGTCTTGACCACGTTGCACACAGCCAAGAAGTCCCAGACGCCGCGCTCGAACTCGGGGTCGGTCAGGCGGCAGTTGGTCATGTAGGTAAAGGGCACCTGGAAGCGGCGCAGGACCTTGCCAGTGGCGAACAGGCCGCACTGGCTATCGCGCAGACGGGTGCCGTCGGGCTCGGGGCGCTCGTCGCGCGGGCCCCACAGTAGCACGGGCAGGCCGAGCTCGCGGGCAAGGCGAGCGCAAACGTACTCGGTGCCAAAGTTGGCATGGCACAGCATGATGCCGTCGACGCCCTCGGCGCGGAACTTCTTGACGATAGGCTCGATATGGCTGTCGTCGAACAGCAGGCCCTCGTCATTGATGTCATCGATATCCACGATGTCGACGCCGATCTCGCGCAGGCGATCAGCCGTCAGGCCGCGATACTTGATTGCGTCCGGCGCGCTAAAGATACTGCGGCGCGTGGGCACAAAGCCGAGCTTGATCTTGTCCATGTACGTCCTCCCCTAATCACATGTTCAGTAAACAGACGCATGTTTCGTTTTGTTCTGTTTACTAAATGTTTTACTCTTTTGTTTAATAGTCTAGCGCGAAAGTCCCGTAAACGGTAGAGAAATCAGCCTAAACGGTATGTAAACAATCTGAACATACAAGGGCAACAAAAAGAGGGCCCCGAAGGACCCTCTCTTGGTAGCGTTATGTATGGTTGCCTTTGGCGGACTTTTCCGCTCTGAGGTCTGGCGCCGTTCCGCCTAGATTTCGCGCACGCTCTGACGCTCGACAAAATAGGTCGACACGGCCGTTTTGCAGGTATAGCTCTTGGGATTGCGGATGTTGCCCACCAGACGGCGCACCGCGATTTCGCCCACCTCGTGTTTGGGAACATGCACCGTGGTGAGCGGCGGGTTGGAGAAGGCACCCAAAGATAGGTCGTCAAAGCCGATGATCGAAACATCCTCGGGCACGCGAATACCGTGCTCGTTGAGCGCGCGCATGGCACCCACGGCGAGCACGTCGTTCTCGGCAAAGAAAGCCGTCGGCAGGTCGTCGCGCGAGACGCTGTCGAGCCACGCGCCCATGTCGCGATAGGCACCCTCGAGCGTGGTGCCCAGCGTGACGCGCCATGTCGGATTGGCCTCGAGGCCCGCATCCTCAAGCGCTTGGCGATAGCCACGCTCGCGATCCTTAAAGTTGCGGATACGAAGGTCGCCCGCCAGATAGCCGATTTGCTTGTGACCTTTCTCGATAAGGTAGTCCACGGCACGCAGCACCGAATCGGTGTTGGCAATAACTACGGCATCAAAGTACTGACGATCGCTCCAGCCATCGAGCACGATCAGGTGGGCGGCAGCGTTGGCAAACAAGGCGTAATCTTCCTCGCCCAACTCCGTGCCCATTAGTACAATGGCGGCGGCCGGATCGGCGATCAGGCCCTCGACCTGCGGGCGCACGGCGTCCAAGTCGCTAAAGTCGAGCGAAACAAAGCTCGTGCTCATGCCGTGACGGCGCGCCTGGCGCTCCACGCCCTCGATGACCGCGGGATGGAAGGTGCTCTCGTCCAGGATGGCGCCCGTCTTGCGCGCGAGCACAAACTGGATGCTCTCGAGCTGCGTCGACTGCTGGTAGCCGAGCGATTGTGCGCACTCCAGGATGACCTTGGCGGTCTCCTCGCTCACGCTGCGCTTGCGGTTGAGCGCGTTGGACACGGTCGCAGGCGAAAAACCGGTGATGCGGCTGATCTCGCGAACACTTGCTTTGGCCATTGTTCCCCCTAGTAACGGTCGCGGTCGAGCATCGTGGCCTGACCGCCCCGTGGCTCGGCAGCTAAACGACCGCAAATTCAATCTAAACAGAGTAGTAAACGTTTATGAGCTAGTTTAGCTTGTTGTCAAGCAAAATGGCGCGACTATTCCCCCAACGGGCACATTTACTCGGTAGCTAAAAGAGCCCCGTCCCAAATTGACTACATGGGGCGGGGCGCGGAAATCATTTAGCCCAGGACGCGGGCCATGCGCGTCTTGAACTCGGACAGGAAGCGCGGGGCGTCGACGGTCAGCGCCACGAGTGCGCTCTTGTCGGGGTCGGCCACACGGCGCTCGTCGCAAATGGTGCGGCCGCGATACTCGCCGAGCAGGTCGACGCGCAGGTTACAGCCGAGCGCACCCACGAGCGTGGGGTCAATCGCCACGGCTACGGCCAGTGGATCGTGCAGCGCACAACCACCCAGGTAGGGGGCGTTCATCTCGTACGAACCAATGTAGTGCTCCACCATGCTCGCAAACGCGCAACCGGCCATGGTGCCCGAGCCCGTCCAGCCGGCAATGTCGCGGCGCGTGAGCACCACGCGATGCGTCACATCCAGACCCACCATAGTGAGCTTACGGCCCGAACGCAGCACGGCATCGGCCGCCTCAGGATCGCTTGCCATGTTGGCCTCGGCGCCCGCGCTCACGTTTCCGGGCACGGTAAGCGCACCGCCCATCACGACCACGCGGCCGATAGACATCATCGCCGCCGCATCGCGCTCCAAGGCAAGTGCCAGGTTGGAGAGCGGGCCGGTCGCTACGTAGACCAGATCGGGGCCATAGGTGCGCGCGGCATCAATCAGATAATCGACCGCCGCGTTACCGTCGGCCGACGTCGCCCCCACCGGCTCGTACGGCGACGCGGGCACGCTCGCCCCGCCAATGCCGTTCTTGCCGTGGATGAGCGTGGTGGACGCCGGCGGTGTATAGGGCTCAGTCGCCTTAATGGGACGATCGGCGCCCAGGTACACCGGAACCTCGGGGCGACCCAGCAGATCGAGCACCGCCAGGCAGTTGTGCGCCGATTGCTCAACGCGCACGTTGCCAAAGCACGTGGTGATGCCCACGAGCTCCACCTCGGGGCTCGCGATGGCATAGGCCAGCGCCATCGCATCGTCCACACCCATATCCAGATCAAGGATCAGCTTCTTGGTTGCCATTGTTCTACTCCGCTTCTCCGTCTTGTACTAAATCGTCTAAATCAAACACGCGCTCAACTTCGGCACGCGTGGGAATCGACTGCTGAGCGCCCAGACGCGACACCGTCACTGCCGAGGCGCGAGCACCCGCGGCCATGCACTCAAAGAGCGGCAAGCCCTCTAGACGAGCCGCCGCCAACGCGCCGATAAACGTATCGCCGGCGGCCGTGGTATCGACTACCGTGCTCGAAAGTGCCGGCATGCGCAGCAGCTCACCGCCATCGCCGAGCGTAACAGACCCGGCGCCGCCCAGCGTGATGACCGCAGCTCCGGCACCCTTGGCGAGCAGGGCATTGAGCGCCGCGACGCAGCTCGCATCATCCGCGGGCAAGATGCCCGTCAGCACCTGGCATTCGGTCTCGTTGGGACAAACCAGGTCGACCGCAGGCCAGGCCTCCGCAGGCAACTCGCAGGCAGGCGCTGGATTAAAGACCGTATAGAATCCCAGCTCGTGAGCGCAAACAAGCGCCTCGGCAGTCGCTGCAAGGTCACATTCGCCCTGGGCGATAAAGACGCTTCCGGCAGCCGGGGCGATCTCGTTGGCGTCGCCGTCGAGCTCATCGGCCACCAGACAACGCAGCGCGCAGGCAACGTCCTCGCCCGCAAGCGCATGGTTGGCGCCCGGTGACAGCACGATGCGGTTGTCGCTCTCGCAGCGAATGATAGTCGCGGTACCGGTCTCCACGTCATCGCGACGCGCCACGAACTCAACGCCCACGCCGGCATCCTGAAGCCCCGCCACGAGCGCATCGCCAAACGCATCGCGCCCGACCGCGCCAATCATGCACGTGCGCGCACCCATGCGCGCGGCGGCGACGGCCTGGTTAGCGCCCTTGCCACCGGCGTTGGTGATAAAACCGCTGCCGCCGACGGTCTCGCCCGCGCGCGGCATGCGCTCGCACGCCACCGAAAGGTCCATGTTCATGCTGCCGAACACCGCAACGATGCCGTTGTCTGCCATGGAAACCTCCTCGTCTGCGGGCCTTGCACCCACCGTCGACCGTCGATTGCGCGCCTTCGCACCTCTATAACTTTAGTTCACTTTGATGTGAACGCGCCCTTGAGGTTGCGCCAGCAGCAAGCATTCACAGGAGCAGGCAGCTACAATGAATATGTGCTGATTATTCTCGTCATTGGATGATGTTTTATGGAACAATTCCCGCAATCGAGCCCACGCGGCCCGCGCCGCGCGCCCGATAACCAGGCGCCGCACGAACGCCCGCGCGCCGACCGCCGCACCGGCGAGCCACGACGCGGCCCGGTCCCGCATCGAACGCCCACCAACAAGGACGCCCGCACCAACAGCGCCGCAAAAGAACAGGCACCCGCTCGCCCCAAGTCCCGCTACATTCCTGCGCTCGACGGCCTGCGTACGCTCGCCGTCGTCGCGGTGGTGCTCTATCACCTCAACCTCACGTGGGCTCAGGGCGGCCTGCTCGGCGTCACGATCTTCTTTGTGCTTTCGGGTTATCTGATCACGCGCCTGCTGCTCAACGAAGTCGCTAAGACCGGCCGCATCGACCTTAAGAGCTTCTGGATTCGCCGCATCCGTCGCCTGGTCCCCGCCGTGGTAACGGTAGTGTTCGTGACCTGCGCGCTGTGCACCATCTTTAACCACGTGATGCTCACCAAGATGCGCCCCGACATCCTGCCGTCGCTGCTGTTCTTCAACAACTGGTGGCAGATTGCCCAAAACGTCTCGTACTTCAATGCTCTGGGCGACCCCTCGCCGCTCACGCACTTTTGGTCACTTGCCATCGAGGAACAGTTCTACCTGATTTGGCCGCCACTGCTGTTTGCCATGGTATCCATGCATGTGAGCAAGCCCAACACGCGCCGCGTGGTTCTGGGCCTTGCCGCGGTATCTGCCCTCGCCATGATGGTGCTTTACAACCCTGCCGCCGACCCCAGCCGCGTGTACTACGGCACCGACACCCGCGTGTTCTCGCTGCTGCTGGGTGCCTGGATGGCCTTTATCCCCGATCGCGACCTGGCGCCGGTGCGTCTCGCACATCGTTTGGGACTCAATCGCCTAGCTGGCGCCGCCAAGCGCGGCAAGAGCGCCGAGGACAAGCCTGGCAAGAAGGCCGTCGAATCAGCCAAGACCGCCCCGGCACAGCCGAGCGCCCTCGTGCGCTTTTGGTCCTCGCCCGCATCCATCGATGTGTTGGGCGTCGTGGGCCTGGTTGGCCTTGCCGCCATGGTCGCGCTCACCAACGGCTACACCGCGTTCCAGTATCGCGGCGGCACGCTGTTATGCTCCATCCTCACGCTCATGGTCATCGCGGCCTGCGTGCAGCCCCAGGGAATGGTTGCCCGCGTGCTGTCCGCCGAGCCGCTCGTGTGGGTTGGCAAGCGCTCGTACAGCATCTACCTGTGGCACTATCCGCTGCTGTTGCTCATGAACCCGGTCGCTAACATCAACGATAAGCCGTGGTGGCAGTACATTTTGCAGGTACTTGTGGTGGTCGCCGTAGCCGAGTGTTCCTATCGCTTTATCGAAACGCCGTTTAGGAAGGGTGCCTTCGGCCGCACCGTCGCCGAATTCCGCGATGGCACCACCACGCCCGCCAACTGGGCACGCGCACACGCCCCTGTCTGCGCAGCCTGTGCTGTCGTGTTGGTCGTTGCGCTGGGCGGCCTGATTTTTGTGCCCGAGACGTCTGCGCTGAGCGGCGAGGGCGCCGAAGTTCTGAACAAGGAAGCCAAAAACACCGCGCCCACCGACCAGCAGGCGGCCGATGACACCGACAAGGACAACGACGGCTTCCCCGATGGCTCCTACGACCTGTTGATGATCGGTGACTCCGTGTCGCTGCGCGCCGTTGATTCCTTTGACGGCGTGTTCCCGCACAGCCATATCGATGCCGAAAAGGGCCGCCAGTTTGATGCGGGCCGCGCGACATTTGAGGGCTATATCCAGCAGAACCTTGCCGGCAAGATCGTGGTCTTTGCCCTGGGCACCAACGGTTTGGTAACGGACGCCCAGGTCGACGCGATCATGGCCGACGCCGGCGAGCAGCGCATTGTCGTGTTTGTAAACACGCGTAGCCCGCAGCCGTGGGTCGGGTCCACGAACCAGGCCATCGCCAACGCCGCAACGCGCTACAAGAATGTACGCGTTATCGACTGGTACGGGTACAGCGCCAACCGCAACGACCTGTTTGACGGCGACGGCACGCACCTGTCGGCCACCGGCGTGGCCGAGTACCTCAATCTCATCCACGATGCGGTCAAGAAGGACCTGCCCGTGCACCCCGAGGACCACGTCAACGATCCGCAGCCGGCAGCCGTCAAGTCCGCCGCCGATGCGCTCGTCAATACCCTCGCCTACAAGCCACACAAGCTCGGCGGCGACAAGTAACGCGCAGTCAAATCCGCTCACACCCGCAGGGGGCGTCGGCCGTGGCCGACGCCCCCTGCGGCAGTTAGGGACGTTCCTTATGTGCCGGCACCTGGAGACACTCCTGACGCAGCCGATGAAGACCTCTACAGATGAATTCCAAGCCGCTCCGCCGCTCCAGACATCGTTTCCGTGCCTCGCGCCTGCTCCAAACAATCAAAACAAGCCCTTTTCGCCGCAACCCCAAAGGTCTGTGGGCAAAAAAGGCCAAATATGAGTACTGTTACCATTTTAGTAGCAGGCAAAACCACCCAAAATGACGTCCGAGCGGCCCCTAGAACCCCCCTAAAGCAGCCAACCTGACTGCTTTAGGGCGTATTGGGGCCAATTTTAATGGACATATTATATGTTATGTTCATTATCTTTTTGGATGTAAATGCTAGTCACTTAGCGACAGTACTCATATTTGGCATTTTTTGCCCACTGCCATATAACTAACACCCTATAGCAGACAAAAAACGGGCCGCAGCCCATCGCTGCGGCCCGTTCGGAGGCAAAAGTGGGCGTTAAGCGCTGTAGCCCATCGCCTGTAGGACAAACATGACGACCGTCAGCACCGTAATCACGCCGATAGTCGCCCAAGTGAGCACGTTCCATACGCGGCCGTTGCGGTTGGCGCCCATAATGTGGCGATCCGCCGCGATAACCACCTGGAATACCAAGACCACGGGCAGCAGCACGCCGTTGATGACCTGCGAGGTCATCATAATCTGGAACAAATCGACGCCAGGCATGAGTACCAACACGGCAGAAATGCCGATGATGGCCGTAATGATGCCGCGGTAAACCGGGGCCTCGTCCCAGCTGCGATCGGCGCCGCGCTCCCAACCAAAAGCCTCGCAGATGGCACTCGACGTAACGCCCGGCAGCACGCAGGCAGCCAAAAAGCTCGCTGCGACCAGGCCCGAGGCAAACAGCACCGTGGACCACTGGCCCGCGATGGGCTCCAGCGCGCGGGCGGCATCGGCGGCATCGCTAATCTGAATACCCGCCGGGAACAGCACCGTACCGGTCGTGATGATAATGAAGCCCGCAATGATATCAGCAGCGATCGAGCCGCTCACGGTGTCGATACGCTGGAGCACAATGTCGTCCTCGCCCGCATTCTTATCGACCACGTTGTTCTGAGCCAAGAAGATCATCCACGGCGCGATGGTGGTACCGATCGTTGCGACCACGAGCGACACGTAGCTGGGATCGTTCTGAATATTGGGGACGACCAAGTCGACCGCGACCTCGCCCCAGTTGGGGCCGGCCATAAACGCGGCGACGATGTAGGTCACGAACACGCAGCTTACCAGCAGCAAAATCTTCTCGATGCGCTGGAAACTACCCGACATGGTAAGCATCCACACCAGCAGCGCCACGAGCGGCACCGAGATGCTCGCCGGAACGCCAAACAGCGCAAGGCCACTCGCGATACCCGCGAACTCCGAGATGGTCACCGCCGTGTTGGCGATCAACAGCGCCGCCATGGCCAGCACGCTCTTGCGCACGCCAAAGCGCTCGCGAATGAGCGACGCCAGGCCCTTACCCGTGACGCATCCGCAGCGCGCCGCGGTCTCCTGCGTCACGATAAGCAGCACGGTCATGACGGGAAGCATCCAGAGCATCTTATAGCCATAGCTGGCGCCCGCGCTGGAATACGTGGCGATGCCGCCGGCGTCATTGCCCGAAAGCGCCGCCAGAAGACCGGGGCCCATGGCGCCAAAGATGGCCGCGATGGTCAGCTTTTGCTTGGTGCTCGGCTTTTGCTTCGTATTTTGCACGCGACCACCTACCCCATGACCGACATGGTAAGCAGCACCGCAGCAGCGCAGTACGCCACACACGAGATCATGACGGCGATGACGTTCATGGCGGTACCCGACGTATTGAGGTCGTGCTCATCGCGCCAGAACAGCACCATCAGGTAAATCACGGCGCTCATGTTGCCCACCAGGCAGATGATGGCCGCGATGTTAAAGCAGCCGGTAAAGAGCTGCTCCTCAAACATAGGGGCATCGAGGAACGCGGCAGTGCGCACCAGCTGCGCACACAGATAGGTCACGAGCGAAAGGATCAGGCCCATACCCGTGCTCTGGAAGAAGAATCCCAGGTACGGTTTGGGCTCGTCGTCGTGACCGTCGTACTCGAGGAAGTAGTTCTTGACGAACGACACCATGCGCGAGGCAGCAAGCAGCACGAGCGGCATGGCGCACATGGGGAACACCACCAGATGCGCGGAGCCCAGCGCCGTCCCCAGCACTGTCGCCATAATGCACGAGGCGATGCCCCACACGACGACCCAGTACTGACGATGCACGAACCAGCTGAGCACGTTCGTCGAGTCGTCCGACGCGCTATCGCCCGAGCCGACACCGGCGATCTGCAGGTCCTCCTGATGCTCCTCGGCGATAACGTCCATGGCGTCGTCGAAGGTCACGATACCCAGGATATGACGGTTCTCATCGCAGACAGGGATGGCAACCAGGTCGTACTTGGTCATCTCGTCCGTCACGTCTTCCTGGTCCTCGTCGGGCGACACGTAGACCAGATCGCGATAGGCAAGCTGGCCCAGCGTGGCGTCGCGGTCGGCCACGATCAGCGTGCGCAGCGAAAGCACGCCCGTCAGCATGCCACTCGGATCCTCGGTATAGACGTAATAGACGCTCTCGAAGTCCTCGTCGAGTTTGCGAATCGCCTCGATGGCATCGCCGACCGTCGCCGTGGCGGGCAGCGAGACAAACTCCGAGGTCATGATGCGGCCGGCGGTGTTGTCCTCGTAGCCCAGCAGATTACGAATCGCCTTCTCCTCCTTGACGCCCATCAGGCGCAGGAGCTTCTCGGCCTTCTCATAATCGAGCTCGTCGATCAGGTCGGCAGCGTCGTCCGGGTCCATCATGGCCAGCATCGACGATGCGTCGGTATCGGACAGGCCCTCGAGCATCTCGGTCATGAGCTCGTCGTCATCGAACTCCGAGATGGCCTCGGCGGCCTGTGCCGTGTCGAGCTGCGCGAACACCTGCGCGCGCAGGCGCGGGTCGAGTTGCTCGATGATGTCGGCAATGTCAGCAGGATGCAGCTCGCCAAGCGTCTTGTGCGACACCGAGAGCTGGATGTTCTTAGTCGAGCGATCGAGCAGGTCCATGTAAGACCAGGCGATAATGTCCTCGCTGAGCGGCTTGCCCAGGTGCTTCATAAAGCCCTCGACGACGTGCTCGAGCGCAGGGCTGATCGCGCGCAGCAGACCGCGGGCGCCAACTTCGGCACCCAGCAGGCGCAGCTGATTTTCGCCCGACATGGAAAACTTGATGTCGTTTACGCGCACGACCTTCATGCCCTGCGTGTCGACAATTTGCTTATTGAGAACGTCACGCGCCAGCAACAGCTCGGTTGGCTGCAGGTACGAAAAACGGATTTCGGTGGCCGACGTCTTAAGGTGTACACCCGTCTCGTCGATACGGTCGACCCATTTGCGCCAGCTGATCATAAACGGCGTCTTGCCGGGACCACGGAACGCGAGCGACGTCACGTGCGGAAAAACTTCGCCGGTTGCAATGCCAAAATCGTTAACCACGCCGAGCTTTTCGCCGTCGACGTCCAAGACCGGCAATTTGAGCATCTCACTCAGATAATTCAATGGTGCTCCCCATCATTATTCCTGCGGACCGCGCGACCATGCCGGCACGCAATCCGTGGACTTTTAGATATGTATACGCATGCGCGGGCGGCACGCCGCTCGGCGCTCACACCCCGTGCACGCGCAGAAAGCACCTGCATGGGGTCATCGACTGTATGGTCGAGGTTTGGATTTCACCTGTAACCTTTCTCTTGACCCTCATTTACCGCAGTAACTATAGCATCAGCATCGCGCTGCGGCACCGAATTTATGCGCTGCACATTGCAGGCATACCAAACGCTGACGTATCCGTGACATAGAGCCGGATGAGCACGGTGGGACAAAGCGATTAAGACCGTCCTAAACGACCAGTCGTTTAAGCACGTCCCCAATGACTACTCTGTGGTGTCGTCGTCCTCGGGGAGTTGGGGGAACACGGCGTTTTTGGGCATGGAAACCTTGGTGAGCGAGGTGAGCTTTTTGCTCAACGCCGTGTCCGTCTTGACCAGGTCGCTGAGCGTCACGATTTTGTAGCCGTCGGCGACAAGGCCATCGATAATCTGCGGCAGCGCCTCGAGCGTCTGCTCGGCACATTCATCGCTATCGGTGAGCAGCACGATATTGCCCGGCGTCATCGAGTCGAGCACGGTCGACACTTGCTCGTCGGCGCCGTTGAGCAGCCAGTCGCCTGAATCGATATTCCACGAAACCACGGCGGACACCAGGTCCATCGAGTCGATCCAGTTTTGCTCGTCAAACGCGGCGTAGGGGGCACGCAGCAACATCGTCTCGACGCCGGTCGCCGACTTAATCGCCTCGGTGCCCTTCGTGATCTGCTTGCGTACCGTCTCGCGATCCTCGCCCTTGAGCGAATCATCGCTGTAGCTGTTGGAGCCGATCTCGCACCCGGCATCGGCAATCGCTTTGGCAGTAGCGGGCGAGGCTTCCGCGGCATCGCCCGAAAGGAAGAACGTCGCCGTGACGCCCTTTTCCTTGAGCACCTGCAGGATCTGCTTGGTCGCGCCGCTCGGACCCTCGTCAAATGTCAGGGCCACGTACTTTTCGTTGCCCTTGGGCGCTACGCTTGCGCACTCGACTACGCAGTCGGTGGCGGGCACGACCTCGCCGCGGTCCTGCGTCTTGCCCGACTGCTCGCCGACCCATACCTCGGAGCGGCCCTGAACGCCCCAGGTTTTGACATACTCAATGGCACCCGTGCCCTCGACCTTAAGCTTTGGCTCGATAGTCGTGGCTTGGACCTCGTGCTTTTCGTACACGTTGCGGCCGTCCTTGACCGTCACCTTCTCGCCACCCGTAAGCTCGCGACTGTCCCATTTGCCTTGCTTCACGCGCTTGCCGTCGACCTTCACCGACAGCTTTTCGCCGCCATGGCGCTTGAGCACGCCGTCGTCGACGGCCAGCAGATCGCCGGCGTCGTACGTTTCGGTCAGGCTTTGATCGTCGATAAGATTCTGCAACGTAGAGCCCACGCGCACCGCGGTCTTTTGCCCGTTGAGTTCCACATCCACGCTGCGGTTGACGTAGCCCACGACGGCAGCGATAAACAGCACGAGCGCGCAACCCACGGCGATGAGCGCATAGGGCAGGCGGGACGGTCGGCGCGGCGAGCGCCCGTTGCCGATGCGCGCGCTGCGATCGCTAAACCCACGGCTATGGTTGAGGTACATCGCGCCGGGCTTACGGCGACGTCGACGCTGACCGCTGGGCAGCTGCCCCAGGTCGCGGCGCGTCGTCGGACGCGCACCCGAGGGCCCGTTTAAGTTAGATCCGTTTTGGCGCATGTGCCCTCCCCCATAAACACAGCGAGCCGGAGCAACATGTCTCCGGCTCGCCTCCCATCATTTGGTACGTCGCTATTTGCTAGCTTTTGACGAGCCCCCGCTCGCCTTTTGATATTCGTCCTTAAAGGCCTTGAACATACCGCGCGTCTTGCCGAGCTGCTTGCCCAGTGCGCGGCTGCCCTTGTCCACGGCGACCGATCCCTTGTCATCGAGCACCTTGGCGCCCTTCTTGACCTTATCGCCCACCAGGACACTGGCCTCGGCAGCCTTGGCGGCCGCGCCGCCCGAATACCCGAGCGACTTGACCTCGTCCGAGACAATCATCGCGCCGTTCTCGTAGCCGCGCAGCATCGTCGGCGGCACCTGCGTGTCGCCCACCAACATGCTCGATGCGGCGCTGGCGGTCACATAGAACGTCTGCACAATGCCCGAACGCGGCTTGAACTCAACGTCCGAGCAGTAACCCACGACATCGCCCGATTCCGTGCGCACGTCCATGCCAACCCAGATGATGCAATCGTCCAGGTTGATATCGAGGCGCTTGGCCGCGGCGGCATCGTAGGTGCCCTTGACGTCGTCGACCGCGACAGCGCCCTCATAGACGCCGATGGCATCGAGCGCCACAAAGCGGTCGGGGCGCTCGATCATGCCCGCGATATCGGACTGGCGGACCATAAAGCCCACCACGCGCGTGCCGCCCGGGGTAAAGACGGGAAAGTGAATCTTGCCGAGCTTTTTGGGGCTGCGCGGCGTGCCGTCCTTTTTGGTGCGCTTGTCTTCGGCGGGCTTACGATAAACCTTGACGCCGACAAAATCCCCTGCGCGCATTATGCCTCGGTCGAGGGCTCCGTGGCCTCGGTGCCGGCCTCGGTGACGTTCTCGACCACGACGTCGGCAGCGGGCGTCACGTTGCCGCCCGAGATGGCGTCGTTGAGCTGCTCGCGAAGCTGGTCCATGCGCTCGCGGGCCAGGTCGACCTTGGCGCGCAGGTCATCGGTCTTGGCGTCGACCATCGGACCAAAGTCGTTGACCGCGGCACGGGCCTCCTCGGCACTGTGCTCGTAGGTGTCACGCATGTTGTCCCAGGCATCGTTGGCGATATCGGCGGCCATGGCGCGGGTCTCGGCACCCGAGCGCGGGGCCAGAGCAACGCCGATGATTGCGCCGGCGGCAGCACCAAAAAGCGCACCGGAGACAAAGCTGAAAGTCTTTCCCATGATCATTCCTCTCCTGCGGGCACCTCGATGCCCACCGTTTGAATGCTGTCCATTATACCCGCAGCGCATCACTTGCCGCTCCGCTCATCTGCGTACGGCAAAGGCGCAGGTATGTGATGGTGATAAACGCCTAGGCCTACTCCTGGGGCATAGCCGGCATGGCCACCGTGGCACCCGGGTCCTCGCCGGCGCCGTCCACGAGCGGCAGACCGCCCTCATGCGCAGGTCCTGCCGGAACCGTCGCCGCACCGCCAAAGACGGCAGCGGAGGCCTCGTGGTTCTCGGCAACCGCACCCTCGGTATCAATCGCCACCTGGGGCTCGTCGTCAAAGTTGGGGACGCCCTGGGGCTCGGTGGGAACAGGCTCGGCGGTCGCATCGGCAACGGGCTCGGCGTCGACCGGCACATCGCCCTCGTCAGCGCCCTCGTCCTCGGCAGCATCTTCGCCGTTCGCAGCGGCAACGGCCTCGTGCGGGTCCTTGCCCTCGGCCTCGGCACGCATGCCCAGCACCAGGTTGCGCAGGCCAGCGACCGTGCCTTCCACGTCGGGAGCCGGCTGGTCGGCGTGCAGGTAGGCCCAGTCCATCATAAAGGTGGCCGAAGACAGCGCGCCGATGGCCAGCGCATCATCGGGGCACGAAAGCTCAATCTCAAAGACGCGCTCGTCGTGCTCGCTCACGCGGGTGCGGCCGCACGAAATGCTGCCCGCAAGACCTGTCTCGTTCATGAGCTCGACCGTCACGTGCTCCAGCAGGTGGCAAAGCTCGGTCTGGCCCATGCAGTCCTGGAACTCACGACCCGAATCGCCCAGGCACAGATGCTTGGCAATCGCGGGCACCAGGTAGTACACGCGCGCCGTGGCCTCGATATCCTCCGAGGTCATGAGCGGCATGCCGGGGTTCACCAGCACGTGCGCGCAAATCTTGTCCTCGCTGACGGTGACCTTAAGGATGTTGAACAGGCCTGCCATAACTCTCCCCTACTCTTCCTTGCCCTACTCGTCGCCATCGTGCGGGTCCGCAGAGCCCGCACCCGACGCCGCCGGCTTCTCTGCCGAGGACTCGGAATCCTTCTTATCGGTTTCGGCCGGAGCGATCACGCGAATGAGCGAGATGCGCTGGCCACGCATCGACTGTACCTTGAACTTGTACCCTGCGACCTCAAATACCTCTCCGATGTCGGGCACCGAGTCGCAAAGCTCCAAAATCCAGCCGGCGATGGTCTCATAATCATCGCTTTCCTCGAGCGGCCAACCAAGCTCAATCGCGTCATCGCACGAAAAACGCCCATCGACGAGCCACTCGCGGCGCGAAAGGCGCGTGAGGTACTTGTTGTCGGGGTCGAACTCGTCCTCGATCTCGCCGACGATCTCCTCGACGATGTCCTCGATGGTGATGATGCCGGCCGTGCCGCCGTACTCGTCCACGACGACCACGATCTGGTCGTGCGAGGTCTGCATCTCGGACAGCAACGGCAGGATGTCCTTGGTGTCGGGCACAAAGGTGGCGTCGCGCAGATAATCGGCGATGGGCTGGTCGCCCTTGCCGTCGAGCGCGGGCTGGATCAGGTCTTTGATGTGCGCGATGCCCGCGACGTTGTCGGGATCCTCGTGGTAGACGGGGATGCGGCTGAAGCCGGTCTGGCGCATGGTGGACAGCACGTCGGCGACCGTCTCGTCGTCCTCGCACATGGTGGTGTCCACGCGCGGCACCATGACCTCGCGAGCCACGGTGTCACCCAGGTCGAAGATCTCGTGGATCATGCGCTTTTCCTCGTCGAGCAGGTCATCCTGCTCCGAGACCATGTACTTGATCTCTTCCTCCGAGACGTTCTGGCGGTCGTCGGCGCTCTTGATGCGCAGGATACGGGCCAGGCCGTCGGAGCAGGCGCCGGTCAGCCACACGAGCGGGCGGGCGATCTTTTGGAACACGGAGAGCGGTCCCACGACCTGCTTGGACACGCCCTCGGCGTTAGCGAGGCCGATGCGCTTGGGCACGAGCTCGCCGATCACGATGGACACAAAGGCGACGGCGACGGTGATGATGACCGGCGCCAGGCCGCGCGCGATGGCGGAAAGCGGCGCGATGCCAAAGCTCATGAGCCATGTGGCAAGCGGGTCGGACAGGCTCGTCGATGCGACGGCGGACGAGGCGAAGCCCACGAGCGTGATAGCGACCTGGATGGTGGCCAACAGCTGATCGGAGTCGGCGGCGAGCTGGACGGCGCGCTCGGCGCGCTTATCGCCCTCCTCGGCATCGTGCTCCAACACGGCGCGCTTAGCCGTGGTGAGAGCCATCTCGGACATGGAGAAGTAGCCGTTGATAAGCGTCAGGACGAGGGTAGTGATAAGGGAGATGGTTATGTCCATCGGGAGTTTCTCGAACCTCCAAGATTCGGGACGTCAGGGTAAAACGTTGATGGCGGATACGGCAATTGCGCCAGTCACCCGTGCGAGCGGGGCCGTGGGCGCGGTCGCTAGATTACGAAGAGGATCACCGCCATGAACTGGAAGATACTGCCGGCGAGCACCCACAAGTGAAACACACTGTGCAGATAGCGCACGTTTTTGGCGATATAGAACGGCACGCCCACGGTGTAGCACACGCCGCCGACGGCGAGCAGGGCAAGCGCGACGGGGTTCAACAGCGCCACGAGCTCGGGCAGCTTAAAGACGACGAGCCAACCCATCAGCAGGTAGACCAAGCCGCTTACCCAGTGCGGTTGACGCTCGCGCATAAAGCACTCGAGTGCGATGCCGATGATGGCAATGGCCCACACGGCAAAGAACAGCATAGGGCCGCCGTCGTTTGCGAGCGTGATGAGGCAAAACGGCGTATAGCTGCCGGCTATGAGCAAGTAGATGCAGCTGTGGTCGATAATGCGGAACACGCGCTTGGCGCCCGCGGGCTGAATCGCGTGATAGAGCGTGGAGGCCAGATATTCGAGAATAATGCTGACGCCATAGACAATCGCCGCGGCCATGTGGGCCGGGCCTCCGCCGCGCAGGGCAGCGAATACGATCAGGAGCACCAGGCCGGCGATACCCAGCAGGCAGCCGACACCATGGGTGACGGAGTTCATGATCTCCTCGCCCACCGTGTAGTGTGGAACGGCCGCGGTCTTGGGTCGCGGCTTAGAACTGTCGCTCGAATCGGACATGCCGGTTACATCCTCCAACGTAAAGAGTTCTCAACACTATATCAAAGCGTCTGGGTACGTGCGAAATTTGCATCATACGTGACCCTTTGTTTACCCATTCTTTGCCTGTTGACGCATCAACGGCGAACGTCCATAATGCGCTTGCATTAAATGTTGATGTATTAACATCTTATAGGAGAGTACTGCATGGCTCAAAACGCACGTTCCCATCGAAAGCTCAAGATAGCCGGCATCGCTGCGCTAGTGGCTGTCGTTGCGCTGCTCGGATTTGCCGGCAACTTTTTGTTTGACTTTGCCCTGAACCCCCAAGCGCCGTACACCATGAAGATGATGCAGGATAGCAAGAACGACAAAGAAGGTGAGCAGCCGGATGCCGAGGACACCGAGGCGCGGGCGTGGTTTAAAGAGAATCGCGAGAGCAGCAGCCTCACCGCAGATGACGGAACCGAGCTTGCCGCTTGGTATTTTGCTGCGTCGGAGAGCACGCACGACTACGCCGTCTGCCTGCATGGATATACCAACGAGCCCATCGGCATGGCTCGATACGCCAAGCGCTTCCATGACCGCGGCATGAACGTACTCGCACCCGCCGCCCGCGCCCACGAGCGCTCCGGCGGCGACTATATCGGCATGGGCTGGCCCGAGCGCCTCGACATCGTCGCATGGATCGAGCGAATCGTTCAGGCTGACCCCGAGGCGCGCATCCTGGTCTTTGGCGAGTCGATGGGTGCGGCAACCGCCATGAACGTCGCGGGGGAATCTCTGCCCGCAAACGTGAAATGCATTATCGAGGACTGCGGCTATACGAGTGTTTGGGACGAGTTTTCTCTGCAGCTCAAGGACGTGTTCGGCCTGCCCAGCTTTCCCTTGCTCGATGTAGCAAACTTGGTATGCAACGTGCGCGCGGACTACGACTTTCATAAGGCGAGCAGTGTGGAGCAACTCAAACACGCGACGGTTCCCATGCTGTTTATCCACGGCGACCAGGACACCTTTGTGCCGTACGACATGCTCGACCAAAACTACGACGCGTGCGCCAGCAAGATCAAGCAAAAGCTCACCATCCATGGCGCCACCCACGCCAAGAGTGCGCAAGTTGACCCCGAGCTCTACTGGAATACGGTCGACGACTTTCTCGACGAGTATTTTTAGGCAAAAAGCAACGTCTGGGGCTTTATCTGGCCCCCTGTTTTCGGAAGTGCGGGGAAAATCGCGCGAAGCCCGACCAGACCGCAGTTTTACCAACGATTTATCAGGGGTTTTGTTGCCAAAAAACGGTTTGTGGTCGGCGGTATTCGATTTTTCACCGCACTTCCGAAAAGCCGCCCGTGGGCGCTGTGCTCACGGGCGGCTTTTGCTAACGTTGCGCTACAAATGCGCTTGTTTTGTCCAATAGCTAGGCGCTACTTGACCTCGATGAGCTCGTACTCGCTCGTGCCCAGGCCGATTTTTTCGGCGTGCGCGATGCACGCGCGCCAGTCGGTGTCGGGATGCGTGATGCAGAAAGGGTCCTTGGCCTGCTCGCCTTCCAGATGCTCGTGGTTGTGCTCCATCTTGGCCGCGCTATCGGTGAGCTCGGTGTTGGGCAGCGGCTCGGATGCCATGACGGCATCGGCGCAGGCCTGGTCGATGGCGACCGGGTCGAAGCTCGCGAACATGCCGATGTCGTTGACGATAGGCGTGTCGTTTTCGGGATGGCAATCGCAGTTGGGGCTGATATCCATGGCAAGCGAGATATGGAAGCTCGGGCGGCCGTCGACGACAGCCTTCGTATACTCGGCGATCTTGCAGTTGAGCACGTCGGCCGCGGCTTCATAACCGGGCTTGATGGCGTCCTGGTTGCACACGCCGATGCAGCGGCCGCAGCCCACGCAGCGATCGTGGTCGATGGCGGCCACGCGCACCGTGCGGGTGTTGCCGTTGGCAAGCTCGCGCTCGCGGGTATCGTCAAACGAGATGGCGTTGTGCGCACAGATCTTTTCGCAGGCACGGCAGCCAACGCAGTGCTCGGTCGCGACGTTCGGCTTGCCGGCGGCATGCTGCTCCATCTTGCCGGCACGGCTGCCGCCTCCCATGCCCAGGTTCTTCATGGCGCCGCCAAAACCGGCCTGCTCATGGCCCTTAAAGTGGGTGAGGCTGATCACGATATCGGCATCCATGAGCGCCTGACCGATCTTGGCCTCGTGCACGTACTCGCCGCCCTCGACCGGGACGAGCGCCTCGTCGGTGCCCTTGAGGCCGTCGGCGATGATGATCTGGCAACCCGTGGCATACGGGGTAAAACCGTTCTGGTAGGCGGTATCGATGTGCTCGAGCGCGTTTTTGCGGCTACCGACATAGAGCGTATTGCAGTCGGTGAGGAAGGGCTTGCCGCCCAGCTCCTTCACGACATCCGCGACGGCGCGGGCGTAGTTGGGGCGCAAAAAGCTCAGGTTGCCCAGCTCGCCAAAGTGAATCTTAATGGCGACGAACTTGTTCTCGAAGTCGATCTGTTCGATACCGGCGTGACGGATGAGGCGCTTGAGCTTGTCGAGCTGGCTCTCGCGAGCATGCGTGCGCAGGTTGGTGAAGTACACCTTAGCGGGTGCTGCGGGTGCAGTTGCGGTCATAGATATATCCCCTCTGTCTATATGGCGTTACAGACATAGAGGATGGTACCCGTTGAAGTAGGGTCAAAGTCAAGCGCGAAACCCAGTCGTTGGGGACAGACTTAAATGACTGAAACCACTCATTGGGGACGGACTTAAATGAGTGCCTCGCCACCTGGCAGCTAGGGACGTTCCTTTCCTGCCGGCAGTTGGGGACAGTCCTTGGCAACCCTGCCGGCGAGCCGGCGAATCGGCAAGGACTGTCCCCGATGACTAGTCGTTTAAGACCGTCCCCGATGACTACTCTTGGACTTTGAGGGCTTCGGCCAGGCTGACTCGCTTGATGGAGCGCGTGTGTAGCAGCGCCACGACCAGGTAGGTCGCAAAGCCAATGCCGACGCATGCAGCCATGGACCAAGCGGGCACGTAGATCTCGATATTGCCGTTGTAGGCGAGCAGCATCGAGCGGAAGATGGCCGCGAGCGAGCCGATGATTAATGGCAGGCTCAGCACGAGCGACGCCGCCACGCACAGCGTGATCGAGCGGATGTACAGATGCGAGATCTCGCTATCGCGATAGCCAAAGACTTTCATGTAGCTAATCGACCGGGCGCTATGGTCGATCACAGCCTTGGTTAGCAGATACATAAACAGCAGGAAGATAAACACCGCGAGCCCGATCATCATTCCGATCATTTTGCTCATCATGCCGATGAACTGGTCGCCCACGGCGCGCATGTCGTCGGGCGTGGTGTCGCCGGCAAAGTAACGAGCATCGAGGTCAAGCTTCTCGTCGCTCACATAGCCGTTAAAGTAGGCAGCGTCGTTGTCGAACAGCTCGTTAAAGTCTTCGATACTCATATAGATATTCATGTCCGATTTGGAGCCCCAGGCACAGTCCTTGCCCGCGTACTCAAAGGAATAATGCTCGCCCTCGTACTTGTCGCTGAGTGTGACCTTCTGGCCCTCGCTCCAGCCAAACTTATCGAGCAGACCGCCGCCAAAGACGACGCGCCCATCGCCGACGTTGAGGTCTTTCCAATAGCGCGAATCGGGCGAGATGCCGTAGACGGAAATCGTCTCCTCGCCATTTCCGTCGCCACGGTCGTATTGCAGCTGGTAAACGGCATATTTCTCAGCCTGTGCGATTGCGCCCGCGCCGTTGTCGGTCGTATTGACCGGGTGAATATCGTCGTTGTCAGTGTCAATCTTGGAGGCCTTGTCGATCAGGCCGATGGCCTCATCGCGGTCGCAGCCGAGGGCATCGGCAAGATCGTCAAGGCGCGCGTAGAGCGCATCCTTCTTGTCCTGGACCTTGGCGAGCGCGTCCTGCGCTGCGGCCAGGCTCTCGGAAGACGGAGATGCGGTCGCGGCATCGGCTGCCGTCTGCGCCGCATCGGCCGCGTCGTCAAGCTCATCATCGGCATCCTGAGCGGCAGAAAGCAGCGCGCCGTCAACCGACTGCAAGCGCTCGAGTGCTGACCACTGCTCGCGCTCCTCGGTAGTGCCCTCGAGCTCCAGCGGCGCCTTGAGCGTGTACTGGTGCTCGGCGACCAGGCTTGTCTCGAGGTTGTCGGCGTAGTGCGTCATCGTGGGCAGAATCGCCAGACCAAAGAGCAGCAGCAGCGAGGCAAACGCGATGCCCACGAACAGCGTGGCGAAGTTGCCCAGATTGCGCAGGAAGATACGCAGGCGGAAGCGGGAAACAAAACCCATGCGCTCCGGCAGTTGCATACCACGCTTGGTACCCGACTTGCCGCTCGCTTCGTGACGAAGGAACTGCAACGGCGTCTTGCCCATTTTGCGAAGCAGACCCACCAGCGTGATGAGGATGAGCGCGACGGCGGGAACCACGGCGCACTTCACAAAGATCTCCCAGCTCCAGTACACCTGGAAGGGCGGCAGGCTGTACGACCCGTAATAGAGGCTGCGCATGGGCTCGGTAAAGAACACAACGCCGAGCGCAGTGCCCAAAAGCGCCGCGACCACGCCCACGATGGCGGGAAGTGCCAGGTAGTGCAGCACGATCTCGCGTCGACGATAGCCGCTGGCGAGCAGCGTGCCGATGATGGCGCTCTCCTCCTCGATGGTGGCGTCGGTAAGGACCACAAAGACGAACGCCATGATCACGATAATAATGTCGAGCAGCGTCATCCACATCATGGAGTCGCCGTCCACGTCGTCGCGGGCGTAGCCAATGCCCTGGTTGGAATCGGCGTCGATGAGCTCATCTACGCGTGCATCGGCATCGGTCAGCGCCTCCACCATATCCTGCTCGGCATCGATGCGGTCCGCGGTGGAGAGGTCGCGATCGGTAAAGGTGAAGGAGTAGGTGTAGGCAGGCGCGCCGCCGGCATCCTCGAGCGCGGCAAAGCCGGCGTCGGTGACCTCGGCAACACCATAGGTGATGGTGTTCACCGTAAAGTCCGAATTGTTGAGGAACAACGCCTGGCTATCGGGCTGGGTCATGATGCCACAGATGGTGTAGGTGCGGCCCTCAAGCTCGACCTTATCGCCCACGGCGAGATCGTTGTTGGTGGCGAAGACACGGTCGATTGCCACCTCATCGTCCGTCTTGGGCTGCCTGCCCTCACAGTAGGACGCGATATCGACCTTGGTGCGGTGCGCATAGGTGCGCAGCGTGCGCTTGGTGCCGTCGTCGCCGGCGGTCTTTTTGATGATGGCGTCGATGGAGAAATTCTTGTAGAGCGTGACGCCGCCGACGTCGCCGGCTACGTCCTCGGCCGCCTTGAGTTGATTGTCGGTAGCCTCGAAGGAGGTGGTCACGCGGCCGTCCTCGATCGTGTACGCATCGCGCATGTCGTCGGTAAGGCAACCGATGGAATGCGCCGCGAGCAAAAAGCCCGAGGTGAGAGCGATGCTTCCGCACATAAGCAAAAAGATGCCCAGGTACTTGCCGATATTGCGGCGCAGCTCGCGCGGGAGACGTTTTGCGAGAGGTGTCATGGCGCCGCCTACCAATCGAGCTCGGCGGCCGCGACGGGCGACCCGTTGAGCTCATCCTCGACGATGCGCCCGTCGCGCAGGCGCAGCACGCGATTTGCCATGCGCGCGATGGCGGCATTGTGGGTGACGATGATGATGGTGCAGCCGTACTCGTGGTTGACATCCTCCATGAGCTGCAAGATTTCCTTGGACGTCTTGTAGTCGAGCGCGCCCGTGGGCTCGTCGCACAGCAGCAGACCCGGGTTTTTGACGAGTGCGCGGCCGATGGCACAGCGCTGCTGCTGGCCGCCCGAGACCTGGCGCGGGAACTTGTTGCGGTGCTCGTAGAGGCCCAGCGAGCGTAGCAGGTCGTCAATGTTGAGCGGGTTTTTGGACAGGTGCGCCGTGACCTCGATGTTCTCCTTGATGGTGAGATCGGGCACCAGGTTGTAGAACTGGAAGACAAAGCCCAGCTCGCGGCGGCGGTACTCACCCAGGTCGGCGGGCTTGAGCACCGTGAGGTCGCAGCCGTCCACCATGATGGAGCCGCCGTCGGCATCCTCCAGGCCACCGATCAGGTTAAGGAATGTTGATTTGCCCGAGCCGGAGGGCCCCAGCATGACGCAGATCTCTCCGCGGTTGATGGACGTGTCGATGCCGTCGAGCACTGTCAGGCGCGCATCACCGTCGCCGTAGTGCTTCTTGAGCCCCTTGACCTGGACGTAGGCTTGCTTCGTCGCCATGCTATCCCCCATTGTTAGCCCCGTGCTACTTTATGAGCATAATAGTAAACCTTGGCGAACTATTTTGGAGCGAGGCCTGGGATTTATTTCAGACTAGTCATTGGGGACGTTCTTAAATGACTAGTCGCTGGGGACACTCTTTCGCCGCCCGGCAGTTGGGGACGTTCCTTTCCTACCGGCAGTTGGGGACAGTCCTTGGCAACCCGACCGGCAAGCCGGCGGTTCGGCAAAGACTGTCCCCGATGACTAGTCGATTAAGTCTGTCCCCAATGACCACTCTTGGTCGTTTAAGTCTGTCCCCAATGAGTACCCAATGACTAGGTGGCTAGGCGTGGGATTTGGTGCGTGCGAGGGCTAGGCCTACGGCGGCGATGGCCACGGCAAAGAGTGCCGTGACGCCCAGATCGCAGGCGATGTCGCCCAGCACGGTGGACGTCAGGTCCGCGGCGAGCGCCTTGCCGATCGCGTCGTTCACCCAATATGTCGGCACAAAGTGCGCCACCGTCTGCACGGCTGGGCCCATCAGCGACAGCGGCATCCAGGCGCCGCCCAAAAACGTCATGAGCATGCCGAGCAGGTTGCCCACGCCGTTGAGCAGCTCCTCGCGCGCACCCAGGCTCGAAAGCGTAAAGCCAACGGCCAGCGGCGTGCACGCCAGCGCAAACGTCGCCGCCAGCGCCAGGCACACACGGCCCACGCCGACTTCGGCAACCGCGCCGGCAAAGCCCACGACGCCCATCATGCTCGACACGAGCCAAATGCAGACGGTGAGCACCGCGGCAGCCGCGAACACGGCGAGCGAACGCTGGCGCTCGGAGACCGGGCCGGCCTCCATGCGGCGCACGCGCTCGGGCTCGTTCATGCCCGAAAACACCAGCCCCACCGACACGATGACCGACGAGATAATCGCGTACGCACCAAAGTTGAAGTACGACTCGAGCGTGACGGCGGCCGTCGAGTCGACCTTGACCTGCTCGATCTCGACCTTGGCGCGCTTCGCGGCCGCATGCTCGGCAGCCTTGGCGACGTCACCATTAGAGGCGGCGGGCTCTAGGGCCGCCGCAGCACCCGCGAGCGAGATCCAGCGCGAGGCCTCGGCAGACGAAAGCGCTGCCGCCATGGTGCCGGCGCCGTAGGTCACATCGAGCTTGGGCAGAGACTCCCCCGCGCGGGCGGCTGCAACAAGGTCGCCCTCAAACCCCTCCGGGATAAAGAACACGCAGTCGGCGCTACCTTTGGCGCTGTTGCTCTTGGATAGCGCGTCCGCAAGGTCGTAGGTGTCGCCGCCGACGCCCGTGACCAGCTCAAAACGAGAACCCAAATGCTTGGTAAGCGCACGCGAAAGGTCGCTGTCGTCGCGGTCGACCACGATCACGTTGGCATCGTAGGGCTTGTACTCGGTGAGCTGCGACGAGTTCCAGCTCACCGATGCCGCGATGAATACGCCCATGAGCGAGATGAACACCGTATAGATGAGCAGGTAGAACGGGTGCGCCAGCGCCATGCGAAGCGCGGTCTTAAAGGTGCTCATAGCGGCTCCTTCCAAAGATCAGCGTGGCGGCGGCAACGAACAGCAACGCCATAAGGACCAGCGCACCGGCGCGAACGGCAAAGGGGCCCAGGTCCTCAAAGAAATACAGACGGTTGAACATGTCGCAGATAAGCTTGACGGGATTGAGCCAGCACTCGGCCGGGCAGGCGCGGGCGACATCGTCGGCAAGCGCCATCGCCGGCTCGCCGTAGAGGCCGGCGAACAGGGCGCACGTGGTGGCAAAGCCCGTGAGGATGCCCGACTTGGACGCCTTGCCGCCCTTAACGGGAAGCGTGCCCACAAAGAGCCCCAAGCCCGTGGCGGCAAGCGCGGAAGCGGCACCGCCCACCAGACACAGCCCCTCGCGCCCGCCAAAGTCGACGCCCACGACCAGGCGCACGTAGCCAATCGCAATCGTCATCGAGGCGAAGGAGACCAGCCACGAGCCCACAAAAATACCGGCAAGCGACGCCGTCTTGGAAAGACCGCCCACACAGCGACGCGCACCAAGGCCCGACAGATTAGGCTGCAGATCGACGACGCTCAAGGCGGCAAACTCGGCAGACATCATCGCGACCAGGCCAAAGAGCGCGTAGTAGTAGATGACCGTGCCATCGGGCGTGGTGCGTGTCAGGCTTACGCGGCGGGTGCCGCCCTCGAGCGACAGGGCGCGCGCAACCGCCTCCGGGTCGGCGAGCGCCGCCGGGTTGTCCTGGGCAATCTGGGACATGAGCTCGGCATTTTGTGTATACGAGCTTGCCACCGTTTCCAGAATGCTGCGGTCGGTGAGCACCGACGACGCACGCGAGCTGTCATAGCTCGAAAGCAGCGTGAGTTTGGGCGTACCCGCGTCGTCGACCGCATAGATGCCCGCGACCTCGCCGGCCTTGAGCGCACGGTTCGCATCGGCTGCGTCGTCGCACTCGTGGATCTCGAGCAGTTGGTCGTCGCTCTCCTTGGCAAGCGAGGTCGCCACGTCCTTAAAGGTCGAGGCGTCCCAGGCCTCGTCCGACACGACGGCAACCGGCACCGGGTCGATCTTGCCGTCGGAGCTGAGGTTCGCAAACATAAACATGAACATCGTGGAAAGCGCAATGGGAAAGATCGCGCCCCAGACCCACGTGCTCGGCCGGCGCAGCAGCGTCTTGACCGTAGTGATGATGGTGTTGAACATGACTGCCCCCTAGTCGCGCAGCTCGCGGCCGGTGATCTCGAGGAACACGTCGTTGAGGGTCGGCGGCTCGCTCCACACGCGGCCGAGCGCCACGTCGGCGGCGCGCAGCGTGTCGAGGATGTCGACCAAATTGTGCGGGCTCGCTTCGCAGGTGCAGACGAGCTCGCCGCCGGACAGCTCAACCGAAAGCACGTGCTCGAGGGCGCGCAGCCGCTCGACCGTGGCGGGCTCGACGGCGCCGACCTCGACCGTCACGCGCTCGCCCATTTGAATCATGCGTTTGAGCTCGTCATTGGTGCCCTGCGCCAGCACGCGGCCGCCGTCCATGATCATGATGCGGCTGCAAATCTGCTCGACTTCCTCCATGTAATGGCTGGTATACACCACCGTGGCGCCCTCGTCGCGCAAGCGGCAGATGCCCTCCAGGATAGCGTTGCGACTCTGCGGGTCGACTGCCACCGTAGGCTCGTCAAAGAAGATGAGCTCGGGCTTGTGCGCAATGCCGCAGGCAATGTTGAGGCGACGCGCCAGGCCGCCCGAGAGCTTGCCGGGGCGAAACTTGGCAAAGTCGCCCAGCCCGACAAAGTCGATCGCCTCGTCCACCAGCGCGCGGCGGCGCTTGCGGTCGCTAACGTAAAGGCTGCAGAAATAGTCGATGTTCTCACGCACCGTGAGCTCGTCGAACACCGCAACTTGCTGCGGGACCACGCCGATGCGGCGCTTGAGGTCGTAGCGGGCGGGCGTCATGGGCTCGCCGAACAGCTCGATAGTGCCTTTGTCGTAGGCGAGCAGCTGCAGAATACAGTTGATGGACGTGGTCTTGCCCGAGCCGTTGGGGCCCAGCAGGCCAAAGATCTCGCCGGGGGCGATGCTCAGGTTAAAGTGGTCGAGCGCGATAAGATCGTCGTAGCGCTTGACGAGGTTTTCGACGTGGACGATGTCTGTCATGAGGCGGCCCTTCTGTTGATTGCGGCCCGGTACGATTGCATCATCGCAGGAGCCGCCGACGCGCACCAGTGAGCTTTGTCACGAGTGCGGGGGCTCGGTCGCGTAGCCCGCTGACGCGACCGCCCCACCGTGCGGGAGGAATGTCACGGTTGCGCAGGCGGTCCCTCCACCACGCGCGGCTTCGCGTACAATACCCGTATGAACAGGCTTTTCGACAAATCGATCGTGCTGGCGTGCTGTATTGCGGCCGCCATGGGTCTTGCTGTGGACGCTCGCCTGGTCGCGGCGTTTTGCCTTGGCGTTATTGCCACCTCGCTGGCCGAGGTCGTACAGGGAAACCGCGCCCGCCGTGTGAGCGAGGCCGCGAGCTACGCCTGCATCATCGCGGCTGTCTTCGTGCCGCCGTTTGTGCCGTTTGCGCCTCTCGCTCTCTATGACATCGCGCGACGCGTTCGCCGTGAACGAATCTGGCCCGCGCTGGCGATTGGCGCCGTGTTTGTCTGCGCGCTTGTCGCGGACCTTCGTGGTGGCGTGCTCACCACCCGAACGCTGCTGTTAACCGCCATCCTTTCGGTTGCCGCCACCTTGCTATCGCTACGCACCGCCCAGTTGGAGCGCGAGCAGCGGCGCATGCGCCGCACCCGCGACGAGCTGCAGGAACGAGCCCTCGCGCTCGAGGCGCGCAACCGCGATCTTGCCGATCGCCAGGACTACGAAGTCGAGCTCGCGACGCTCGCCGAACGCGCCCGCATCGCGCGCGAGATCCACGATAACGTCGGGCACCAGCTCACGCGCGCCTCACTGCAGGCCGAAGCCCTACGCGTGGTCCACGCCGACGAGCCTGGCGTCGCCGCCGATTTCGCCGACGTTAAACGCACGGTTGACGAGGCGCTCCAGCTTGTGCGCACCAGCGTCCACGCGCTCAACGACAACGCCGTCGACCTTTCCGTGCAGCTCGAACGCATTGTCGAAGGCACACGCTCGGACGGCGGCCCGCAGATTGAGCTTGAAGTTATGGCCGAACATGCGCCCACAAACGTCGCCAACTGCTTTGCAGCGGTCCTGCGCGAAGCGCTCTCCAATACCATGCGCCACGCTTGCGCCCAGACCGTCACCGTACGGTGCATGGAGCATCCGTCGTTTTACCAGCTCATTGTTACCGACGATGGCGTGGGTGAGGCCCAAGCAAGCGGCCGCGGCACCGCGGAGGGCATGGGGCTCGCCTCCATGCGCGAGCGCATCGAGGCGCTTGGCGGCACCTTCACCGCCGGCCCGCGTGCCGGCGCCGGCGGCTGGCGTGTGTTTGCCACCGTTCCCAAACAGCAAGGAGATGAGGGCCGATGAGGCTCATTGTTGTCGACGACGACCGCTTGGTGGTCGATTCGCTCAAGATTATCTTGGGCGCCCAGCCGCAGATCGAAGTGGTGGGCACCGGTGCCAACGGCAACGATGCGGTGGCGCTCTACGCCGAGCACGCACCCGATATTGCGCTGCTCGACATCCAGATGCCGGGACGCGACGGCCTTTCGGCCGCGCGCGAGATCCTTGAGCACGACCCTGCGGCGCGCGTGGTGTTTCTGACGACGTTCTCGGATGACGAGTACATTGTGTCGGCGCTCAAGCTGGGCGCCCGCGGCTACCTGATCAAGACCGATGTCGCTGCCATTCCGCCGGCGTTGGCGCAGGTCATGAACGGCAAACGCGTGCTCGAGGGCAAGGCGATTGAGGACATCGATTTTGATGGAGCGGGCGTCGAGGCGGGCATGCCCCACCGGCCCGCGGCCTTCGCCAGCCTAACCGACCGCGAGTTCGAAGTCGCCGAGCTCATCGCCCGCGGCCTCGACAACAAGGAGATTGCCGCCACCGCCTATATGGGCGAAGGCACCGTGCGCAACCACATCAGCTCAATCCTAGCCAAAATGGGGCTACGCAACCGCACCCAAATCGCCATCGCCTATCTGCGAGGCTAGCCGCTGGCTGCCGCCAATTTGATGCCATTTCAAAACTATGCCGGTTTACTACGATGAACCGCATATCTCCGACCACGGCAAATTGCGCACTTACAAAACCGCAGGTAGAACACTTGCGATATTTGCAAAAATGCGGGTGTGGTCAGGAATCTCGGATTCATCGTAGTAAACCGGCATAGTTTTGTTCGGGCGGCCCTGCACGAGTGTCTCCGCCAGCCTCGCGGGACCAAAATGAGCCGTTTTCCTCCGTCCCCAATGGATCAGCCGAAACCGCCCGCCACGAAATCGGCCCATCTACTACGTTTGACTCGATACCCCTGACCATACCTTCGTTTTGAACAAAACCGCAGGCGTTCTACCTGCGGTTTTGTTTTTGCGCTTTTCGGCATGGTTGGGGGTAAGGGGCTAAACGTAGTAGATGGGCCGGTTTCGTGGCGCGCCCTCCTCCCCAACGCACAAAAGCGCCACCACGGAGGAGGGAGATGCCTCCGTGGCGGCTGGGGGTAGGAGTAGGTCGGGATTTAGCCCTGCCGGCCGCCCGGGGCCTTTTGGCCCCGGGCGCTGTCAGCGTGCCTAGCGCTTACGGATACCCCAGACCAGGGCTCCGACGCCGGCCATGGCGATGACGAATGCCATGAGCAGTGCAGCGGCCTGCTGGTCACCCGTGGTGGGCAGGAAACCCTTGACCGTCTTGACGATGTTCGTCACGGTCTTGGGTGTGCCGGGATCGGGCGTCGGCACGGGCGTCTCGGGCTTCTTGTACGTGTTGTTGAACACGATACCCTCGACGCTCTTATCGCCCTTGGCAAAGGCGACATTCGCCTTGAGGTTGCCCTCGCCGCCATCGACCACGTTGACGGTCACGGTAAAGACGGACTTGTCGTAGGTCATACCGACCTCGTCGCCCTTGACCTCGCTGATGGTGTAGACGTGCGTACCGGGCTCGTCGTACTCAAACTTGTCGAAGCTGATCTTACCGTCGGCATCGTTGGTGACGGTGGACTCGATGCCCTCGCCAACGAGCTTAAAGCTGAACTCGTCCTTCTTGAGCTCGCGTCCCTCGAGCACCTTGATGGCGCCGATGGAGACTTGGGTGGGCATGGCGTGATACTTGTTGGTAAAACCAGCCGACTCGGTGGTTCCCTCGAGCTTGTGCGTCACGGCCAGCGTGCCATCGCCGTTGTCAGAGACGGTGGCCACGACGGTGTAGGTCGTACCGTCATAGGTGACGCCCTTGTACAGGCCGAGCGCATTGGGGCAAGCCTCGCGCAGCGTGTACGTGTGCGTGCCGGGCGCCTCGTAGCGGATCGGGCTCAGTGTCACAGTGCCGTTAGCGTCGTTGGTGCCGCTTGCGACAACCACGTCGTCCTCGAGCAGATCAAACGTGAACTCGCCGACTGCAAGGTCGCGTCCGGTCAGGCGCTTGACCGTCTTGACCTGATCGGTCACGGAAGAATCGGTAGGCGCCACGCTGTAGGTGTTGATGAACGTGAAGGCGGCACCGTCGTCGCCTTCGCGCTTGACGCTCAGATGTCCGGTGCCGTCGTCAGTCACGGTATAGGAAACCTTGCGCGTGGCGTTGGCATCGTTAGTCACGCCAGGGGCGCTGCCGGTCTCGGTTACCGTGTAGGTAAAAGTGTGCGAGCGCGGAGCGGTGGGGGCCGCAGGCTCGGGCTCGTCGGCGTTGGCGTCAGCGTCGGCCTCTTCAGCCTCCGCCTCGTCAACCTCGGTCTCGTCAGCTTCGTCTGCCTCGGACTTATCGGTCGCATCGTCCGTCACGCCCAGGGCGCGGTTGAGATCCTCGAGCGTAAAGTGGATCTTGCCAAAGTCCACGTTGCCGGCCGCGTCGTTGGTTGCGGTCGTGTGCTCGGGCATCGGGGCACCCGCCTCATCGGCGGTCACGGTAAAGGTGAACTTACCCGTGATGTCGGCCGGGGTCAGGCCCTCGGCAGCCTGGAGCTTCTTGGTTCCGGCGAGCGCGGCGTCAACGGCATCGGCGCCGTAGACGTTCTCGAACAAGGGCTCGACGCCGCCGTAGTCGACCGTCGCCGTCAGGGTACCGTCACCGTTGTCGACGACGATAACCTTAAAGCCAAAGCTCCACGTTGTAGCGGAAACGCCATTCGGCAGCCCGAATAAATCTTCGTAGGCCGTGTAGTTAATGGTCCAGGCAAGCTTGCCGTCCTTATCGGTACGATAAGCAAGCCCAGCAGCCTCAAGATTAGCAAGCATCTTGGTGTCGTAGTGCAGTGTATCAAAGCTCACGTGCCCGCCGATATTGGGCTTGAGGTTTTCGTATGCCACAAGCTCACCCTGATAGGCGATGCCGAACCAGAACTCGCCGTCGGCCATCGGGCGGCCGGTCAGAGTCTTGGTGGCAACGACCTGAGCAGCGGTGCCACCAGGCGTGTTGGTCGTAGCGCTGTAACTGTTGTGGAACGGCACCAGGGCCTTCTCGACCTTGTTCTCGCCACTCTTGTGGACCGTCTCATGCGTGCCCTCGGGACCACCGGAAACGGTCGTCGTAGCAGTGAGCGTACCGGCGGTGTCGTCGACGATGGCGATCGTCACGGTACGCACGGCGTCGTCGTAGGTGTAACCGGGCTTGCCGTCATTCTTCTCGGCTACGGTGTACGTGAAGGTCTTGCCGGCGTCAGCCTGCGTAAACTTGACCTCATGGCCAGCCAGGATGTCGATCAGGCCGACCGTTGCCTCTGCCGTCGCAGGGGACTTGAAGTTGTTGACTCCGGGCAGCAGGCCAAGCGCGTTGGCCGAGGCCTCGTCGGCAGGCGTCACGGTAAACGTGAACTGACCCTCGGTCATGGGGCGGCCGTCCAGATACTTGCTGAGCCACAGACCGCCGGCCGCGGTGTAGTTAAGCTCAGTGCGGTACGTGTTGGTAAAGCGTCCGTTTTCCTTCTTGGTGACATTGGCGGTCAGCTTGCCCTCGCCGTCCTCAGTCACGGTCACTTCGGCGGTCGCGACATGCGCGTCATACGTCATGCCGACCGTGCTGCCCGCGTTCTCGCGAATCTCGTACTTATAGGTTCCGACGGCAGCGTAGTGAATCTTGCCGAACTTGATGGCGGCGATGCCGCCCTTCGCGTCCTTCTTGCTCACGGTTACGGTTGCGGGATCGGGCAGCGGGGCGCCTTCGGGGGCGGTGATGGTAAAGCTGAACTCGTCCCCATCCGTCCAGTCGCGGCCGCTGATGACCTTGCTCAGGTCAAAGTCGAGCTCTGCATCGAGCGGGGTCACGCTGTAGGTGTTCTTGAACTCGGCAGGCTCGGTGCCCTTCAGGACATGTGTGGCACTGAGCGTACCGTCGCCGCTGTCCGTGATGGTGGTCTCGATGGTGTACTTGGCGTCGCTGTAGGTGATACCGCCGGCGTTGCCCTTGACCTCGCGCAGCGTATAGGCGTGCGTTCCGGCCTTATCGTACTTCACGGCGCTCATCGTGATCTTGCCATCGGCGGCGTTCTTGCCGGTGGCGACGACCTTGGCATCCTTGCCCTCGCCCTCGACGAGCTCGAAGGAGAACTCGCCGTCCTTGAGGTCGCGCCCGGTCAGGAACTTGGTCGCGGTGATCTGGTCGGTGACGCTGAACTCGTCAGGATTCGGCTTGTAGCTGTTGCTGAATTTCGCCTCATTAACGCCCTTCAGCTCATGCTTTACCACGAGCTCGCCCTTACCGTCGTCGGTGACGGTCGTCTCGATGGTGTAGGTCTTGCTGTCGTAGGTGATGCCGTTGTTGGCGTCGCCCGGGACCTCGCGCAGCGTGTAGGTATGCTTGCCGGCAGCGGTGTACTCGATGGGGCTCATCTTGATCTTGCCGCGGGCGTCATTCTTGCCGGTGGCGACAATATCGTTGCCCTCGACGAGCTCGAAGGAGAACTCGCCTTCCTTGAGATCGCGCCCGGTCAGGACCTTGGTCGCCGTGATCTGATCAGTAACACTGAAGCTCTTGGGGGTTACGGTGTAGGCGTTCTCGAAGGTCGCCTTGTCAACATTCTGCAGCTTGTGCTCCACGCTGAGGGTGCCATCGTTGTTATCCTTGACGGTGGTCACAATAGTGTACTCAGCGGTGCTGTAAGTAATGCCGTTTTCGGTGGTGCCGGCCTTGGTCTCGCGCAGTATGTAGGTGTGCTCGCCAGCCGCAGTGTAGGTGACGGGATCCATTACGATCTTGCCGTCGGCATTGTTGGTACCGGTGGCGACCACGTTATTGCCCTCGACGAGCTCGAAACGGAAATCGCCAGCCTTGAGGTCGCGCCCGTCCAGGACCTTGTCCGCGGTGATCAGGTCGGTGACGCTGGAGCTCTTGGGGGTCACGTTGTAGGAGTTCTTGAACTCGGCAACCTTGACGTCCTTCAGAACATGCGTGGCGCTGAGCGTACCGTCGCCGTTGTCCGTGATGGTGGTCTCGATGGTGAACTTGGCATCGCTGTAGGTGATACCGCCGGCGTTGCCCTTGACCTCGCGCAGCGTATAGGTGTGCGTTCCGGCCTTGGTGTACTCGATGGTGCTCATCGTGATCTTGCCATCGGCGGCGTTCTTGCCGGTGGCGACGACCTTGGCGTCCTTGCCCTCGCCCTCGACGAGCTCGAAGGAGAACTCGCCCTCAGCCATGTCGCGGCCGGTCAGGACCTTGGTCGCGTTGATCTGGTCGGTGACGCTCGTCTCGACAGGCGACACGTTATAGGTGTTGGTGAACGTAAAGGCTGCGTTGCCATCCGGGTTGCGGGACACGCTCAGTTTGCCCTTGCTGTCATCGGTCACGGTGAAGGAAACCTCGCGCGACAGCTTGGCGTCGTTGGTCACGCCAGCGACCTCGCCGGACTCGGTCACGGTGTAGGTAAAGGTATGCTCGCGCTTCCCGGGCTTCTCGCCCAGGGCCTTGTTAAGGTCGTCGAGCGTAAAGGTAATCTTGCCAAAGTCGACCTTGCCCTTGGCATCATTGGTCACGCTCGCGTTCGCGGGCATGGGTGCGCCCTCTTCACCGGTCACGGTAAAGGTGAACTTGCCGGTAATGTCAGCCGGGGTCAGGCCATCAGGAACCTGCAGATTCTTCTTGCCAACAAGCGATGCCTCGGCAGGCGCGGCAGTGTAGGTGTTCACAAACTCGTTGCCGGCGTCGCCGTAGTCAGCCGTCGCCGTCAGGGTACCATCGCCGTTGTCGACAACGGTTACATATGCGTCAATTGCCGACACGGCAGCGCTCACGCCCGCAGGCAGCTTGCCGGTCTGCTCGGCAGCAGTGTAGCGAATGGTCCACGTGGGCTTGTCTGAGCTATCGTCAAACGACGCCTTCTCTTCCTCGACCAGCTTGGCAAGCGACTCGGTCGTATACGTCAGCGGACCGAACTCAACCTTGCCGCCCTTGTTGGTTGCATCCAGCAGAACCTCGTCGTGCCCCGCATAGCTCAGCGCAAACTTAAATTCGTCATCGGCCATCGGGCGCCCCGTGAGCTTCTTGGTTGCCTCAAGAGTCAGCGGGGTTTCCGTCTTGGCGCTATAGGTGTTCTTGAACTCGGTCTCGCCCGA
Organism: Collinsella sp.; assembly: GCA_019414505.1. Classification (GTDB taxonomy): domain Bacteria; phylum Actinomycetota; class Coriobacteriia; order Coriobacteriales; family Coriobacteriaceae; genus Collinsella. The sequence continues at coordinate 121,050 of DXLW01000038.1, forward strand.
GATCTTTTCAACGTCAGCCTTAAGCCCACCCGTGGCCTTAACCGCCACGGTCACCTTGAACGTGGCAACGTTCTTGCTGTAGGTGATGCCACCGGCGTCGCCCTTGACCTCGCGGACCTCATAGGTGTACTCGCCCGGCTTGTTGTAGATGATCTCGCCAAAGTTAATGGCCGCCTTGCCCTTGTCATCCAGGTTCGCCTTGGTCACAATCGCGGTCGCGGGTGCGGGCATCGGGGCGTCATTCTCGGACGTCGCGGAGAGCTCAAACTTAAACTTGTCCGTATCCGTCCACTCGCGACCCTCGAGCACCTTGGTCAGGCCAAAGCTCGTCTTGGTATCCACCGTTGCCGGCGTCACGTTAAAGCTGATCTTGCCGTTGTTGCCCAGGTGAACGTCAACCTCCGTGGCGTCCGACTTGGCAGACGTGTTGTTCCACTTGGGATTGAGCACGTCGGCCGCGGTACCAGTAGGGTTGCCGCCCACGAGTTCCTTGGTGGTATGAAGTTCGTCAATAAAGGCTAGTCGCGCGGTTCCCTCACTAAACGACAGGTTGCCGCTCGCGTCGGGCACGATGGCGCCCTCAAAGCTCGCGGCGTCTCCGCCGGTAAACTCAATAACGGCAATACGGGATTCGGCCTTACTGTCTGCGCCCAGCGCCTCGAACTCATCCTTGTAGTAATAGATGCCCTCGGCAGCCAGCGAGCCCGTCGCAGGCGTTGTGCAGTTCTTATCCGTGTAAATGGGAGTCTGCTTCTGGAAATAGTAATAGCGGTTGGTGTCGGCAGGCTCAAAGTTCGCGATTGTATCGCCCAGCGCGCCAGCGTTCCACTTGTTCGCGTAGAAGTTCACGGTCTTGGAACCGTTCTCCGCGGTGATCGTATTGCTCTCGATGTAGCCCTTGAGCCCCGCTACCTTCTCGGGCGTAAACAGGTTGTCGAGTGCGTCTCTCTTAACACTCGAGGTGTAGTTCACCTGGATGGGCTCAGTATCGTCGACCGTAAGAACGCCATCGGTGATCTTAAAGTGGCGCAGCGGAATCAGCGACGCGGGAATCTTGACCGTTACGATATCGCCGGTCTGGGGCTCGCCCTTTCCGGCATGCTGAACGGTGATAACCAAGTTCGCGGCGGCACCAGTAAATGTATAGGTATCGACATTGCCCTCGGCCTTCATTGCCGGGCCAGTAAACGTCTCGCCGTTGTACACGACAGACGTAAAGTTGTCGACCTGCATAAAGTCGCCCAGCTCGTCAGTAAACGTAATGTAGCCAGACTTATGCTCGCCATAACCGCCGTGAACTTCAGTCGGGTAACCAGCTTGGATAATGCTTCCCGAGATCTCTTCGAAGATTTTCTCGAGCTCAGAGGCGCTGGTTGCCGACTTGTAGTAATCGGAGTTTTCTGCACGTGTGCCAAGCTCATCGCTCTTATACGAATTTGCGTCGGGATAATTGCTCGACACGGCATGCATGAACTTATTCTCTTTGCTTGTGTGCTTTTCCGTGGGGTCGTCACTAGGCTTTGCGCCGTCAAAGATGCCGATCGTATAAATGTCGGCACCTTTATTCTTGAGGTTCTTGGCGCTACGGATGGCGCTATTGGCAACACTTGCTTGGAATCCACTAGAACTCGTAGGTGAACCATCAGTGAAGAAGACGACGATCTTCTTGGCGTCGGCGCGACCAAACGAAAATTGCTCATCAGCCAGCTCCAAGCCATAGTCGGCGCGCGTGGAACCGTCAGGACTGATAGAGTTGACCGTGCTCTTTAGGCTCTCCGCACCTTTGTCCTTGCAGGGCGTCAGATTCTTCATGGTCTGCGAGTAGTTGTAGGTGTCCCCCCAACTATCGCGATATTTTTTGTTGCCAACCTCAGTAGTCTTATCGCCTGCAAACTTAACGATGGCAACCTGATGCTGTTTGGATTCATCTGTGATGCTTTGGTTTTGCGTGGCGATGGTGTCAATAAAGCGATTGGCGGCCGTCTTCAGCGCATCGATGCGCTTTGTACGGTCGCCCTTAACCATGGGATCACTCATCGAGCCAGAAGCGTCCAGCACCAGCACGATGTCGAGCGGCTTGCCGGAAACCGTCGTATCGGATGTCGAAGAGATGGCTGACAGCGTGGTCAGGAAATCCGACTCTTCGTTTGCCGCGGTTTCCTTGACCGTCTTGTCGGTCCAGATTCGGCCGACGTTTTGAGTTGTTACTTCCTTGCCGTCATAGCCGCCGGCCCAGAACTTCCAGTAGTTGCTGGTATCGGGGTCGACGACCGTTTTTCCGGTCATGGCCGGTCCGTCCATTCCGGTGCTGGACCTGGCGTTGGCCTCGGGCAGCATGGCGAATGCTGCGGCTGGCAATACCAGCACTACGGCCAGTATCACCGCCAAGAGACCCCTCGTGTACTTACTCATCGCGTCTCCCTTCTCGCGGTCTCAGACCTTGCATCAGCCTAAAGTTACGGGATGAGACACAATTAGGGCAGGTGACACATGTTCCAGATTCTGTTTTGGGCGTGAGACAAATGTCTCACCAAAGTTGAGACACGGCGTTTTCGCAGGAAAACGGGTGCGACTCGGAGCCATCAGGCAAAAATGACCCGTTTTCCTCCGACCTTGGGGGATCAAGGGCTGTTACGGATATGGCGCCATTTCAAAACTGTGCCGGATTACGGGGCTAATGTCGGGGCCCTTATCCATACCACCATTTTTTGAAAAACGGCAGGCTATCTACCTGCGGTTTTGTTTTTGCGATTTTCTGTATGGTCAGAGGTTCGCTATCCAGCCCCGTAATCCGGCACAGTTTTGTTAGCGGCGGCTCCGCCGCGCGCTATAGCGCGGGGCCGGTGGGGCATTTTTGCCCCACCGGCCCCTATTCCAGCGCTATTCCGGCTTGGTTTCTACTGTGAGAGTCTTGTCCGCTGCGACTGGGGTGCGGGCGGTGTCCATAGTCAGGCAGTGCTTGGGGCAGCTCTCGATGCACTCACCGCACACCACGCAGGCATACGGGTCGATCGACCACGTTCCACCCTTGCGATCGACCGCGAGCGCGCCCGCCGGACAGCGACGCGCACACATGCCGCAGCAAATGCACACGTCCATGTCGTTGACGATATGCCCGCGCAGGCGCTCGGGCGCCGCGAGCTTCTCCTGCGGATAGCACACCGTGACCGGCTGCTTGACCATAGAACCCAAGGCCGTCTTGGCAAATGTCAGTAAACTCATGCCGCGCCTACCTTTCCGTGCAGCTAATGCAGGGGTCAATGGTCAGGATAATCATGGACACGTTGGCAAGGAGCACGCCCTGCAGTGCATGCGTCAGACCCGCCAGGTTCTGCGACGTCGGCGTGCGCACGCGGAAACGGTCCAGGTTCTTGGTGCCGTTACCGCGCACATAGTAATACGCCTCGCCGCGCGGCTGCTCAATCATAACCTCGCCGCGCGCGCCGTCGGCCGGTGTGAGCTTGGTACGCCCGCCGATGCCGTCGTGCGGAATCCTGCCGACAAGCTCCTTGATAATGTCCATGGCCTGCGTGACCTCGGCACAGCGCACCTGGCAGCGGGCATAGCAATCGCCATCGGTAGCAACGATGGGCTCAAACGCAGCCAGATCCGCATAGGCACCGTCGTCAAACATGCGCACGTCGTAATCCACGCCCGATGCGCGCCCAAACGGACCGACCATCGAAAGCTCCAGCGCGTCTTTCTTGCTAATCACGCCCACGCCATGCAGGCGCTCGCCGCAGCTGTTGTCGTCCAAAAACGTATGCACCAGGGCCTCGTAGTCAGGACGCATGGCATCGAGCGTCTGGACAATGCCCACCAGCTCGGAGTCCTCGATATCGTGCTTAAGGCCGCCGATCTCGTTAATCGAAAGGATCACGCGGCCGCCGCAAATGCTCTCAAAGATCTTGAGAATCTGCTCGCGCAGTGTCCACGAACGATAGAACAGCGCCTCAAAGCCAAAGGCATCGGCGAGCAGGCCCAACCACAGCAGGTGCGAGTGAATGCGCGAAAGCTCATGCAAAATGGTGCGGATATACTGCACGCGGCCGGGCACCTCGATGTCGAGCATGCGCTCGCAGGCGCTGGCATAGCCACAGCTGTGACCCACGGCGCAAATGCCGCAGATGCGCTCGGCGATGTAGCCAAACTGGTGCATGTCACGCTTTTCGGTGAGCTTCTCGAGTCCGCGGTGCACAAAACCGATCTGCGGAATTGCCTCGATGACGCGGTCGTCCTCGATCACCAGGTCCAGATGAAGCGGCTCGGGCAGCACCGGGTGCTGCGGGCCAAACGGAATAACGGAGCGATGTGCCATGGACCTTACGCCTCCTTTTTCTGCTTGTCGCGGGCGGCCTTGGCGGCAAGCGCCGCGCGAACCTTGGCCGCTTTCTCGGGATCCATGGCGGCGAGCTTTGCCTCCATCTCGGCAGCCTTGAGCGCGGCCTTCGCAGCAGCCTCATCGTGCTGAGCATCGGAGCCGGCAGCCGCAGCGGGCTGAGCAACGGCAGCGCCCGCAGCGGGCTCCCCCGCAGCGGCAGCGGCGGCCTTTTCGGCAGCGGCCTTGCGCGCCTTGGCCTCGGCGGCGGCACGGACCTTCATGGCTTTCTCGCGCGCGGCCTTCACCTCGGGCGTGATGACGCTCATGGGCTCGGCAGTCGAAACCTGGTAGAAAAAGCCCTTAAAGTCGACCTGCATGTCGGTGATGGCAAGGCCAAACAGGTCGTGGGCCTCATTTTCAAACGGGAACACCGCGGGGTAATACGAGCTGATGGACGGAACCTCCTGGTACTGGTCGATGCCCTCAACCACCAGGTTCTCAATCGCATAGCTGCCGTCCTGCGCAATATGCTCCTGAGCAGCACGAACGTTGATAAACGTATAGACCAAGCGATACGTGCCGTCGTCGACGTTGCGCTCGGCGTGCATTTGCACAAAGCGCGCGCCGACGCCCTTGAGCGTCTGAACATGCGGCAACAGTCCATCGATCCCGACGGTGGTGTAGATTGCCTTTTGCATTACTCGGCCTCCTTTGCAGCGGCGGGCGCGGCGGGCGCGGCAGGCGTCCCAGCGGTCGCGTCGCCGGCCTCCGCAGCAGCCACAAACCCGTCCTCGCCCAGCTCAACGCCACCGTCCCAAGTAGCGGCACCGCCCACGGTGAGCGGATCGCCGCCGGCGCGCATCACGGCCTCCTTCTGGTCCAGGATGCCACACGCCTCCACGATGGCATCGATCACCGTCTCGGGGCGAATGGCGCACCCGGGCGCGTACACGTCCACGGGAATCGCGCGGTCCACGCCGCCGATCACGTTGTAGGCATCGCGGAACACGCCGCCCGAACACGCGCAGATGCCGCACGCCACCACGCACTTGGGCTCGAGCATCTGGTTGTAGATCTGGCGCACGACAGGCAGGTTCTGGGCATTGACCGACCCCGTCACCAAAAAGATATCCGCATGCTTGGGGTTGCCGGTGTTGACCACGCCAAAGCGCTCCGCATCGAACAGCGGCGTGAGCGAGGCCAGCACCTCGATATCGCATCCGTTGCAGCTCGAGCCGTCGTAATGAATGACCCACGGCGAGCGCGACATTTTATGATCCATGGATGCCGCCTCCTAAATAAACACGTCGACGAGGATGGGCATAAGGTTGAGCAGGCCAAACACCAGCGCCACGCCCCATCCGAGCCTAAAGCAGCTGCGCCAGGTGCTGCGTGCGAAGGTGTTGTCGATCAGGACCTCGACAAAATACGTCGCGGCCATCACGACCAGGGCTACAACCCAGCTCACGGGGTTGTCCCAAACAAAGAACATGCCCACCCACATCAAAAACAGCACGGTCTCGCACCAGTGCATAAGGGTCATCTTGGCCAGCGTGCCGCCGCTCATCTCGGTGGCGACGCCCTGGACGATCTCCTGATGCGCGTGATGCGAGTACGAAAGGTCAAACGGCGACTTGCGCAGCTTGATGGTGAGCACCGCGAGCAGCGCGAGGAAAATGGGCGCGCTGTACACGATGATGGGGGCCGACTGCCCCGTCACGGCGATGGAATCGAAGCTGTCGGTGGCAAGGTACAGGCCCACGCTCATCAGCAAAACGGCGGGCTCGTAACTCATGACCTGCAGCAGCTCACGGTCGGCGCCGACCTGGGAAAACGGGCTTTGCGTCGAGGCGGACGCCAACACCACAAAGATCGCAGCGAGGGTCACCATAAAAGCGCACAACAGCGTGTTGGAACCCGACACAAAGATGCCGCCGCCCACCACGGTAAAGATGAGCGCGCACGCCATGTAGGTATCGTCCATGGTATTTACGCTGGCGGGGGCCTTGCGCAGCAGCTTGGCCACATCGTAGAAAGGCTGGAGCAGGCGCGGGCCCACGCGGCCCTGCATGCGGGCCGAAAGTTTGCGGTCAACGCCGTCGATCAGGCCGCCCACAAGCGGCGCCAGTAAGGCAAATGCCACGGTGCCAATAAAAATGCCCACGACGCCCGAACCTTCAAAATACTTGCCGCGCAGCACCGAGGGCGCACTCATGGCAAGTCGCTCGGGCTCAATCCACGCGCAACACAGCAGCGCAAACAAGATAATGCTGCAGCACACGACGCTACCCGCGGGGCCAATACGCTTCTCGCCAAGGGCGTCCTCCGAGTACCAATTGCGCTTTTCGGCCTTCACCTCGTGTCCCATCGAGCCGCGGAAATGGCGATATTTGTCGGTCCCCACGCCCGAAAGGTACACGTTGACGTGCGGTTTGTTGCTCACGCGGAATGAAGTCAGCAGCACCACGGCGATAAACGCCACGATAACCACCATCAGGTACATGGCGTCCTTGCCAATAACGTACGGCACGCGGCCAAACACCATGGCCAAGTAAGGCGACACCAGACCGCTCGAGATAACCGGGAACGCCACGCAGCACAGAATCAGCAGCGCGGCGATGGTGTTGAGGGCCATCCATTCGGTCTTATGGACATTGACCTCAACGTTTTGAGCCGTGGAGTCGACACCCGAAAGCTTGGCAAGCCACTTGCCCCAGAAGAAGAACGTCGCGGCCGAGCCAAAGGCCAGCACCATGATCATGAGCACGTTGCCAGTCTGCGCGAACGCCACCAGGGCGCCCCACTTGGACACGAGCATGCCAAACGGCGCCACAAACATGCCCATGATGCCCAGCATCATCAGACGCGTCAGGTGCGGCATGCGGCTGAACATACCGTCCATGTCCTCGATATCGCGGCTGCCGATATGATGCTCGGCCGTGCCCACGCACAGGAACAGCAGCGACTTTGCCACCGTGTGGAACAGGATCAGAAAGATGGCCGCCCATACGGCCTCGGGCGCGCCGACACCCAGGCAGGCACTGATGAGGCCCAAGTTGGAAATGGTGGAGTACGCGAGCACGCGTTTGGCGTTGCTCTGCGAGATGGCCATGAGGGCAGCAAGCAAAAACGTGATGGCGCCCACACTCGTGACCATAAAGCCGGTTACGGGATAGATAGCATAGAGCGGGCTCAGCTTGACCATTAGGAACACGCCGGCTTTAACCATGGTTGACGAGTGCAGCAGGGCGCTCGTGGGAGTGGGGGCAACCATAGCACCCAACAGCCACGTGTGGAACGGCATCTGTGCGGCCTTGGTGAGTGCGGCGAGCGACAACAGGATGACCGGCATCACCAGCAGTGCGGATTGCGCGGTACCGGCGCCGGAAAGCTCGATCATGCCCGAGATGGTCAGCGGCATGCCGTTAACGTGCAAGAACATAAGGCCCGCCAAAAACGCGATACCGCCCAGCATGTTAAGGATGATCTGGGTGAAAGCGTTCTTGATGGCCTCGGGCGTGCGCGTGTAGCCAATCATAAGGAACGAGCACACGGTGGTGATTTCCCAGCCGCAGAACAGCCACTCCAGGTTGTCGCTCGTCACGATGACGAACATGGCCGAGAGGAACAGGAACATAAGCGCCAGGAACTGCGGGCGACGGTCGGGCGCGGTCTGCCCGCGCAGTGCGGCCTCGTGCTCGTCGTGGGCCTGGAAGTCCTTCATATAACCCAAGGCATACACGCAGATGAGGCTGCCAACAATGCCGACGGCGAGGACCATGATCACGCTCATGTAGTCCAGGTAGAGCGGCGTCGCCGTGACGGCTTCGACCGCGGGCAGCGTCATGGCTGCAAAGGCGAACGAGCCCACCAGCTGGACTATGCCGAGCACCGTGGCGAGCGCGTTCCTATATTTGTACGCGTTGTACAGGATTACGGCGCACAGGATGACGTCGATGACGGAGCTGATGATCGAGAGCACATGCGAGGTGCCGGAGGCAACCTCAAAGCTCTGCGGACCCATGCCAAAAAACATGACGGCGACTACAACTGTCACCGCCATAATAATGCCGGAGCCTATGAGCCCCACCGCATCGCGGGCGCGGTCACCGCGCGCGAGCAGCATGCCCAGCGCCGGTACCAGCGGAAACAGGGTAAGGAAATACAGTAGCGTCATACCATCACTCCCCCGTGCAAAAACGCTGCAATTGTTTAACGTTATAGCTCAATTGAGGAGTAGCGGCGGCAGGTTTTCGGTCAACTGGGGAGTTTTAGGCGTACGGGGTAAGGGCACGTCCGCTTTGGAGCAGAGAGGCGGCAAGAAAAATGCGCCCCTGTGGGCGCACCATCCCGTTTGCTATTCCGCCTTTTTAACGCGCGGCTTGCGACCTCGCGGCTTATCGACCAGTGCGGACTCACCGCTCTCGCGATACTGGCGGCACCAGGCCTTAACCGAAGACTCGCTTGGAATCTTGTGTTTGATCATGGCCTCGCGAACCGTTAAGCCGTTTTCCAAGCGGTCCTTGACCACGGCGAGCTTAACTTCGTACGAATAGGTGTGATGATGCGAACCGGCGTTGAGAACGGCGTCGGCACCGCCCACGGCATACGCGCGGGCCCACTGACGAGCCGTGGCCTGGGGAATGCCAAGCTCCGCGGCGAGGGCGCGATGACCGACCCCCTCTTGGAGGGCCTCGACGGCGCGCTGCCTAACCTCGGGCGCATGCGTGCGAGTCCTAGTTGCTTCCGACATACCTGCCACTTCTTAGCCTTAACCGTTAATCTGCTTTCTTACGTGCAAGTTAGATAGTAGCATTTTACCGTTTGCTCAAAGCAGTTAATTAAAATAGACGCGGCGTTATCTGGGCATTTGGCACCAAATTACGACATTTCTTTATCGATTATTTACGCTGGTAGCTGACTCGCAGCTAATCGTCATTCGCTTGTCAACAAAATTGGCATCTCTTTATGTCCTTTGGTATAGAGGATATAGTTATTAACCCCTCCCCCAATATTTTTGAGTGATCTGCAAGGCAGTAGACGTCCTCACTCCTCATGATTACCGCGCATTGCCATTCATCGGAGCAAAACAAAAAGGGCGGGACCTGCTGCGCTTGCAGGTCCCGCACCGGTTGACACCCGACGGGACACAGCCGGGCGAGACGGATCTGTGCTACCGCCCCGCCTGGCCGCGATGTTCAACTACAGCTCGTTGGCCGCGTGATACGCCGTGCGAATGGCGCTCGCAATGTCGGCGGTGCGCTCACCCGAGCAGTCGCCCACGCAGGTCACGGGCACCGTCACGCCATCCAGGTCAAACGCGTTGGCCTTGGAGCCCACGGCCATCACCACGTAATCGCAGGCGATCTTCACCGGCTCCTCGGCGCCGTCCTCGGTGGTGCGAACAGCCTCCACGCCCTCGTCGGTAATGGCGGTCAGGCGGGTCTTAACATGCTGCTCCACGTTGTGCTCTGCAAAGTCGCTCATAATCAGCGGCAGAATGGTCTCGGACTCGCCCGCGGCAATCTTGTCGAGCATCTCCACGATCGCCACCTCGCAGCCGTGCTGCAGCAGGTACTCGGCAGTCTCGGTGCCCACCAGGCCGCCGCCAATGACGGCGACGCGGCCGCTGAGCTCCACCTTGCCGGCCAGCACGTCCCAGCTCGAGACGACCTTCTCCGAGTCGGCGCCCGGAACGGGGATGACCACGTCGTGCGCGCCCACGGCCACAATCGCGGCGTCGGCGGCGTTGAGGTCCTCAGCGGTAGCGGCATGACTGAGCTCCACCTTCACGCCCAGGCCAGGCAGAATCTTCTCGTAGTACTCGACCGAGCGCATAATCTCGTCCTTGCGCGGAGGCGCAGCCGCCAGCACAATCTGGCCGCCCAGATGATCGCTCGCCTCGTAGACGGTCACGTCGTAGCCGCGCTTGGCCGCCACGCGCGCGGCCTCCAGGCCGGCGATGCCGCCGCCCACCACGGCGATCTTCTTGTCGCCCTCGCCCGGCTTGATGGCGATGGTCGCCTCGTCGCCGTTCTCGGCATTGAGCACGCACGAAATGTACTTGCGGTTTTGAATCGCATCGACGCAACCCTTGTTGCAGTTGAGGCACTCGCGGATGGGCTCACCCGTGGCGGCCTTCAGTGCAATGTCGGGGTCGCACATGAGCGAGCGGCCATAGGCGATGATGTCGGCGGCGCCGTCTTCCAGAATCTTCTCGCCGGCCTCGACCGAAACCACGCGGCCCACGGTTGCCACCGGCACGGAGACCAGGGCCTTGACGCGCTCGGCCACGGGCAGCGTCCAGTTGTAGGGCATGGCGCCCATGGGCGGAATGGTGTCGCCCATGTTGCCGGTGTGGTTGGCCTGTGCGACCTGGATCATATCGATGCCCGCGCCCTCGAGCAGCTTGGCGAACTCGCAGGCCTCGTCGGGCTGCAGGCCGCCCTTGCCGCGCGGCGTGCCGTCGGGGTTCTCCATGATCACGGGGAGCTTGTACTCCACCATCAGCTGCGGCGCGGCTTCCTTAATGGCAGCGACGACCTCCAGCGCGTAGCGAACGCGGTTCTCGAACGAGCCGCCGTACTCGTCGGTGCGCTGGTTGAGGATGGCCGAGCACAGCGAACCTACCAGGCGGTCGCCGTGGACCTCGATGGCATCGATCCCGGCCTGCTGCGCGCGAGCGGCCGAGGCGGCGATAGCCTCCTTGATCTGGGTGAGCTGCTCCACACTCGCCTCGTTCACAAAGTGCTGCATGTCGTGGTGCAGCTTGGCGTAGGCCTGGTTGCGGATCTCGTTGGACTCGGCCATCTTGGCGGCAAAGGTCTCCTCGTCGCCGGCGGCCTTGGCCTCCTGCGCGGCCTTGGCGGCGGCCATGGATCCCATGACCATGCGGCCGACACCGGGCACGTCGTACTCGGGGTGGAACAGCTGCAGCGCGACCTTGGCGCCGTGCTTGTGGACGGCATCGGCCAGGGCCTTAAACGTGGGGATTTGGGCGTCGGTCGCCAGCTTGGGCGTGGGGCTTGCGGTCATGACGGGAGCAACGTCGCCGATGACGATGTAACTCACGCCGCCACGGGCCAAGCGCTCGTAAAAAGCCAGGCTGCGCTCGCCAATGGAGCCGTCACGCTCCTCGTAGCCGGTGGTCAGCGGCGGAAACATAATGCGGTTTTTGAGCTCAAGGGGGCCAACCGTAATGGGCTGAAGCAGCTTGGATGCAGGTGCGGTCATGGACATTCCTCTCTTGTAGGCGCGGCGGCGATGATGCCGCGTAGTTGTCTAGAGGATATGGCATGGGGGCACAGCAGCACAACGGAAATCGGCGGACAGCAGGCAGCGGCAGGTGGATGGGGCGGGGCGGCCCGTCGGTTTGTCTCAATCTGTAACAGTTACTCGGCAAAATCCGTCCCTCGTGTTACAGATTTAGATAAACGAAAACCGGCACGCTGGCCTGTCTCAATCTGTAACATCTAGCCGCCCAGATCGGGTCCATCTGTTAGAGATTAAGATTTTGTTTGAGAGGCTGAGAGCAGAACCCGAGCGGAAAAGCAAACGGGTCAATGACATCGCCCCGCCGTCATATCGGAGGCCACGCCCGGCAACCCGAGCGTGGGGCGGCCCCGCCATTCCGGACATTTCAGCCCCTTTCCGGACATTTTTAGCCCGTTTCCGGACATTGTCCGCGAATGTCCGGAAACGGGATCGTCATGTCCGAGATGGGATTTGGCCAACGGCAGTTCCCTAGTAAAGCCCAGCTCCCCAGTAGAGCTCCCCGGTTCGCGCCACGACGGCGCACGCCAACATTACTTACCCGCGAGGAAGTGACAAAGGGGCAGCCCTTTGGGCCATCGAAGCCGCCGCGGCCAAGGTGCGGCATTACTGCGACAGAGGTGCGACATTACTGCGACAAAGGTGCGACATAGAGCGATCAACCTATCTTATCGTGTAGAACTGTTTTGGGTCGTTGGGGGAGAAGCCGTGTCATTCGAGCAGCCCCTCTTCCTCGATCAGCTTGCCAAGCACTCGGCTTACCGTACGGCGCGTATTCGGTCTCGAGACATCGAAGAGTTCCCAAGCGAGCAAGATCATTCGAGACGCCGTGGGCGCAAAGCCCCTCGATGCCGATACGGCACCGCGCCACATGCGCTACTCCCCATACTGGGCCTAAGGTAAGGGGTAGCCCAACTTTCCGTAACTTTCCAAAAGAGGACAAGCAGCTCTCTATTACTGATGGACAGGGCTTCGGGCTGCGGATACGCATCCCCTCAAGACCGCCCTAACTTTCCTTAACTTCCCATCCGTCAACGCGGCCGGTCCGACGACATCGCCCCGCCGTCATACCGAGGGCCACACCGCGGCAACCCGAGCGTAGGACAGCCTCGCCATTCCGGACATTTCAGCCCCTTTCCGGACATTTTTAGCCCGTTTCCGGACATTGTCCGCGAATGTCCGGAAAAGGATCGTCATGTCCGAGATGAGATTTGGTCAGCGGCAGCTTCCTAGTTCACGCCTTACTGACGCACACCAAATAAGCCGCCCGCGGGAAAGCGACAGAAGAACAGCCCCTCGGGCCATTAACGCCGCTGCGACAGAGGTGCGACATTACTGCGACAGAGGTGCGACATTACTGCGACAGAGGTGCGACATAGAGCGATCAACCTATCTTATCGTGTAGAACTGTTTTGGGTCGTTGGGAGAGGAGCCATGCCATTCGAGCAGCCCATCCTCCTCGATTAGCTTGCCAAGCACTCGGCTTGCTGTGCGGCGATTTCTCCCGATGTACGTCGCAAGTTCCCTTGCTGTTACCCTTCCGTTTGCGAAGGCCAACCTGACGGCGGCGAGCTCATACTCTCCCAACGAGGCGATTACCTCGGGCGACACTTTGTCCTCAAGAGCCTCGCTTCTCCTAACAGTTCTGGCAACGATATTGTTCTCAAGCGTTAGCTGGACCCTCGCCCCATCAGGCTCCGTGTAGACCGGGTCGTTGAGTAGGAAGTTTTGCATCTCGGTATAAATGCGCTTGACACCCTCATTTAGCTCTCGGACCCAACCGAACTCGACCAGCGTGCGTGCGATGCGTGGGTTGCGCGAGTAACGAGTGGTCCTCATGTTGTCGAGCGTCACGATATTGGGAAGCGCACCCGGGCTGACAATTTCCAAACGGTCGTCGAACATCGAGACCCGAATATAGTCGCCGCGGAACGAGTAGTCGCGATGCGTCACCGCGTTGACCAGACCCTCGAACCAAGCGAACTCAGGATACTCGGGAACGGTCTGGAATTTCCCGTCGGCCCCCAGGAACTGGAATTCGCGGAGCATGCTCGAAATGAGTTCGTAGGCGTCTTGGATAACCTTGGGCAGCGGCCCACAGAAGCTTCGTTCTTTCGTGATGTTGAGACGCTCACCCGTCTCCATCTTGACGCCGTCATAGCGCAGGACACGGACTCGGGCCTGCGGCATTATTGCGGACGGATCCCGCGCGAATAGCAGGGCTCCAGCAACAGTCAGCTTTCCGTCACGCATGAAACGGCGACTTCTAAGAACCTGGTCGTCGGAAACTTCGGTTCCAAGAATCTTTTTGTAGCGATCAAGCACCTCGTGGTCCACGTCATCTAGGGAGGAATCCTCGATAAGCTCGTCCTCGAAGATTCTCTGCCCCTTGTCGTACTCGAGGGCGTAGACCTGTTCACGGCTGAGCTTCACACTCTTGTCGTCCTGCCGCAAGAACACCTCGCCGTCACTCATGCGAGCAACAGAGTGATTGGTCGAGGCATCGACGTCCAAAACGAGAATGAAATCGTCCTCGCCCGAGGAATTGACCACGGGGATTCGGTCTTTATGGACAATAGGGGTCGGCGTGCAGGTCGTAAGTGCAGCGCGCTCAAAATTCTCAATGTCGCGCGCGCCATTACGCTTGAAGCCCGTTACCTCACCGTTATCCTCGATACCGATAACAAGCTTGCCTCCCGCCGAGTTGGCGAATGCGCTGATATGCTTCGCGATCTCCTTGTCGTCCTTGCGGGCGCTCTTTCGATCGAAGTATTGATTCTCCCCGAGGGTAGAAAATAGATTCACATCGTTTGTCGCGATAGGTTGTTGCATTGTCGCCTCCTTATATGGCTCCATAAAGAAGTGTAAGCCAAAGGCATCATAAGACGGACTATGTCTAGCGGCTCCTTTACAGTCTATTCAGACGTCACCATTTTAGTTAAGGATCGTCACAACTCCTGCTAATTGGAGTCTATCGGTCGACAAGGCAAACCATCCGGTCCGTGATTATCGATGGCCCATCCGCTTCATATAACAAAAAGAGTCAAGATCCCTTCAAAGGAAAAGCGGCAATCAAAACGCACTGGCAATTACTGCCTGGGCGTTTTTAGAGCCCAATCTCCGCGATTATCTTCTTCATCTCGAGAGCCCATCCGAGCTGCTCCTCGATATACTGGGGCCATGCGTCCTGGTGGCCCTTGATGGGGTGACCCGCCTTGTAGAAGCGCAGTCCCGAGGCCTTTTTCGCATCGAAGGGTGCCGCCGTCAGCCCGAGGCGCTCCTCGAAGATCCCGCTGTTGGCGATGGCGCGGTGTCCGATCTCCTTGTCGTCGTCCACGTACAGCTCGATGCCCGTGCGGCCTTTGTGCGTATCGATGAGCAGGGCGAGATGGTATGCCGAGACCCCCAGGCGAAGCGTCGACCAATGGTCCTTGCTGGGCTTCTGCGGGCTGAACTCCTTGAGGAACTCCGGACGGCCGCCCGCCACCTCGCGGTAGGCCGTCCAGTACGCCAGCTTGACCTTCTCGGTCTCGCTGAGCCCCTCGGAGAGCTTCACGGTCTTGGTCCACTCGTTCGGCTGCTCGACCACGTTGAAGCGCGGGGCGGGCAGGGAGTCCCCGATCTTCCAGAGCTCGACCTCGACTAGGAAGAACCCGAAGTCGCTGTCGGTGTGCTGGTTGAGCCACTCGATGGCCTGGCGGTGCTCGTCGCGGGCACGAGCCACGACCCAGATGACGACCTCGGCGCCCTTGCCGGCGGCGTACGTGATCACCTTGCCGAGGTGGTCGTGGTTGGTGTCCTCGAGCTGGTTCTCGATGATCACCTTGCGGCCCGTACCGGACTCCTGCGCGTAGATGTCCACGTTGAACGATCCGACCGAGGACTCCGTCTCTATGAGCTCGAGCTCGATTCCGACCGCCGTCCCGAGGGTTGCGAGGTTCTGCTCCTCGGCCAGCCACTTGGTGAAGTCGTGGGCCTCATGCGGCCACACCTCGCGCAAGGGGACCTTCTTGATGGTGTCCAGGTTATAGGTCTTCATCCGCCGCCCTCTCGACCGATAATCCAGTGCCGTTGTAGAGCCTCTCGCCGTCAAACGAACGCAGCAGGAGCCCACGACGTTCGTCGACGTCCTTCAGCTCGCACGGATACACGAATAGCAAAATGTTTTGCCGGTACTTGTAGTCAGCGTAGACATCCGGATCGCCCAATCGCGTAGGTATGGACACGATATCGTCCGCCATATGCCCACTTGACCCCACGTATATTCCGAGATAGTCGCTGAAGTTCTTATCGTGGTCATGCCTGCGGTATGTCGCGATGAGATAGCAGCCGGGCATATCGTAGCCGTTGAACGCAGTCTCGGAGGCTTTGCCCTGCTGGCAGATGAACTCGTGCAGGGGCATCACCGTCGACGCGCCTTCAAATATTGATTGCCTCGCGGCATCGATCTTCTTGCGAGCCTCCGCGGCGGCCCTTGAGTCATGGAACGCCTTCGTGGCATCCCCCAACGCGCCGGCTGCCGCGCCGACACCTTCCGCCGCAGCACCAAATCCCTTGCCGATGCCGTCGGCAACAACGCGTGCGCCGTTGGTTGCCCCGTCGGCAGCGCTTTTCACGGCTCCATCGACATCGAAACCGAGCTGCTTTGCCCCATCGATAACCCCGGCGGCGGCAGCCAAAACCCCTGCCGCAAGATTCACCGTGTCTTTTACGGTTTTCAAATTGACGGCCATATCGAGCCTTCCCTTCTATTCCGCCTTGCCAAATCGGTTCATGACCTCAAGCAACTCGCCCGTCGTGACGATTTTTGCCTGCGAGTTGCCGCTGAAAACTGCGTCGAGCTTGCTTCGTCCCACGTTGTCGCCTATCGCGAGATACTTCGTGCTCTGCGCGGGCTTGCCATCGGTCGCTTTCATCCCGCATTCCTTAAGTGCGGCAAGGATCTCATCGCGATTGTAGCCCGGGGTAACGCCGGATACCTTCACCTTGAGTCCGACCGGATCAGCAATTTCGCCCGGATCGCCTCTGTGGCCCGCCTCCTCGGCTTTCGCCAGAACCTCTTCGATGGTTTCTTGCGACCCGTTCACCAGTCCCAAGCCCGTGAAAACACGCTTGCAACCATGATGGGAAGAGTCATTCGGAGCCCAAACGGCGGGCTCGAGCGCACCGAACTCGCCAACCAGTCCACGGAAAACCCCAAGGCACGCCTCGGCGTCGCTTATGACATCGTGGTGGCTATCAAGATGCACGCCGTAATGCTCGCAGAGGTCGACAAGCGCTCCGGGCAGACCCTTCTGCTTCGCCATCAGCATCGTATCGATCACTTCGATCTCGGGCATTTCGATGTCGTAGGCAGCCAGACTCTTCTTGATGTGGTGAATGTCGGCGCCGTTGGCGTTATGCGCGACCAGGATATAGTCTCGCAGCAAATCCGCCAGACCGGCATCCTCCCAGAAGCAGACAAAGGTCGGCATGTCGTCCAGTGAGTCCCAATCGATTTCCAGATGAGCCCTGCTCCACCAACCAATCTCGCTCTCAGGATTGATCACCCGGCAAACCGGGTCGCCCACGCAGTTTCCCTCAAGATCCGTGAGGATGTAAGCAACCTGGCATATCCTCTGCTGGGGATTCGCCGTCTCGCTGTCCCAGAAGATATATCCCTTTTTTCGCCATACGGCCTTCCTTCCGTTGAAGCAATGCACTGTCCGCTCTGCGGCGACGCACTATCGAGCGGTTTTCGTCAATCCCAGTAAGCTGTGCCACCATCCACGAACCATGAATCCTCTTCAGCCGTTACTTCACCTTCCATGCGGCAGGCCAGTCGGCAGGTTGGGCCTTCTCGTTCAAGGCGGGCAGCTCGTTAACGATAGCGATCGTCTCCATCGACACGGTCACGATGCGCTCGACTAGGTCGACGATATAGCGCGGGTCGTCGCTATAGTCATTGGGATCATTGACGATGCCCGAGGCTTTGTCTTTTTTGACTTGATAGTTCCACATCATCCAGGCGATAGCAGAACGACCGTTGACAACATACTCATACGCTTCCAGAGGAATACCGCGTAGCGTCATGTTCTCGGCGACCCTGAGGACGGTCATGTCCTGACCCTTGGGATGCTCCTCGTCCTTCTTATGCGGGCCGAATTTCATTTTGACCGTTCGCCCAGGGTTCACCGAGTCGCCGTCCTCGACGATTGACGCCCATGGATCAATCGTCTCGTAGTCGAGATGGAGATGAGCGAGCTTTCGGCCCGCCTCGGAGAAGCGAGCAAAATCTTCAGCAAGAGGTATGCGCGGCAGCTCCTTTTTAAGATTCGATTCGAAACGTTTGCGATACTCGGGAGAATGAAGGATGCCGTAAATGTAATAGAAGATATCCGTCTTGTTGAGCTCGATGCCCCCGTCTTTTTTATAGCGTCTCGGAAATGCATGCGGATAAACCTTACGGAAAACCGCAAGCGTTTCATCTGTAATAGCATCGTGACGCACAAAAGATGCACCGGTGCAATTATCGCTGCCCCCAAACAGAGGCGACTGACCAGCAGCATTTTGTTTGCATGCCCTGGACCCACCGGGTTTATTCTTTTTCTCATACCAATAGAGCGGGAAACACTGCGTATCGCCAACATAGTGAAAAACGCATATAAATTGGGAAAGAAGGCATGACATTCTTTCACCCGTAGAAACGCAGATGATTTTATTCTCTTGTCTTCCGTCTGCCCAGATTTCTGCCCGGCCTGGCCTTACCGTTAGTGCTTCATCGAGATAGTATCTTTGTTTGTAATAGGGTCTGTAGCTCGCCGTGCAAACACAGTTAGTTTTAACTTCTAGCTTCTCCCCCCTAGTAAGCTTTTTTATAAGATCGGGAGACCATTTAATTACTGCAGAATCCCTATCCACAGCATGCGGAACCTTAGACTTGATCCGCTCGCATTCATAAGCGTCTATCGTCGTTTTCACGCATGCCAGCAGCTTCTGCCCTGACGAGTTGTAGACCCATGCATCTCGACTGGTATTTTTTCCAGGTGAAAAAAGACCGAACAAGCCGAGAGGGGGCTTTGCCTTTCCGATTCCCAACGGTGCAAAATCATAGAATGAATCGTCGCGCTGGTTCAGCCAGTCGCCATATTTATCGGGTTTTATCGTTATCCAATCAATATCACCATTGATTGCAAATTCTCGAATCATCCTGAGCTTGTCTTCGCGGCTCAAACAGTCACCGATGTCGTGATAGTGGACAACCCCGCGCTCTTTTGAACTGCGCCCCAAATCTTGGACGCCCTAAATAGCGACTAGGCCGCGAGGGCCTGATTCCGGTACTCCTCCGGGGTCAGGCCCTTCAATCTTACCTGCCTCCGGCTCGTGTTCCAGTGGACTATGTATTCCTCCAGGTC
>DXLW01000004.1:0-52516 GCA_019414505.1 Collinsella sp.
GACCTGGAGGAATACATAGTCCACTGGAACACGAGCCGGAGGCAGGTAAGATTGAAGGGCCTGACCCCGGAGGAGTACCGGAATCAGGCCCTCGCGGCCTAGTCGCTATTTAGGGCGTCCAAGATTTGGGGCGCAGTTCACAACAGGGAAGCGGGTCTTTTTTGTCGAGGAACGTTGCCCCGACGAGCACGTCGGATTCCCGGAACGGGCCGCCCGCTGTTTAAGTTTGTAGCGAGTTCCGCACGCAAAGGAAAGCACTTAATGTGCTTTCCGTCTTGCGCAGGACTGTAGAGCAGCAAACTTAAACAGCGGGCGGCCCGTTCCGGGAATCTGCCCCCGCGCACAGAAGGGGATTCCTTTTGCCAAAAAGGGACAGGTTTATTTTGGTAGGTTATTCCTGCTTGAATTTGAAACATTTCGTTCGGTCAAAGCGTATCTATGGTGAGGGCCTCATCAAGAATCATTAACGTCACCGGGAGGTGATTATGGAAGAACAAGCATTTAGACAGGCGGTTGAAGATCACCGGGATGTCGTGTTTCGGATCGCATTGACGTACCTGCGCGATCGCGCCGATGCCGACGATGTTGCCCAAGATGTCTTTCTTAAGTTGCTTAAAAGCGATGGGCACTTTGAAAGTTGGGAACATCTTCGCCGCTGGCTTATCCGGGTCACGATCAATGAATGTAAATCGCTCTTTCGAAAGCCATGGAGGCGTGTGGAGGATATTGAGAACCTGGCAGATTCGCTTTCGGCGACGCAGGAGGAGACCAAGGCGGTCCTGTCAGACGTTATGCGACTTCCGGAGCGATTCCGTGTTCCCATCGTGCTCTATTACTATCTGGGTTTTTCGACCTCAGAGATTGCCGAGTTACTGCATGTGCCAGCCGCGACCGTTCGAACGCGTTTAGCTCGCGGTTGATCGAAGCTCAAGTTCATCCTAGAGGAGGGCGACCGTGAAATCCAA
The DNA here is from genome assembly GCA_019414505.1 of Collinsella sp. Classification (GTDB taxonomy): domain Bacteria; phylum Actinomycetota; class Coriobacteriia; order Coriobacteriales; family Coriobacteriaceae; genus Collinsella. Next base: position 966 of record DXLW01000004.1, read on the forward strand.
TCAAATCAAGCAGGCCTTCGAGTCCATCCAAGCCGATAGCGATCTTGCAGATCGCGTCCTAAATACCGCTGCGGGTGAGCCGCTTCATCGAAAGGGCCACGCGAAGCCTCTCTATGTTGCCGTAATCGGATGTCTTGCCGGAGTTTTGGCGACTGGAGGGGTCGCCTACGCCGTTGTCAATTCCAGATATTTTGCCTCAGCTTGGGGAAACCACGGCAACGGGGATTCCATTACCTGGACAAATGGCGGCTCATCGGGGACTAAATATACCTACACCAGAGAGTTTGGTGACGGCATCGCGCCCCAAAGCCTGGAGGGCGCAGTTCAGGAGGTTAATCTGTCCGTCGAGGGTAACGGCTATACGCTTGATATCCATGAGATGGCTATTGACCAAAACGGCTGCGGAGCCGTGACGTTTACGTTGTCCAATCCAAATGGCGTTAACTACTACAAGCCAGCAGCAGAGACAGGCGAACTTGTTCTCTATGGTGAAGAAGAACAAGGCATCGGCACGCCCAGCATGAACTTCGGCGAGGAATGGGCTGATACACGCTGCACAATTGATAAGGACACATCAAGCGACACGGTCATTAATGGCACGATGTACTTTGCCTCGTGGAATCGCGAGCGAGATTTGGGACATGCGGTCAGCTGGAATATCTGCTGGACTGAGGGCGAAGGCGAGGAAGCGAAGCTGCTCGAGGCATCGACGCCCGAGTTTAGCGTTGGAGCGTACGTCGATACAAAGGAACTCCGCTCCGATGACTCGCCTCTCGAGATCAGCCCGTTTTCTATCCAGACACACATCGATGATCTGGGCATTGACGCAGTAACGAAAAAGTTGACCGTTACCTACAAGGATGGATCGGAGCAGATTATCGAAGATGATGCTGCGGGCGCGTACAATTTCTATGTCTCGCTGACGCGCAATAGCGGAGAGAACATCTCGGTTCCGACAAAGCTGATCAATGTCGATCAAGTGGTCTCGGTAACCCTCGAGGGCACGAGATACACATCAACAGGAGAGACCGAAACAGAAGTACCCTTTACCATCGTCTATTCGTAAGATTTGGGGCCGCTTCCTACTAGGGGAAGCGGCCTCTTTTGCGTTAAATGGAAACGCCGCCGATTTCCATGCGACAGATGAGAGCAGATCACCGCTGGAGCGCGACGTTTCCCCAGATAAAACCGACCAAAATAAATCTGTCCCTTTTTGGAAGGTAACGTTGCCCCGACGAGCACGTCGGATTCCCGGCCGGGCGGCGCGGGGGCTAAGTTTGTCGCGAGTTCCGCACGAGCCGGAGAGCACTTAATGTGCTCTCCGTGCGAGCCAGGACTGTAGAGCAGCAAACTTAGCCCCCGCGCCGCCCGGGCCGGGAATCCGCCCCTGCGCACAGGAGGGGATCCCTTTTGTGTAGGCTTTGCGGAAATGTGCCAATTTTGGGATACGCCCGGCGGCGTGGTCTGTTGACGGCACAGCTAACGCCACGTATCCTATCGAACTGCGTGTTTCGTAGGGGGATGCTGACCCCTCGATTCAAGCCGTTGCACTTTACAGAAAGCTGGAATCATTCGAGAAGGAGTACGCTTTGCCTACTATTAACCAGCTGGTTCGCCAGGGCCGTCGTTCCGTGCCCAAGAAGTCCAAGAACGCTGCCCTGCAGCACAACTCCCAGAAGCGCGGCGTGTGCACCCGTGTCTTCACCACGAGCCCCAAGAAGCCGAACTCGGCTCTTCGTAAGGTTGCCCGTGTTCGCCTCGTCAACGGCATCGAAGTTACTGCTTACATCCCGGGTGAGGGCCACAACCTGCAGGAGCACTCCATCGTGCTCGTCCGCGGCGGTCGTGTCCGTGACCTCCCTGGTGTCCGTTATCACGTCATCCGTGGCGCCTACGACGCTGCTCCGGTCCAGAACCGTATGCAGGCCCGTTCCAAGTACGGTGCTAAGCGCCCCAAGGCTAAATAAGCCAGATAACGTTTTGATACTTTCGCCGTGTGCTGCCTAAGCGCCGCACGGTAGACACTTAAGGAGATTTCACATGCCGCGTCGTGCAGCAGCTAATCGTCGTGAGGTTCAGCCTGACGCCGTTTACAACAACCGCCTGGTGACTCAGCTCATCAACAAGGTCCTTCTTGACGGCAAGAAGGCCACCGCTGAGCGCATCGTTTACACCGCTTTCGAGATCGTTGCCGAGAAGTCCGAGGGTGGCGACGCTCTCGCTACCTTCAAGAAGGCTATGGACAACGTCAAGCCCACGCTCGAGGTTAAGCCCAAGCGTGTCGGTGGCGCTACCTATCAGGTCCCGATGGAGGTCAACTCCCGTCGTTCCACCGCTCTGGGTATCCGCTGGATCGTCAACTTCTCCCGCGCTCGCAAGGAGAAGACCATGGCCGAGCGTCTCGCCAACGAGATCCTCGACGCTTCCAACGGCCTGGGCGCTTCCGTCAAGAAGCGTGAGGACGTCTTCAAGATGGCCGAGGCCAACCGCGCGTTCTCTCACTATCGTTGGTAAGTTAAGGTAAGGAACTAACATGGCTAAGCCTAAGTACAAGCTTTCCGATACCCGTAACATCGGCATCATGGCTCACATCGATGCCGGTAAGACCACCACGACCGAGCGTATTCTTTACTACACCGGTAAGACCCACAAGATCGGTGAGGTCCATGAGGGCGCTGCCACCATGGACTGGATGGTTCAGGAGCAGGAGCGCGGCGTAACCATTACCTCCGCTGCTACCACGTGCTTCTGGAAGAAGGACGGTACCGACTACCGCATCCAGATCATCGACACCCCGGGCCACGTTGACTTCACCGCCGAGGTCGAGCGCTGCCTGCGCGTCCTCGATGGCGCTGTCGCCGTCTTCGACGCCGTTGCCGGCGTTCAGCCCCAGTCTGAGACCGTTTGGCGTCAGGCTTCTACCTTCAACGTCCCCCGCATCGCCTTCATCAACAAGTATGACCGCGTGGGCGCTGACTTCTTCAACGCTATCGAGACCATGAAGGATCGTCTCGACGCCAACGCCGTGGCCGCTCAGGTCCCGATGGGCGCCGAGGACAACTTCTGGGGCGTCATCGACCTCGTCACCATGACCGCATGGGACTTCAAGGCCGACGACAAGGGCATGACCTACCCCGAGCCGATGGACGAGATCCCGGCTGAGTTCGCTGACATCGCTGCCACCAAGCGCGAGGAGCTCCTCGACGCTGCTGCCAGCTTTGACGACGAGCTCATGGAGAAGATCCTCATGGAGGAGGACTTCACCGTCGAGGAGCTCAAGGCTGCTCTGCGCAAGGGCGTTCTGGCCAACGAGCTCAACCTCGTCTTCGTGGGCTCCGCCTACAAGAACAAGTGCGTCCAGGAGCTGCTCGACGCTGTCGTCGACTACCTGCCCAGCCCGCTCGACGTTGAGGCCGTCACCGGTACCGATCCGGACACCGGCGAGGAGATCGAGCGTCATCCTTCCTTCGACGAGCCCTTCTCCGGCCTGGTCTTCAAGATCATGACCGACCCATTCGTCGGTAAGCTCACCTACGTCCGCGTTTACTCCGGCCGTGCCGAGTCCGGCTCCTACGTGATCAACGCTTCCAACGGTCAGCGCGAGCGCCTCGGCCGCATCCTCGAGATGAACGCCGCCGAGCGTATCGACCGTGACGACGCTGCCGCCGGCGACATCGTCGCTTGCGTCGGCTTCAAGAACTCCACCACCGGTGACACCCTGTGCGAAGAGGGCAAGGAGATCGTCCTCGAGAAGATCGAGTTCGCTAAGCCCGTTATCGACGTTGCCATCGAGCCCAAGACCAAGGCCGAGCAGGACAAGATGTCCCTGGCTCTGACCAAGCTCGCCGAGGAGGACCCGACCTTCCAGGTGTCCACCAACCACGAGACCGGCCAGACCATCATTGCCGGCATGGGCGAGCTGCACCTCGAGATCATCGTCGACCGTCTGCTCCGCGAGTTCAAGGTTGACGCTAACGTTGGTAAGCCCCAGGTTGCCTACCGCGAGACCGCTGGTCACGACGTCGAGAAGGCTGAGGGCAAGTTCGTCCGTCAGTCCGGCGGTCGCGGTCAGTACGGTCACGCCGTGATCAAGCTCGAGAAGATGGAGGAGGGCTTCGGCTACGAGTTCGTCAACGCTATCGTCGGCGGCGTCGTGCCCAAGGAGTACATCCCGTCCATCGACAAGGGCATCCAGGAGGCCCTGAACACCGGTGTTATCGCCGGCTTCCCGGTCCTCGATGTTAAGGTCACCCTGTTCGACGGTTCTTACCACGAGGTCGACTCCTCCGAGGCCGCCTTCAAGATCGCCGGTTCCATGGCTATCAAGGACGCCCTCAAGAAGTCCGATCCGCAGCTGCTCGAGCCGATCATGGCTGTCGAGGTCGAGACCCCCGAGCAGTACATGGGCGACGTTATGGGCAACCTCTCCGGTCGCCGCGGCAAGATCGAGGGCATGGAGGATCGCAAGAACAGCAAGCTCATCCGTGCCAAGGTGCCGCTGGGCGAGATGTTCGGTTACGCTACCGACCTTCGCTCCCAGACCCAGGGCCGTGCATCCTACACGATGCAGTTCGACTCTTATGAGCCCGCGCCCAAGTCCATCGTGGACGAGGTCATGAGCAAGAACGCCTAAGTTCGAGCTCCCTGTTACGTAATCCGCGAGAACATCTCTCGCACTCTTTGGAGGTTTAAGTTGGCTACCCAGAAGATCCGCATTCGCCTCAAGGGCTATGATCACGAGGTCGTCGATCAGTCCGCGAAGCTCATCGTCGAGACCGCTCAGAAGACCGGCGCTCGCGTTTCCGGTCCTGTCCCCCTGCCCACCGAGCGTAACCTGTACACGGTTATCCGCTCGCCGCACGTGAACAAGGACTCCCGTGAGCAGTTCGAGATGCGCACCCACAAGCGCCTCATCGACATCCTCGACCCCACCTCGGGCACCGTTGATTCGCTCATGCGTCTCGACCTCCCCGCTGGCGTCGACATCGACATCAAGCTCTAAGCGATATCGCTCATAGCTTACAGAGCCCCGCTGCCATGTTGGTAGCGGGGCTCTTTTGTTTTGAATAATGGTTTGGACTGCCGGGCATTGCTGCCGAGTAGGTGACTGCAGCGCCCTATTCGCTCAAGGGACGCAGCGATGCCTCCTCAAAATGGAAGGATCGCAAGCCGCCTTCCGTTTCGATACATGCGCGACCAAAGGCATCGACGGTTTTAAAGATACCGCGTGCCAGCTCGTCACCGGCAGGGGAACGGGCGATAACGTGCTCTCCAATCCAATTGAGGTGAGTGACATATTCGCCGTGGACGGGCGCGAGCGGTCCGGTGTTTTCTTTCATGGCGTCGAGCAGATCTGCCCACGCGTCCACAGCGTTTACGACGGTGTAATAGACCTCCTTGAGTAGCACATCGACGGCGGGAACATTCTCGTTGAGGTCTGAGAGGCCAATTGCCGCCAGGCCGCCATCGGGAACCTCCGAAGGCACATAGTTCACATTGACGCCAATGCCGCAGACGGCGAAAGGTTTGCCTTCGTTATCGCGCGCGGCTTCGACCAGAATGCCGCCGAGTTTGCGCCCTCGCGCGACGAGGTCGTTGGGCCATTTGAGGCCGATCTCGTTAGCAAGACCCTGTTTTTCGAGCGCCTCGAGCACCGCTAAGCCGCTGACGGCGGCAAGACCAGAGTACTTGGCGGGATCAACATGTGGACGTAGGACAATCGAGAGCAACAGGTTGCCGGCGGTTGAATCCCACTTGTGGCCGCGTCGGCCACGTCCTGCCGTTTGCGCGCGGGCGGCAAGTCCCGTGCCGTGCGGCGCACCCTGTTTTCCTGCCTCGAGCAGGTCATCGTTGGTCGATCCGGTTACGTCGACTATCGTAAATTGGGCATCCATAGCGGCTGCTACCTCCTTAATAAATAAGTGAATGACGCAATGGTGTCGAGAGATAGACACAATGTGAAGCCTTTGTCGCATTTGGACAATTTAATGTTAACACGTCAACAAAGAGAAGAATGCGTTATCCTCTTTTGGTCGATGTAAACACGTCAACAACTCAAAGGAGGCTAGTGATGGGTTTCACGATACTGGGAACAGGCTCGGCGCTTCCTAAGCGCAGTGTTTCCAACGACGAGCTGTCCGAGTTCCTCGATACCTCGGATGAGTGGATTTTTACCCGCACCGGTATCAAGAGCCGCCATGTGTGCACCACCGAGTCGCTCGACGACCTTGCCGTGGCAGCGAGCGAGCAAGCGCTCCAGACGTCCGGAATCGATGCGAGTCAGCTGGATCTTATCGTCTGCTCGACGACGACGGGCGATCATCTCGTTCCCGCCGAAGCGTGCGCCGTTGCTGAGCGCCTGGGTGCCACATGTCCAGCCTTCGACGTTTCGGCGGCTTGTGCCGGCTTCGTTTTTGCGCTCGATGTCGCCGAGGGCTATATCGCCCGCGGTCGCGCCAGGCACGTGCTGGTCGTTGCCGCCGAGCAGATGACGCGCGCGCTCGATTGGACCGACCGTGCCACGTGCGTGCTTTTTGGCGATGGGGCAGGCGCCGCAGTGATTGAAGCTGGGGGAGACAGCCCCCTTGCTGTTGAGGTTTCGACGGCGCCCGACGTCGAGACGTTGCGCGTTCCCGGACTGGTCGGCACCTCGCCGTTTAAGGCCTCCGCAGATGGCGAGAGTGTGCTGTCCATGAACGGCCGTCGCGTCTTCAAGTTTGGCGTCAATGCCATCTGCGACACGGTCAACAAACTCGCATGCGACGCGGGCATCGCGGTCGAGGACATCGACCACTTTGTATTCCATCAGGCTAACGAACGAATCTTGAGCCAGGCGGTCAAGCGCCTGGGTGTGCCGGACGACCGTGTGGTCCGAACGTTGCGTGAAACCGGCAACATCTCGAGTGCTTGCATTCCGCTTGCTCTCGATCGACTGGCAAATACCGGCGCGCTGCACGCGGACGACACCATCGCCCTGGTCGGATTTGGCGCCGGCTTGGATGTAGGTGGCTATCTACTTCGCTGGAAGTAGTTGCACATAGGAAATGAAAACGCCCCTGGGGCACAAACAAAGGAGAACTACCATGGCAGATCAGAAGACCTTCGAGCGCGTTTGCGACGTTATCCGTGAGACCGCCGGCCTTGACGATGTCGAGATGAAGCCCGAGTCCACGCTCGAGGAGATTGGCCTCGACAGCCTGGGTACCGTCGAGATCCTCGTTGCCGTCGAGGACGAGTTTGGCATTGAGCTCGATACCGAGGAGAACCCCAAGACGGTCGGCGAGTTCGTCGATACGGTCGAGGCGGCATTGGAGAAGTAGTGATGCTCAAGTCTCCTCTCTGCGATTTGCTCGGCATCGAAAAGCCCGTGTTCCAGGGTGGCATGGCCTGGATTGCCGACGCCTCGTTGGCATCTGCCGTGTCCGAGGCAGGCGGCTTAGGCATTATCGCGGCCATGAATGCCGACGCAAACTGGCTGCGCGATCAGATTCACGAGCTGCGCGCCAAGACGGATAAGCCCTTTGGCGTCAACGTCATGCTCATGAGCCCGTTTGCCGACGAGGTCGCGCAGGTTGTGATTGACGAGCGAGTGCCGGTCGTCGTGACGGGCGCCGGCAATCCCACCAAGTACATGAAGGCGTGGAACGAGGCGGGCATCAAGGTCATCCCGGTCGTTGCCTCGGTGGCGCTGGCACGCCTCGTGGCGCGTCGTGGAGCCACGGCGGTTGTTGCCGAGGGCACCGAATCGGGCGGCCATATTGGCGAGACCTCGACGATGGCACTTGTCCCGCAGGTTGTCGATGCGGTCGATATTCCCGTGGTTGCGGCTGGCGGCATCGCCGATGGCCGCGGCGTGGCGGCCGCTTTTATGCTCGGCGCTGCCGGCGTCCAGGTGGGAACACGCTTTCTGGTCGCAAACGAGTGCACCGTATCCGAACAGTACAAAGAGCTGGTGCTCAAGGCGGGCGACACGTCGACGCGTGCGACCGGTCGCTCGACGGGACATCCGGTTCGCGCTCTCAAGAGCCCCTTTACCAACGCGTATGCCAAGAACGAGGCGGCGGGCGCAAGCCCCGAGGAACTCGGGGCCATGGGCACAGGCGCCCTTCGCAAGGCCGCCAAGGACGGCAATTACGAAGAGGGCTCGTATTTGTGCGGACAGATTGCCGGCATGGTCAACGAACGCCAGAGCGCACGCGAAATCGTCGACGATCTGGTCGATGGCGCCGAGCATGTCCTGAAGGGTGCGTCCGCATGGGTAGCGTAGCGTTTCTGTTTGCAGGCCAGGGTGCCCAGCATCCCGCGATGGGCGTCGACCTTATCGAAGCGTCGCCGGCGGCTGCCGAGGTGTTTGCAATCGCCGATGAGGTGCGCCCGGGGACCAGCGAGCAGTGCCGGAGCGCCTCGAAAGAGGAGCTCTCGCAGACCGAGAACACGCAGCCCTGCGTGTTCGTTCATGACCTGGCAGCGGCTGCCGCACTGCGCGAGCGCGGCGTGGTGCCTGCCGCCTGTGCGGGATTCTCGCTGGGCGAGGTCGCCGCGCTCACCTTTGCGGGGGCGTTCGATACGCGAGCGGGCTTTGAGCTCGTGTGCGAGCGCGCGGCGCTGATGGCCGCGGCTGCCGAGCGCCATCCGGGCGGCATGCGCGCCGTCATCAAGCTCGATGCGGCGCAAGTTGAGGGCCTGGCAAAACAGGCAGGCGAGGACTGCAGGCCGGTCAACTACAACAGCCCCCAGCAGACGGTTGTGGCCGGAGCGCCCGATGCGTTGCAGACCCTCGACGTCCTGGTAAAACAGGCTGGCGGTCACGCCATGAAGGTCGCGGTGTCGGGTGCATTCCATAGCCCCTATATGGCCGAGGCGACTGAAGGGCTGGCGACGTATATCCAAGCCGGTCACGCGCCGTCCCCGTTGCTCATTCCTGTTATGGCAAATATGACGGCGGCGCCCTATCCGGCCGATCCGCAGGCGGCATCGGAGGTGCTGGCCAACCAGGTGAGTCATGCCGTGCGCTGGGTCGACACGCTGCATGCTCTGCAGGATCAAGGCATCGACACATTTATTGAGGTCGGCCCTGGCAAAACGCTGTCGGGCCTGGTCAAGCGTACGCTGAGCGACGTTCGCGTGTATTCGTGCGAAACGGCCGAACAGGTCGCAGCTATTGCCGACGAGCTCGCATAGCCCACAGGGCTGTAACCCGAAAGGAACGACATGGGCAATTTGAACAACGGCGCGCTCGAGCGCGACGGATCGCGCCGCGTGGCGCTGGTCACGGGCGGCTCGCGCGGCATCGGTCGCGCTTGTGCCGTGGGCCTGGCGGAAGACGGCTTTGATATCGCCGTCGTCTATGCCGGCAGCGTCGATGCGGCGCGCGAGACGTGCGAAGCCTGCGAGGCGTCTGGCGCTACGGCACGCGCATATCAATGCGACGTGGCCGATCCCGCTGCCGTCAACGCGTGCGTGGAAACGGTCCTCAACGACTTTGGCTCCATTTGGGCGCTCGTCAACAACGCCGGCATCACGCGCGACGGCCTGCTCATGCGTATGGGTGACGATGCCTTCGACCGCGTGCTCGATGTCAATCTCAAGGGCACGTTCAATACGACGCGCGCGCTCACCAAGACCTTTATGCGCCAGCGCGGCGGTTGCATCGTCAACATGAGCTCGGTCGTGGGCCTGATGGGCAATGCCGGGCAGGCCAACTACGCTGCCTCCAAGGCGGGCGTGATAGGGCTTACCAAGGCGGTGGCGCGCGAGCTTGCGCCCCGCGGCGTACGAGTGAATGCGGTCGCCCCCGGGTTTGTCGAGACCGATATGACGGCAAGGCTATCGGATAAGGTGCGCGCGGCGTGCGAGGAGCAGATTCCCCTTAAGCGTATGGCGCAGCCCGAGGAGGTGGCCGGTGTGGTGCGCTTTTTAGCGAGCGATGCGGCTGCCTACATTACGGGCGAGGTCGTGCGCGTCGACGGCGGAATGGCGATGTAGAAACCAGGGCCGAAAAACGGCTTGGATGAGGAGACCATGATGGAACAGAGAGTTGCAATCACCGGTATCGGTGCCGTGTCGCCGCTCGGCAACACCGCGCTTGCCACCTGGGCGGCCATGTGTGCCGGCACGTGCGGCATCGGCCCGATCACGCACTTCGATACCGATGCATTTACCGTTAAGGTGGCGGCCGAGGTCAAGGGCTTTGACGGCAACGAGTACTTTGGCAAGCGTGACGCCAAGCACCTGGACCCCTGCGTCCAGTTTGCCCTGGCAGCGTCGGACGAGGCCATGCACGATGCGGGCTTTGATGTCGAGGGCGCCATCGATCGCGAGCGCCTGGGCGTCTACGTGGGTTCAGGCGTGGGCGGCATGCAGACACTCGTCGACAACGTCCACACGATTGCCGATCGCGGGCCTCGTCGCGCATCGCCCTACATGATTGCGATGATGATTCCCAACATGGCATCGGGCAATATCGCGATCCGCCACAAGGCAAAGGGCCCGACCCTGCCCGTGGTGACCGCTTGCGCGACGTCTGCTCATGCCGTGGGCGAGGCGTTCCGCGCCATCAAGCATGGCTATGCCGATGCGATTCTCGCCGGGGGAGCCGAGGCCGCAATCATCCCTGATGCCGTTGCGGGCTTTACGTCCTGCCGTGCGTTGACCACCAACCCCGATCCTGCGACGGCTTGTCGTCCGTTCGATGCGAATCGCGACGGCTTTGTGATGGGCGAGGGCGCCTGCGTGCTGGTGCTCGAGAGCATGGAACACGCGCTGGCTCGCGGGGCGCACATTTATGCCGAGGTCGTGGGTTACGGCAACACCGATGATGCCTATCACATCACGAGCCCCGATCCCGAGGCTGCCGGCATCGCCCGTGCGATATCGCTGGCGGTGGCCGAGGGCGACGTTAAGCCTTCCGAGGGCCTCTACATCAACGCCCACGGTACCTCGACCAAGCTCAACGATTCGTCCGAGACGGCGGGCATTAAGCGTGCGCTCGGCGAGGACGCGGCACGCGCCGCGCACGTCTCGTCGACCAAGTCGATGACCGGCCACATGATCGGCGCCACGGGTGCCATCGAGGTTATGGCCTGCGCCATGGCGCTCGAGCAGGGCGTGGTGCCGCCGACCATTAACTACCACACGCCCGATCCCGCCTGCGATCTTGACTACACGCCCAATCGCGCGGTTCGCGCCGACCTTACCTGGGCGCTTTCGACCAACCTGGGCTTTGGCGGGCACAACGCCGCCATCGCGCTGCGTAGATATACGAGGAGCTAGAGCATGGATTCCAAAAGACTTGCCGAGATAGCCGATGTGATGGAGGACCGCGGCCTCACGCGCGTGCGTGTTGAGGAGCCCGATGGCACCGCGGTCGAACTCGAGCGCGCGAGCGCCGCGCAGCCGGTTGCCGTGCCCATGCCTATGCCGGGTGCCGTGACTGCTCCGGCGGTGGCTCCTGTCGCCATGCCTGCCACCGCACCGGAACCCGCCGCGCAGACACCTGCCGCCGCGTCGGAGCCCAAGGGCACCGAGGTAACCGCTCCCATGGTCGGCGTTTTCTATGCTGCCCCGGCGCCGGGCGACGAGCCATTTGTGCACGTGGGCTCCAAGGTCAAGGCCGGCGAGACCCTCTGCATCATCGAGGCCATGAAGGTTCTCAACGAGGTGACGGCAGAGGCGGATGGCGAGGTGCTCGAGATCTGCGTGGCCGACGGCGACCTCGTGGAGTTTGGTAGCTGCCTCATGAGAATCGGATAGGTGATATCCATGAACAAAGAAGAGCTCAAGAAGCTGTTGCCGCATCGCGAGCCGATGCTTTTGCTTGACGAAGCCGAGCTGGTGGGCGACGAGGCCCACGGCAAGATCACGATTACGGGCGACGAGTACTTTTTGCAGGGACATTTTCCGGGAAACCCGGTGGTCCCCGGCGTGATTCAGTGCGAGATGCTCGCCCAGAACTGCTGCGTGCTGCTGATGGGCGATGAGGAGGCGCGCGGCGCGACGCCGTTCTACACGAGTCTGGACAAGGTGCGCTTTAAGCGTCCGGTGCGCCCGGGCGACACGGTGGATCTGGTGTGCTCCATCACGCGTGCGCGCGGGCCGTTCCGCTTTGCGACAGGTACTGCGAGCGTTAACGGTGAGGTTTGCTGCCGCGCCGATATGTCTTTTGCACTCATGCACGAAAGTTAAGGAAGGCTTCATGTTCGACAAAGTGCTCATCGCCAACCGCGGCGAAGTCGCGGTCCGTGTTATCCGCGCGTGCCGCGATATGGGCATCAAGACCGTCGCCGTTTATTCCACGGCCGATGCGGACGCGCTGCACGTACAGCTTGCCGATGAGGCATATTGCATCGGCGGCCCGCGTCTTGCCGAGAGCTACCTCAACGACGACGCTGTGCTCACCTGTGCCGTGAAGTCGGGGGCAAAGGCGATCCATCCTGGCTACGGTTTCTTTTCCGAGAAGGCGAGCTTCGTGCGCGACTGCGACAAGTATGGCCTGGCGTTTGTCGGTCCTTCGGCCGAGGTGATCGACAGCATGGGTGACAAGGACGCCGCACGCCGAACGGCTGCCGCGGCGGGCGTGCCCATCGTGCCGGGCTGTGATTTGCTCAAAAGCCCCGAGGAGGCAACGGCCGAGGCCGAGCGCATTGGCTGCCCCGTGCTTATTAAGGCGCGCGCGGGCGGTGGCGGTCGCGGCATTCGCAAGGTCGAGCGTGTGGAAGATGCGGCAAAGGCGTTCATCGAGGCGCGTGCCGAGGGCGAGGCCGTTTTTGGCGACGGTGAGTGCTACATGGAGAAGTTCGTCGCGCCGGCGCACCACGTTGAGGTGCAGATTATGGCCGATAAGCAGGGCCATGTGTTTTCGCTCGGCGAACGCGAGTGCTCGGTGCAGCGCCGCAACCAAAAGCTAATCGAGGAGAGCCCCGCGCCGTGCCTCGACGGACACGATGACATTCGTGCTCGCATGCATAAGGCGGCGCGTGACCTGGCTCGTGCCGTCGGCTACGAAGGAGCCGGTACCATCGAGTTCCTGTATTCGGACGACGGCAATTTCTACTTTATGGAAATGAACACGCGCTTGCAGGTGGAGCATCCGGTTACGGAGTTTGTGACCGATACCGACTTGGTCAAGTGGCAGCTGCGCGTGGCGGCCGGCCAGCCTCTGCCCTTTGAGCAGGAGGACATGCCGGTCCGCAACCATGCCATGGAGTGCCGCATCAATGCCGAAACGCCGGACTTTCTGCCATCATGCGGAACGGTCACCGCGTTGCGTGTGCCGGGTGGTCCGCGCGTGCGCTGGGATTCCGCCATGTTTACCGGTGCGAACGTTCCGCCGTACTACGACTCCATGCTCGGCAAGCTTATCGTGTGTGCGCCCACGCGTGACGGCGCCATTCGCAAGATGCGCTCGGCCCTGGGCGAGCTCGTGATTGAGGGCGTGAGCGAGAACAGCGAGCTTCAGCTCGACGTGCTGGCAAACGACGAGTTCTTGTCGGGCATGTATCACACCGATCTGATGGGGCATCTCTATGCTGATGAATAGAAAAGCGAAGACGGTTAACGTCCTCGAGGGGCCGATAACCGAGTCGTGCGCCGAGTTTCCCGCGCGCCACGTGTTTATCAAGTGCCCGGAGTGCCGCCGCGTGATCGATGAGGCACGCCTGCACGACAATCTCGAGGTCTGCCCTCGTTGCGGCAAACACTTTCGCGTGAGCGGTCGCGTGCGCATGCGCATGACGGTCGACGAGGGCACGTTTGAGGAATGGGATGCCAATCTGGCGTCGGAGGACTTCCTCTCGTTTCCCGGCTATGCCGACAAGCTCAAGAGCGTAAGCGAGCGTTCGGGCGAGCGCGATGCCGTTGTGTGCGGCAGGGGCAAAATCTGCGGTTGCGATACCGCGCTCTTCTTTATGGATGCCAACTTTATGATGGGCTCGATGGGTTCCGTGGTGGGCGAGAAGATCTGTCGCACATTTGAGCATGCAACCGAGCTGGGATTGCCAGTTGTCGGCTTTACCGTTTCGGGCGGTGCGCGCATGCAAGAGGGCGTGACATCGCTTATGCAGATGGCCAAGATTTCTGCGGCGGTTAGGCGTCACAGCGAGGCGGGCGGTCTGTATATCACGGTGCTCACCGACCCCACGACCGGAGGCGTAACCGCGAGCTTTGCCATGGAGGGCGACATTATCCTGGCCGAGCCCGATGCCCTGACGGCATTTGCCGGCCCGCGCGTGATCGAGCAGAACATGCACAAGCGTCTGCCCAAGGGATTTCAGCGCTCCGAGTTTTTGCTGGAGCACGGCTTTTGCGATGCCGTTGTTCCGCGCGGCGAGATTGCGCTCACGGTAGGCGAGCTGTTGGCGCTGCACGAAGGGCATGCGCCCAGCCTGGGGGCACCGCATGAGATCGTGCATACGGGTCGTCGCGGCAAAAAGCTGGGACACTTGTTTAAGCGCTCGGCGGCACCAAAAACCGCGCTCGAGATTGTCAAGCAGACCCGCTCGGCAGATCGCGCCACGGCGGGTGAGATGATCTCGCTGGGCCTGGATGGATTTGTGGAGCTGCACGGCGACCGCTACTTTGGCGACGATGCCGCTGTGGTGGCTGGCATTGGCTGGAAAGATGGACGTCCCGTAACGGTCATCGCCATCGAGCGCGGCACCACGACCAAAGAGCGTATGCACCGCAACTTTGGCATGGCACATCCCGAGGGCTATCGCAAGGCGCGACGCCTGATGCGTCAGGCCGAAAAGTTTGGACGACCGGTTCTGTGCCTGGTCGATACTTCGGGCGCGTTTTGCGGCATCGGTGCCGAGGAGCGCGGCCAGGGCGAGGCGATTGCCCAGAATCTCATGGAGATGAGTGGCCTTAAGACGCCGATTGTCTCGGTGGTGACAGGCGAGGGCGGCTCTGGTGGCGCGCTGGCGCTGTCCGTGGCCGACCGCATCCTGATGCTCTCGAGCTCGGCCTATTCGGTCGTGAGCCCCGAGGCCTGTGCGTCGATCCTGTGGAAGGATACCGAGCGCGCGAATGAGGCCGCCGAGGCGCTGAAGCTCACGGCTCCCGATCTGTTGGCGCTCGGCATCATCGATGGCATTGTCGACGATAGGGGCCTGTCGCATGAGGAGATCGCCGGTGCCGTCATGTCCTCGGCATTTGATGCCTTCGATACGCTTGGGCAGCTCGATGGCGCGACCCTCACAAACCTCCGCTACGAAAAGTACCGCGCAATCGGTCAGTACCGCACGATGTGACAAAGGGACAGCCCACATGTCACATTGGGAAAGGCGTTCCATGCCACAAGTTTCTAACACCTCGTTTACAACGACGGTTTCATCAAACGCCATGGCCGTGGTGGACTATCTGTCCAAAAGCATGATGTCGGCGCTGCCCTTTATTGTCTGCGCGGCGTTGTTCCGCACCGTCGCCGTCATTATGGGCGAAGGCATGCTGGGCCTGTGGTCTGCCGATTCCGAAATCTATTGCCTGTTCTACAGTTGGCTCTATAACGCCGGCTACTACTTTTTGCCCATTTATCTTGGTTGGGCGGCCGCCCGCCAGCTCGGTTGCTCGGAGCAGCTGGGCATGATGCTGGGCGGCGTATTGATTGCGCCCGATCTGCTTAAGCTCGTCGATGCCGCATCGACGACGGGGGCATCGATGACTTCCGTGTATGGCCTGCTTCCCGCGCCGGTCAACGATTACACGACGACTGTTATTCCGGTTCTCATCTCGGTGCCTGTGCTATGGCGAGTGGAGTGTTTCTTTCAGCGCGTTATCCCTAAGGCCGTGGCGTTTTCGTTTGTTCCGTTTGCGACCATGCTTGTCATGGTTCCGGTTTCGCTGTGTATCACAGCACCGGCGGGCAGCTATCTGGGCATGCTGTTGGGCCAGCTTATGTTTATGCTTGGCAATTCCGGTGGCATCGTGTCGCTGCTCACGCTCATGGGGCTTGCCGCGGGCTGGGAGTTCCTTAAGATCGCGGGTGTCAGCAATGTTGTCCTATCGCTCGCCTATGCGCAGTTTATGAGTGTGGGGACGGATTCGTGCATTCTGATCGCCGCGACGATGGCAACGTTCGCCGTTTGGGGCATGCCCTTTGGCGCATCGCTCCGCGTTGCGGATAAGGACGAGAAGGCGCTCATGCTGGGTTATTCGATCTCGGGTGTTCTTGGCGGCGTAAGCGAGCCGGCGCTGTACGGTTGCGGCTTTAAATATGGCAGGTGCCTGACGTGCATGGCCATTGGCGGCGCCGTCGGAGGCCTTGTTGCGGCCGTGGGCCACGTTACGGCCTATACCATCGGCATGACGAATGTCCTCATGGTCATTGGCTTTGCCACGGGCGGCATCTCGAACCTGCTGTGGTGCTGCGTTGCCGGCGGCACAGCATTTGCGGCGTCTGCGGTGCTGAGCTACTGCTTTGGCGTGGTGCCGACGAAGGGGCAGGCGGCGGGGGACGGAGCCGATTCGCCCGAAACAGTGGCGAGCGCTGCTGAAGTAAGCGCATAAACCTGTGCGACAAAAGGACGATTCCTTTGTCGTGTTCCAAGGCCGTGACCCGTGTGGGTTGCGGCCTCTTTGTATCTGGGAGACAAAGTGGCTACACTACAATCCGTTTGAGCAATAGATATATAGGTAGTACCGTGGGGGCGGATGTAGATGGTCGAGTGGATTGTTAAGCGCGCGCAGGGCGATCGTGCGCGTGTGGGCACGTTAGCGGGCATGGTGTGTATTGTCGCCAATGTGGCGCTTTGTGCTGCGAAGGGCGCAATCGGTGTGGTTTCGGGATCGGTTTCGATCGTGGCGGATGCCATGAACAACCTGTCCGATGCCAGTTCGAATATCGTGAGCGTGCTGGGCTTTAAGCTGGCGAGCAAGCCGGCCGACCCCGAGCATCCTTACGGTCACGGTCGCTACGAGTATCTCTCGGGTCTGGTCGTGGCGGCGCTCGTGCTGCTGATTGGCGTTGAGCTGGTGAAGTCCTCGGTTGAGCGCGTCATCCACCCCGAACCTGTCGAGTTCTCGCTTGCCCTGGTGGCAGTTCTCGTGCTTTCGATGGTCGTAAAGCTCTGGATGGCGGCCCTCAACCAAAAGCTCGGCGATCGCATTGAGTCCGAGACGCTGCATGCGACCGCGCAGGATTCCAAGAACGATGTCCTTGCCACGGGCGCCGTGCTGGCGTGCGCAATTGTTTCGCAGGTGACGCACATCAATCTTGACGCATGGGTCGGCCTTGCCGTTGGCGCCTATATTGGCTGGAGCGGCTTTGAACTTATTCAAGATACGGTGAGCCCGCTTTTGGGTCAGTCGCCCGATCCTAAGCTGGTCAAGCACATTCGAGACAAGATCATGAGCTATCCCGGCGTTTTGGGCGTTCACGATCTGATGGTTCACGACTACGGCCCGGGC
This sequence comes from Collinsella sp., assembly GCA_019414505.1. Lineage (GTDB taxonomy): Bacteria > Actinomycetota > Coriobacteriia > Coriobacteriales > Coriobacteriaceae > Collinsella. The sequence goes on from DXLW01000004.1 coordinate 18,369, forward strand.
AGGAAGTTCGCAAGCGCACACGCCGAGATGGCAGCCGAGGCCAGCCCGCTAGAAAGTCACGACACGCTCGACAATATTGAGCAGGCGTTTAGGAACGAAGACGGCATGATTGTCACGCTCCATTACGATCCCATCGTGACCGACGATCCCAAGGTGGCAAGCATGCGTTTGCGCATTAACGCCATGGCCCAACAGATCGATAGCCGCCTTTCGATTCACGATCTGCGCTGTGTGCCGGGTCCCACGCACACCAACGTGATCTTTGACTGCGTGCGTCCCTCGGATCTGCAGATGAGCGCCGAAGACGTAAAGCACGCGCTGGCACAACGAGTCGAATCGGAATACCCCAAGTCGATTGCCAAGATTACGATCGACGAAGACTACGTAGGACATACCCACGAGTAGGGCTGTGCCGGCAAAGCAGGTTATGCAGAAGGGGAGAGCATGAAGAAACTGTATCTACTCCGCCACGGTCAGACGGAGTTCAACGTCAAAAAGCTGGTCCAGGGCCGCTGCGATTCACCGCTGACCGACCTGGGCCGCAAACAAGCGGGAATGGCAGCCGCATGGCTCAAAGCTCACGGCGTCGTCCCCGACAAAGTAGTCTCATCACCCTTAGGCCGAGCCATGGACACGGCAAGTCTCGTCGCATGCGAACTCCTCGGCCCGGACGCAGCAGTCGAGCCCTGTGAAGGCATTATCGAGCGCAGCTACGGCACCTTCGAAGAAGGCCCCCACGACGCCCTGCCCACTGACGTTTGGGATCCGGGCGAGGACCTGGTCCCCTTCGGAGGAGAAGGAAGCCGCGCGCTGCAAGAGCGCATGGTAGACACCCTCACCAATCTCATGGGCGCCGAGGGCATAGAAACCCTCCTAGCAGTAAGCCACGGCAGCGCCAGCCGCCAATTCATTAAGGCTGCAGCCCCAGAGGGCTTCGAGCTCCCAACAAAACTCCCCAACTGCGCCATCATGATCTTCGATTTCGATGAGGCAAAGCCACAAGCAGAAGTCGAGCCAATGCAATGCAAGTTCACCCTCCAGCAAATAGTGGACCCCCAACAAAGTCATTAGCCTGAGCGAGCAAGGTTTAGTAGACATCAACGTGGCGTTCCCAGTGTGCGGCGGAGGGGGCGGGCCAGAGACATATTAAGGTTGTCGCGAGTTCCGCACGAACAGGAGAGCACTTAATGTGCTCTCCGTCGTGAGCAGGACTGTAGAGCAGCAGCCTTAATATGTCTCTGGCCCGCCCCCTCCGCCGCACACTGGGAACGTGCCACGCACTTTACCTGCGTAAACAATGTGAGTGAAATATGAATCTCGATGGATACGCCCGCAGCCGTGTATACTAAACAGCTGTGTGTAACCAGGGGAGTATTCTGGCTGGACAAAATGCCTGCTTAATAGGGTTGTCAGGTAGTCCGGGCGAAATACAAGGCTGGGGAGCACGTCGTGTAAGTAGTGGTCCTCTAGGGGCGTACGCTCGGTGGTGTACGCATTGTCCCAAGACCACGCGAGAGTTGGGATCATATCTTGATCAGCATGATTCTCGGCCGCAAGATTGGCATGACCCAGGTTTGGGACGAGGACGACAACGTCGTTCCCGTCACGGTCATCCAGGCTGGCCCCTGCGCTGTCTCGCAGGTTAAAACTCAGGCAACCGACGGCTATGACGCCGTCCAGATCGGTTTCGGCGACATCAAGGCCAAGAACGTGAACAAGCCCATGGCTGGTCACTTCGCCAAGGCTGGCGTCGAGCCTGTCCGCTTCCTTCGTGAGGTCCGCGTCGAGAACGGCGAGGAGCACAAGGTCGGCGAGGTCGTCACCGTCGCTGATTTCGCTGATGTCGAGAAGGTCGACGTCATCGGTACCTCCAAGGGTAAGGGCTTCCAGGGTCGCATCAAGCGCTGGGGTCAGCGCCGCGGTCCTATGACGCATGGTTCTCACTTCCAGCGTCACCCCGGTTCTATCGGTCAGTGCGCCTATCCTGCGCGCGTCCTCAAGGGCGTCAAGATGGCCGGTCACATGGGTAACGAGCGCGTTACCGTCAAGAACCTTTCCGTTGTCCGCATCGATGCCGAGCAGAACCTCATCTTGGTCAAGGGCGCTGTCCCGGGTGCCAAGAATGGTCTCGTCGCCATCCGTATGGCCTAAGGGCCCAGCCCATTTAGCCCAGCGTCATACCAAGGAGAACACTTAAATGGCAAAGTTTGAAGTAAAGAACAGCGAGGGCAAGAAGGTCGCCGAGGCCGAGCTCGCCGCTGAGGTGTACGGCATCGAGCCGAACATCCACGTTATGCACCACATCGTCAAGTGCCAGATGGCCTCTTGGCGTCAGGGCACCCAGTCCGCTAAGGGCCGCTCTGAGGTTTCCGGTGGCGGCAAGAAGCCTTGGCGTCAGAAGGGCACCGGCCGTGCCCGCCAGGGTTCCATCCGTGCTGCCCAGTGGCGTCACGGTGGCGTCGTCTTCGCCCCCAAGCCCCGTTCTTACGCTAAGCGTATGAACAACAAGGAGGTCAAGCTGGCTATGCGCTCCGCGCTGTCCGCCAAGCTGGCCGATGGCGAGCTCGTGCTCGTCGACGACTACGGCTTCGAGAAGCCTTCCACCAAGGCTGCCGTCGCCATGCTCAAGGCTCTCGGCCTTGAGGGCAAGCGTCTGACCATCATCGTTCGCGATGAGGACGTCAACGCCTACCTGTCGTTCCGCAACATTCCCAAGACGTTCATCATCACCGCTGACGAGGCCAACACCTACGATCTCGTCAACAACAACGCTGTGCTGATGCCCGCCGACATCGCCGCTCACTTCGGGGAGGTGCTTGCATAAATGACCGCCCACGAGATCATCATCCGTCCGATCGTGTCCGAGCGTTCCTTCTCCGGCATGGAGCTGAACAAGTACACGTTCGAGGTCGCCAAGGATGCTAACAAGTATCAGATCAAGGACGCTGTCGAGGAGATTTTCGGCGTCAAGGTCGTTCGCGTGAACACCCTGACGGTCAAGCCCAAGACCAAGCGCGTGCGCTATGTCGCCGGCAAGACCCGTTCTTGGAAGAAGGCCATCGTCACGCTGGCCGAGGGCGACACCATCGAGGTCTTTGGCAACCAGGCCTAAGACTCGCTGCTGTTGAGTGAGCTCATGCCTCCCAAATAGGGGAGGCGGGAGCTCAAGGTTTTGGGCGTATTAAATGGACACGCCCGGAACCGTGTATACGTCCGGTGTCATCGCACCCGAGGCAGAACCTCGAATCCCTGTCTGCGATGGCTAACGGATTCCTATTGAAAGGGATTGTAATGGCTGTAAAGCACCTTAAGCCGACCTCCGCTGGTAGGCGTTGGCAGACGATCTCCGACTTCTCCGAGATCACCTGCACCAAGCCCGAGAAGTCTCTTCTCGAGCCCCTGCCCAAGAAGGCCGGTCGTAACAACAACGGCCGCATCACCACCCGCCACCAGGGCGGCGGCGTGAAGCGTCGTTACCGCGTGATCGACTTCAAGCGCAACAAGGACGGCGTGCCCGCCAAGGTTGCCACGATCGAGTACGATCCGAACCGTTCCGCTCGCATCGCTCTGCTGCACTACGCTGACGGTGAGAAGCGCTACATCCTGGCCCCCAAGGGCCTCGAGGTCGGTCAGACCATCATGTCCGGTTCTGACGCCGACATCAAGCCGGGCAACGCTCTGCCCCTCGCCGACATCCCCGTCGGTACGCTCATCCACGCCGTCGAGTTCCAGCCGGGCAAGGGCGCTGCTATCGCCCGTTCCGCTGGTAACTCCTGCCAGCTGATGGGTAAGGAGGGCAAGTACGCCATCGTCCGTATGCCTTCCTCCGAGATGCGCCGCATCCTCGTTACCTGCCGCGCCACCGTCGGTGAGGTCGGCAACGCCGATCACTCCAACATCGTCATCGGCAAGGCCGGCCGTAAGCGTCACATGAACGTGCGCCCGACCGTCCGCGGTACCGTCATGAACCCTGTCGACCACCCGCACGGCGGTGGCGAGGGCAAGAACCACACCTCTGGTCGTCCCTCCGTTACCCCCTGGGGTAAGCCGACGAAGGGCCTTCGTACGCGCAAGAAGAAGAAGGTCTCGAACCAGCACATCATTCGTCGCCGTAAGAAGTAATTTCGGATACCGAGTTTTAGGAGAAAGCACTTATGAGCAGAAGTCTCAAAAAGGGCCCGTTCGTGGAGACTCGCCTTCTCTCGCGTATCACCGCGATGAACGAGGCTGGCAAGAAGGACGTCGTGAAGACCTGGTCCCGCGCGTCCACCATCTTCCCCGAGATGGTTGGTCACACCATCGCCGTCCACGACGGCCGCAAGCATGTGCCCGTGTATGTTACCGAGTCCATGGTTGGTCACAAGCTCGGCGAGTTCGCGCCGACTCGTACGTTCCGTGGCCACAAGGCCAAATAGGGGGTTAACCGTAAATGGCAACTAAGTCTATTGAAACTGAGGCCACCGAGGTTCGCGCCGTCGCCAAGTACGTGCGTGTTTCCCCCAGCAAGGCCCGCCTGGTGGTCGATCTGATCCGCCGCAAGCCTGTCGCTCAGGCCTTCGACATCCTCCACTTCTGCGACCGCGCCGTCGCCGTGGATGTCGAGAAGGTTCTCCGTTCCGCCGTTGCGAACGCCGAGAACAACAACGGTCTGCGTGCCGACAACCTGGTTGTCGCCGCTGCCTATGTTGACGAGGGTCCGACGCTTAAGCGCATCCGTCCCCGCGCCAAGGGTTCCGCTTCTCGCATTCTGAAGCGTACTTCCCACATCACCGTCGTCGTTGCTCCTCGAAAGGAGGCGTAAAGCTGTATGGGTCAGAAAGTCTACCCCACCGGCTTCCGTCTTGGCATCACCGAGAACTGGCGCTCCCGCTGGTTCGCAGAGAAGGATTACGCTAAGACCCTCGGTAACGATCTCGAGATCCGCAAGTACCTCGAGAAGCGTCTTTCCCGCGCAGCTGTCTCCCGCGTCGAGATCGAGCGCGCTGGCGACAAGGTGAAGGTCATCATCCTCACCGCTCGCCCCGGCGTTGTCATCGGTAAGAAGGGTGCCGAGATCGATACCCTCCGCACCGAGCTCGAGAAGGTCGCTGGCGTCTCCAAGGGCCAGCTCTCCGTCGACGTTGTCGAGATCAAGCGCCCCGAGCTCGACGCCAACCTCGTTGCTCAGTCTATTGCCGAGCAGCTCGAGGGCCGCGTTGCCTTCCGTCGCGCTATGCGCAAGGCTGTCCAGTCCGCCCGCAAGGCCGGCGCTAAGGGCATCCGTATCCAGTGCTCCGGTCGTCTCGGCGGTGCCGAGATGGGCCGTCGTGAGTGGTACCGTGAGGGTCGCGTGCCTCTGCACACCCTCCGTGCCAAGATCGACTACGGCACGGCTGTCGCCAGCACCACCATGGGCGCTTGCGGCGTGAAGGTCTGGATCTACCTGGGCGAGAAGCTCCCGGGCCAGCCTGTTCCCAACCCTGCACTCGAGGGCTCTTCCCGTCCTCGTCGTCGTAACTCCGAGAGGAGGGGTCAGTAGTGCTTGCCCCTAAGCGTATTCTTCACCGCAAGGTGCAGCGTGGCTCCATGAAGGGCCAGGCCAAGGGTAATACCGAGCTGCATTTCGGCGAGTTTGGTATCCAGGCTCTCGAGGCCCATTGGATCACCAACCGTCAGATTGAGGCCGCTCGTATTGCCATGACCCGCTACATGAAGCGTGGCGGTCGTGTCTACATCACGATCTTCCCCGATAAGCCCATCACCAAGAAGCCTGCTGAGACTCGCATGGGTTCTGGTAAGGGTAACCCCGAGGAGTGGGTGGCCGTCGTCAAGCCCGGCCGCATCATGTTCGAGGTCAAGGGCGTGCCCGAGGAGGTCGCTCGCGAGGCTCTGCGTCTTGCACAGCACAAGCTTCCCATCAAGACCAAGATTGTTGCTGCTAAGAACGCTGAGCAGCGCATCGAGAAGGAGATGGCTGAGGAGGCCGCTCTCGAGGCCAAGTGGGCTGCTGAGGACGCCGCCGCCGCCAAGGAGGAGAACTAATGAAGCCCGCAGAGATTCGTGAGCTCTCGGACGCTCAGCTCGTTGAGAAGCTGAAGGAAATGCGCGCCGAGCTCTTTAACCTTCGTTTCCAGATGGCCACCAGCCAGCTGGACAACACCGCTCGCGTCAACACCGTGAAGAAGGACATCGCTCGCGTCCTCACGGAGCAGCGCGCCCGCGAGATCGCAGCGGAGAAGTCCGCTGTCGCCGAGTAGGACCTAAGGAGAGAACATGACTGATTCGCGTAACTCGCGTAAGGTCCGTACGGGTGTCGTTACCTCCGTCTCCGGTGCCAAGACCATTGTCGTCACCATCACCGAGCGCAAGCGTCACCCCAAGTACGGCAAGATGATGACCAGCTCCAAGAAGCTGCACGCTCACGACGAGGAGTGCACGGCTGGCGTGGGCGATACCGTCCGCGTTATGGAGACCCGTCCTATGTCCAAGATGAAGCGTTGGCGCCTCATCGAGGTCGTCGAGCGCGCTAAATAAGCAGTCGCTCTTACGACTTGTACGTTTCCGAAGATGTGCGTATGCCTGGCTTGCATACCACGGGCCGTATAAAGGCTGCGCACCTCTCTTCGGTTCTTAGTTCGGAGGAACATCTACCATGATTCAGATGCAAACCATGCTGAACGTCGCCGACAACTCCGGCGCTCGCAAGATTCGCTGCATCAAGGTGCTTGGCGGTTCCAAGCGTCGTTATGCAGGCATCGGCGATGTGTTCATCGGTGCTGTCCAGGAGGCTACCCCTGGCGCCAACGTCAAGAAGAAGGACGTTGTCCGTTGCGTCGTCGTTCGCACCGTTAAGGAGATCCGCCGCAAGGATGGCTCCTACATTCGCTTTGATGAGAACGCCTGCGTTGTCATCAACAACGATGGTTCGCCCGTCGGCACCCGTATCTTCGGGCCCGTCGCTCGCGAGCTTCGTGACAAGAAGTACATGAAGATCGTCTCGCTCGCTCCCGAGACCCTGTAGTTAGGGGAGATATATGTATATCAAGAAGGGCGATAAGGTCCAGGTTCTCTCTGGTAAGGATCGCGGCAAGCAGGGCGTTGTCCTGCGTGCTCTCCCCGCCGAGAACAAGGTCGTTGTCGAGGGCGTTTCGGTCGTCAAGAAGGCCGTCAAGCCCAACGCTGCCAACCAGCAGGGCGGCATCGTTTCGCAGGAGGCTCCCATCGACGCCTCCAACGTCAATCTCGTTTGCCCCGAGTGCGGTAAGGTTACCCGCGTCGGTCACGAGAAGGACGGCAAGAACAAGCTGCGCGTCTGCAAGAAGTGCGGCCACAAGTTCTAAGCTGCCCGCAACATTAAGTTGCTAGCAAAGGCCCGGATGCTACGGCACCCGGGCCTTTTTCTATCCCTACTCATTGGGGACAGACTTAAATGAGTGCCGTGGAAATGCCCATACTCATTGGGGACAGACTTAAATGACCAGTCGTTGGGGGACAGTCTCTATGTGCCGGCAGTTTGGGACGGTCCTTTGATGCCTGATGAACCCAGAGGGGTGGAGTGCTACAACCTACTCTGTCTTTTAGAGCTTTTGTTTTCCGCATCTTAATGTTTCACAAGGATCGTTGCATGCGCATTTACGCGCATGTCATTGCGTGATAATGCGTGTAACCGCGTAAGCGTGTGTCAAATATGGCTAAATGATGACTATAAAGCAAATAAACACGCAAATACGAGCAGATACGCGCGCAATTGTGCGAATATAGGGTTGTTAGAAATGAAGGACTTCCGATGACTCAGGAGGCACATAATGGCAGATTCCAAACAGGCTCCGCTCGACGCCGAAGCAGCCGCTAAGGCGGCGTTCGCCTCGGTCCAGGATCAGCCGTTCCCCGACAACATTTTTACGGCTCCCGAGCTTCGTTGGGCTGTAATTGGGTGTGGCGTTATCGCCAACCAGATGGCTCAGTCTCTCGCCCTTGCCGGCCGAAAGCTCGCGGGCGTTGCCAACCGCACGCTGTCCAAGGCTCAAGCTTTTGCAGAGCAGTATGGCGTTGAGAAGGTCTATGAAACGGTCGAGGACCTCTATGCCGATCCGAACATTGACGCAGTCTATATCACCACGCCGCACAACACGCATATCACCTACCTGCGAGCCGCTCTGGCAGCTGGCAAGCACGTGCTCTGCGAAAAGGCCATCACCCTCAATTCTGCCGAGCTCGACGAGGCCCGCGCCATTGCCAACGAGCACAACGTTGTCCTTATGGACGCCACCACGGTGCTCCACATGCCCTTGTATCAAGAGCTGCGTCGTCGCATGGATATCGGTGAGTTCGGCCGCATGAATCTCGCTCAGCTCAACTTTGGCAGCTACAAGGAGTACGGCGATCTGACCAATCGCTTCTACAACCGCAACCTTGCTGGCGGTGCCATGCTCGATATTGGCGTGTATGCCCTGTCCGTCATGCGTCTCTTTATGGCAAGCCAGCCCGCTGAGGTCGTTTCGCTGGGCAACACCTGTGAGACCGGTGTTGACGTTGCGGGCGGCATCGTCTGCCGTAATGCCGAACAGCAGCTGGGCGTGGTGAGCCTTACGCTCCACTCCAAGCAGCCCAAGCGCTCGGTTATCAGCTTCGATAAGTGCTACATCGAGGTCAACGATTATCCGCGTGCCGATCACGCGACCATCGTGTGGACTGCAGACGGTCACCGTGAGGAGGTCCACGCTGGCACCGAGGCATACGCTCTGTGCTACGAGATGGCCGACCTGGAGAAGGCCGTTGCCGGCGATGATTCGAAGCGTGAGCTTCTGGGCTATGCTTCTGATGTTATGGAGCTTATGACCAAGCTCCGTGCCGACTGGGGAGTCATGTACCCCGAGGAGGAGTAAGCGATGCTTGCGGAAGATAGGCTCAACGCGATCGTGTCGATGGTGCAGCGAGCCGGCTCGGTTACCGTGCAGGAGCTTGCTGAGGCCCTGGGCGTGACGGCGTCTACCATTCGGCGCGACCTGCAGACGCTCGACCGAGCGCACCGCATCGCCAAGGTCCACGGTGGGGCGACGAGTCTTGAGCGCGCCCACGTGACGCGCGACCTAACGCTCAATGAGCGCAGCGACCTCCATAACGACGACAAGGAGCGTATCTGCGCCCGTGCGGCGGCGCTTGTGGAGCCCGAGAGCTTTGTATACATCGACTCGGGCTCGACGACGCTCAGGCTCATCGAGCATCTTCCACACCTTGAAGATGTTACCTATGTGACCGATTCTGTGCTCCATGCTCAGCACTTGGCTTTGCGCGGCATGCGCACCGTGGTGCTGGGCGGCGAGCTCAAGCCCGAGACCGAGGCACTCGTTGGCCCCGATGCCCTGGCAACCCTAGACCGTTACAACTTCAACTGCGGCTTTTGGGGGTCCAACGGCATTGCCGCCGAGCAGGGCTTCACGGCGCCAGATATCGAGGGGGCGCAAGTAAAGCGCATCTCGATGCGTCATACAGCCAAGCGCTTCGTAATCTCGGACGCCAGTAAATTTGGCATGGTGGCGCCCGTTAAGTTCGCGGACTTCCGCGACGCAGCGATTATTACCGCAGGTGAGGTCCCCGCCAAGTACCGGGCAATGGACAACGTCATCACGGTCTAACAGCAGGGGACGGGCTAAGGCCAAAACCACCGCGAAGGGGCAGGAACCTTTGTGGTGGTTTTGACGTCTGTCCAGATAAGGCCTGCCAAAATAAACCCGTCCCTTTTCGGGAGACTTTAGGGCTCCCAGGGGCAGGGGGCTTCGATGTGGATGTGCTCGCCGGTTACGGGATGCGTGAAGGACACGCTGTGGGCATGGAGCATGAGGCCGCAGGGGCGCGGCGTTCCGTACAGGTCGTCGCCAACCAGGGGATGATGCTCGCTTGCCAGGTGCACACGGATTTGGTGCTTGCGGCCGGTGAGCAACTCGACATCGATATACGAGCGCGCGGGCAGGCCACGACGGCTCTTAAGACGTTTGAGCACCTTCACGCGAGTTTGAGACGGCTTGCCGCTGGCGCCGACGCGCATCTTTCGGCTGTCGTGACGGTCGCGGGCGATGGGCTTGTCGATGAGCTTCTCGTTCCAGTCGATCTTGCCCTCGGCCAGCGCCAGATAGTGCTTTTCGAAGGCGTGGTCGATCACCATCTGGTCAAAGGCGGGCTGCGTCTGTTTGTCGAGCGAAAACAACACCACGCCGGTGGTGTCGCGGTCCAGGCGGTTGAGCGGCTGCATGTCGGTCGCGGCAAAGCCGTCACCCATCGCCAGCAGCAGGTCGCTGGCGTAGTCGGTGAGCGTGCGCTCGCCGGTGCCGTCGCCGTGGACGATCATGCCGGCGGGCTTGTCGATGGCCATGAGCCAGGCGTCGCAGTAAAGGACTTGAGGTTCTTCGTTCACGTGTAAGCCTTTCGGTTAGCTAATTCCCACAAACATGCAGCCCGAGGTGGCGCCGCGCAGGCGGGCGGCAGGCTTGCGGCCCGCCTGCGCGGCTTCGACGGCACGACGGACGCGGGCGACGGCACGGCCCACCTCATCGGCCTCGAGCAGCGTTCCGTCTACCATGAGACGACGCACGCCGGCATCGAGCAGCTGAGGAACCTGCGGCGTGAGGTCGATGGGGTAGGCGTCGTACAAGCGAGAGCGGCCGTGGATGTCGGTGCGTACGGGCATGACCTTGCCGTCGATATTCTTGAGCGACAGCTTGCGGGCGCGTAGACGGCAGTTAACGCAATCGTGGATGCAGCCATTGGCCACCTGCAGGATGCAGTGCTCGCTCGTCATAACGCGCGGGCGGCCGAACACAGTGATGCCCAGGGCTGCGGGCGCGGCGGTGCCAAGCGAGACGATCTCGTCGAGCGTGATCTCGGGCGAGAGCCAAAACGCACCGGCTCCGCGCTCGGCAAGCGCCTCCATGCAGGGCGTGTTATGCACCGGCAGGCAAGAGCGAATCTCGGCCGTGGCGCCGGCATGAGCGGCTACGGCGAGCTCGGAGATATTGCCGACGGCGACGGTGGCTCCGGCATTGATCCAAGGATCGACGCGCTCGTGGTCGACGGCGCGGCAGACCTCGTCGAGTACGGGAACGATACCCTGCTCAAATGCATCGGCAGGGGAGAGTCCGACAGCCTCGAGCGCGTCGGTGGTCATATAGATGCGCGTTGCACCCTCCGCGCGGGCTGCCTCGGCGGCCTCGAGCGAGGTGACGGTGGCGCAGATCTGCGGCTCGTCGCGGTAGTGCTCGGGCATGGGGCGAGTACATTTGTCGAGCACCGGCAACTCGAGCTTTTTCGCGCGCTCCTCGTACGGTGCCAGAATGGCCTCTTCCAGCGCCTTACAAGCGGCGGCGCGCACTTTATGCACGGCGGAGAAGCCCATGCCGCAGCCCTCATCGAGCGCCACATCAAAGCTCGCGGCCTCAAAGGGCGAGGAGCCCATGCGGCCCACATGCTCAACCAGATCGGATGCCTCGACGGCGCGGGTCTTGGCAGCCTCGACGGTAAAGCCCGTGGCCGTGGCCGTAAGCGAAGGGTCGTCACAGCAGGTGAGCGTAACGGTAAACGGCTCGCCCAGACGCGCCACAACGGACACGTCTACGGCGCGGCGGCGCAGCACATCGCGCTTGAGAGCAGCCCCGGCGGCATCGATGGCGCGCTGGCTTCGAATCACGCGCACGCGGCAGCCCTCGGGCATGCTGCGGGGCACGCGGCACTCGATGATGTCGCCGTCAGCGGCATCATCGGCAGCGATGGTGGTCAGGAACTGGTCAAACTCATTGTCGTGACGAAGCTCCAGCAGGTCGCCCTTGCCCACGGGCTCAAACAACTCAATGCGGGCGATGGCGGCGCGGCGACGGCGATCATCGGGCTTGAGTCCGCGTACATCGCGGTTGGCCAGACGGCTGCCAAGCACCGTGCCCACAATCTGGCCGCGGTTGTTGGAGCGCTCGTAGCTCATCATCTCGTCGCCCGAGGTGCCATCCTGGTAGGCGTGCGTAAAGTCGCGGTTGAAGCAGCGCTTGAGCTGGCGCTGGCGGGCGGCATCCTCATCCTTAGAGGTCGAAACATCGGCAAGCATGTCATCAATCTGATGACGATACACGTCGACGATGGAATACACGTAATCGGGCGCCTTCATGCGGCCCTCGAGCTTGAGCGATGCGGCGCCGGCGTCATACAGACGGCGAACAAGCTGCGACGTGTTGGTGTCACGCGGGCACAGCGCGCGCCCGCGACCGGCGGGGGAGAGCGAGCGGCCGTTCTCGTCGATCAGCTCGTAAGGCAGGCGACAGGGCTGAGCGCACATGCCGCGGTTGGCCGAGCGGCCCGCCATGGCAAAGCTCGACAGCAGGCACAGACCCGAGTAGCAAAAGCAGATGGCACCGTGGCTAAAGACCTCAAGGTCCACATCGGGCGCGGCGTTGTGAATGGCGGCGATCTCGTCGATGGAGAGCTCGCGCGAGAGAGTCACGCGGTCGGCGCCCTGCTCGCGGCACCAGATAGTTCCGCGGTCGTCGTGGATGTTCGCCTGGGTCGAGATGTGTGTCTCGATGCCGGGCATCGTGCGCTTGACCTCAAAGAACAGGCCCCAGTCCTGGATGATGAAGGCGTCGGCGCCCAGCGTGGAGCAGCGATGGATGAGCTGCAGCGCATCGTCCATCTCGGACTGCTTGATGACGATGTTGACCGTGACGTAGACGCGCGACCCGGCTAGATGTGCGGCGCGGCAGGCCTGCTCAAAGGCCTCGTCGGTAAAGTTGGTGGCCTTGCGGCGGGCATTGAAGCTGCCCATGCCACAGTAGATGGCATCGGCGCCGGCAGCGAGTGCGGCGGCAAAGGGCTCGGGGCCTCCGGCGGGGGCCAAGAGCTCGGGCCTGCGGTTGGTGGTTCGACTGGCGGTTGCGGTCATATCCTGCCTTTCAAAATGCTCAGATATTCAAAAGTATAGTGGTGCCGTTGCGGCGGGCGATGCCCGTGCTCCAAGCGGGATAAAGTCTTCAGCAGCTTGGACTGGCTGCTCCACATGAGAACCGTTCAGCGGTTCGGGGAAACCGTTGGGCGATAAAATATTCTCGCAACGTGATAATAATCTTGCATCAAACAGAAACCTTGAGTACTATCCCAATCAAGCGCGGTGTTCAGACCGAATTGTGCCTCCCGGTGCGAACACCGCGCTCACGCTCTCTATCTGATTGTAAGGAGAAAAACATGAGCAAGACCGTCGTGTCTTCCGATAACGCACCCGCAGCCATCGGCCCGTATTCCCCCGGTATCCAGGCCGGCAACATGGTGTTCCTGTCCGGCCAGCTGGGCATCGATCCCGCGACCGGCAAGATGCCCGAGGGCGTCGAGGCCCAGGCCAAGCAGTCCCTCGCCAACGTCGAGGCCCTGCTGAGCGCTGCCGGCGCTACCTTTGCCGATGTCGTCAAGACCACGGTCTACCTGGCCGACATCGCCGACTTCGCCGCCGTGAACGAGATCTACTCCTCCAAGTTCGAGGCCCCGTTCCCCGCGCGCAGCGCTTTCCAGGTTGCCGCCCTTCCGGCTGGCGGTCTGGTCGAGATCGAGGTCGTCGCCGCTCTCTAAGGCGTTGGCCACAACTAAACATGACATGCAAAAAGACCCTGCAGCGCGTGTGAACTGCAGGGTCTTTTATCAAGTGACGGATCGCTTGTGGAGCCGCACTCCATTTTGCTCGTTAGCCTTCCTTGCGGACTTTTTGCAGGTAGCGGTAGACGCTGGGCTCTGAGATGCCCAGCGCGGCGGCGGCGCAGGCCACGGCGCCCTTGAGCATGAACACCCCGTTACCGTTGAGGCGGCGAATGACGTCCACGCGGTCGCTCTGACCAAGCGACGCTACATCCAGCCCGCGCGCGCTCAGCAACTCGGCAATGCTGCGGTCGATGAGCTCCTGTGTAGACTCCGAAAGGCTTTCGACCTCGATAGGGGCGGGCTCCGTGCGCGTTGGCGCCGCGTCGAAGCACGCCATGAGCTGCTGCGCCATGGCGTTGATGGAGCGCACGGTCGAGAGGTCGGTGTTGACGCAGAGCATACCGACGATCTCGTCATTCTCGCGGATAAAGTACGTCGCTGACTCCAACGTCTTGCCACCGGCACCGCGCCCCTCGTAGCCCGTAATAAACGGCAGGTCGCGATACTTGGCGTCGTGCATGATCTTGAGTGCCAGATCGGTGGCGGGACCGCCGACCTTGCGGCCGCTCACAATGCCGTTGCGAATATCGACGATGGCGTGGTCGGGATCCGCGAAATCGTGCAGCACGATTTCGCTGTTTTTGCCGAGTATCTGCTCCAGAAAATCGACCATCGGCAAAAAGCGACGTACGGTCTCGTTCACGGGCAACTCCTTTGGGTGAAATCGGAAATGTTCATAACAATTTTTTCTCATGGTAACACGCTGCCCATCATCTCGTATATCCGCAGGTACATTGCGTAATGCAGACGAACGGTAGGAATTTAGCGGTAAACGGTTGACCAAAAGAAAAGTTAGATGTTATTTTGACCAGACACTTTCCTGACCTGCGGAAATGCGGTATTTCAGCTGAAGAATAGTCTGATAACAAAAAATTATTATTGAGAATGAGAATCATCTTTAATACGATATGCAATGAAGGCACAACCTCAACCCCGCACTGCGTCACAATAGAGCGTTAGATGCGAAAACAACTACTTCGAGGATTGGTGGTCAAATGACCCAGGAGACGGTTACGAACGGCACTGAAGCCCTGTTCACTCGCGAAGGCATGCCTCCCGTTAAGGAAATGATCCCGTGTGCCCTTCAGCACGTACTGGCATCGTTTGCCGGCATCATTACCCCGGCGGTCATCATGGCCGGCGTCTACGGCTTTAATAGCCAGCAGAGCACCGACATCATTCAGGTTGCGCTCATTCTTTCGGCAATCGACACGGCCCTTCAGGCCTTCGCTCCCTTCCGTCGCATCGGCGGCGGCCTGCCCATCGTCATGGGCGTTTCGTTCGCGTTCCTGCCGGCCCTGCAGGCCATGGGCGCCTCGGGCTTTAGCTTTGGCGCACTGCTGGGCGGCGAGATCGTCGGCGGCGCCGTTGCGGTCCTCTTTGGTCTGGCCTACAGCAAGATCAAGTGGCTGTTCCCGCCCGTCGTGACCGGTACGGTCATCTTCTCCATTGGCGTCTCTCTCTATCCCACGGCCGTCAAGTATATGGCCGGCGGTATGGGTACGCCGTTGTGGGGCACCCCGCAGGCCTGGTGCGTCGCTCTCATCACCTTCGCCGTGGTCTTTGCGCTCGCCAACTTTGGCAAGGGCACGCTCAAGTTGGGCTCTGTGTTCTTTGGCATGATCGTTGGTATGATCGTCTCCATCCCCTTTGGCATGATCGACTTCTCCAGCGTCGCCACCGCTCAGGTCTTCGCTCTTCCCAAGCTCATGCCCTACGCGCTCGAGTTTGATCCCGAGGTCTGCATTACCCTCGCCGTCGTGTTCCCCATGGTTGCCATCCAGGTTATCGGTGACGTCTCCGCCGCCTGCCTGGGCTCCATCGACCGTATGCCCACAGAGCGCGAGCTCTCCGGTGCTATCGTGTCCCAGGGCCTCACCTCTATGGTCGGCGGCCTGCTGGGCGGTCTTCCCACCAGCGCCCTTGGCCAGAACGTGGGCATCATCTGCTCCAACAAGGTCGTCAACAAGTGGGTCTTTGTGATCATCGCGGCCGTCTTTGCCATCGCCGGTCTGTTCCCGCAGCTCTCTGCCGTCCTTTCCGCTATCCCGCAGCCCGTCATCGGCGGCGCGACCGTCGGCGTCTTTGGCACCATCACCATGAACGGCGTGCGCATGTTCACCCGCGAGGGCCTCACGCATCGCACTACCACTATCGTCGGCACCTCCGTCGTCTTTGGCCTGGGTATCTGGATGGCCAGCGGTTGCCTTGCCGGCGAGGGTATGCCCGCCTGGGTGTCCACCGTCATCGGCTCCAATGCCGTAACCCCCACCGCCATCATGGCCATTGTCCTTAACCTGATCCTTCCGCAGACGCCGGTCGTGGCTCAGCACATCGATGCTGCCAAGGACGCTGCCGTGGATCTGGTCTTGCCCGAGAGCAAGAAGTAACCAATTCGGTGCTATTCGTCGGCGGACGCATCGCCTCGTCCGCCGACGCCATGCGGCACCAAGCCGCACTTCAAAGGGTTTGTCCCTTTGGTGAAGCGTTGACGGGAGAGGGCCCGTTTCCGGTGTAGGCCGGCGCTTCGCACTCCGCCATGTCAGAGGTGTCAAACCCCGCCTCTGATGTTGAAGGGAGCATCCATGCTTCTGGTCGCTAACGGTTCCGTCTTTACCCGCAACGCTCAGACCCCGTTTATTCCAAACGGTGCGGTCGCCATTGACGGAGATACGATCGTCGAAGTGGGCCCCGAGCGCGAGCTCAAGGCCAAGTACCCGGATGCCGAGTACGTCGATGCCCAGGGCAACCTCATCATGCCTGGACTCATCAACTGCCACACCCACATCTACTCGGGTTTGGCCCGCGGCCTTGCCATTAAGGGCTGCAACCCCACCAACTTCCTGGAGAATCTTGAGCAGCAGTGGTGGAAGATCGACGACAACCTGACGCTCGACGGCACCAAGGCCAGCGCCTATGCCACGATTCTTGACTCCATCCGCGATGGCGTCACCACGATCTTCGATCACCATGCGAGCTTCTGCGAGATCCCGGGAAGCCTTTTTACCATTAAGGACGCCGCTCAGGAGCTGGGCATGCGTTCGTGCCTGTGCTACGAGGTCTCCGATCGCCGCGGCCAGGAAAAGTGCGACCAGGCCATTGCCGAGAACGCCGAATTTGCCCAGTGGGCCGCCAAGGAGCGTCGCGATAACGACAACCACATGATCGCCGCCATGTTTGGCGGACATGCTACCTTTACGCTTTCGGACGAGACCATGGATAAGATGGCCGAGGCCAACAACGGCCTGACCGGCTTCCACATCCATGTGTGCGAGGGCATGAACGACGTGTGGGATTCCCGCCTCAACCGCGGTGGTATCAGCCCCGTCGAGCGCCTGCTGCAGCACAACCTGCTGGGTCCCGACACCATGCTCGGCCACTGCATCCACGTGACGCCTGTCGAGATGGATATCGTCAAGGAGTCCGGCACTTGGCTGGTCAACAACCCCGAATCCAATATGGGCAACGCCGTGGGCTGCGCCCCCGTGCTCGAGTTCTTCCGTCGTGGCATCCCCGTGTGCATGGGCACCGACGCCTACACCCACGATATGCTCGAGAGCCTTAAGGTCTTCCTGATCATTCAGCGTCACAACGCCGCCATGCCCAACGTGGGCTGGTGTGAGGCCATGACCATGCTGTTCGAGAACAACGCCAAGATGGCGAGCAAGTACTTCGATCGCAAGCTCGGTGTGCTCGAGGCCGGCGCTGCCGCCGACGTTATCGTTATGGACTACAAGCCCTTTACGCCGCTGAGCGAGGAGAATATCGACGGCCACATGCTCTTTGGCATGATGGGCAAAAACTGCCGCACCACCATCATCAACGGCCGCGTCCTGTACAAGGATCGCGAGTTCGTTGGCATTGATGAGGCCAAGATCAACGCGTGGACCATGGCCGAGTCCAAGAAGCTCTGGAGCACGCTCAACGATCGCACCTACTAATTCACAAGTAGATTCGCGCGCGTCGGATGTTTCGCCGCATCCGGCGCGCGCATAGGCGGCCTCCGCGGGGTCGCCGGCGCTGTGCTAGCGCTACACCGTATTTGCGCCCGCCGCGCGGTCTCGCCGGGCGTTACAGAGAGGAGCTCATTATGAGCGACATCATGAGGCCGATCCCGTTTTCGCAGCTGATGAACTGGATCATCGAGGAGCACAAGTCCCAGGACGCCATCTTTGGCGTGCGTAAGATGGTCACGACCAACCAGGAGGGCGCGCTTCCCATTTTTGACGAGCGCATCGAGACTCCGTTTGGCCCGGCCGCCGGCCCCAACACGCAGCTTGCCCAGAACATCGTGGCATCCTACGTGGCCGGTTCCCGCTTCTTTGAGCTCAAGACCGTTCAGGTTATGGACGGCGAGGAGCTCTCCAAGTGTGTGAACAAGCCCTGCATTGTGGCGCAGGACGAGTGCTACAACTGCGAGTGGTCGACCGAGCTCGAGGTTCCGCAGGCCTTTGCCGAGTACGTGAAGGCATGGTTTGCCTGCCACCTGATCGCTCGCGAGTACGGCCTGGGCAGCCCGGACGGCTTTGTCTTTAACATGTCCGTGGGTTATGACCTGGAGGGCATCAAGAGCCCTAAGGTCGACGCCTACATCGAGGGCATGAAGGACGCCAGCGGCTCCGAGGTTTGGAACGAGTGCCGTGCCTGGGCGCTCGCCAACCTGGACAAGTTTGAGCATGTCGACGCCGCGTTTGTCGAGTCCATCCCGGCGCGCGTGTCCAACTCCATCACCGAGTCCACGCTGCATGGCTGCCCGCCGGCGGAGATCGAGCGCATCGCGACCTATTTGATCACCGAGAAGGGCCTCAACACCTACATCAAGTGCAACCCCACGCTGCTGGGCTATGAGTTTGCCCGCCAGCGTCTGAACGAGCTGGGCTTTGACTACATCGTTTTCGATGACACGCACTTCCGTGAGGACCTGCAGTGGGCCGATGCCGTGCCTATGTTCGAGCGCCTGATTGCCCTGTGCGCCGAGCGCGGCCTGGAGTTTGGCGTCAAGCTGACCAACACCTTCCCCGTCGACGTGACGAGAAACGAGCTGCCCTCTACCGAGATGTACATGTCCGGCCGTTCGCTGTTCTCGCTGACCATCGAGGCCGCCCGCCGCATTACCGAGCAGTTTGACGGTAAGCTGCGCATCAGCTACTCCGGTGGTGCCACGGTCTACAACATCCGCGCCCTGTATGATGCCGGCATTTGGCCCGTCACCCTGGCGACCGACGTGCTCAAGCCCGGTGGCTACGAGCGCTTTAGCCAGATGGCCGGCGAGTTTACCGACCTGGATGGCAAGCCGTTTGCGGGCGTCTCGCTCGAGGCCGTGACCGCGATTCAGACCGACTCGCTCACCAACCCGCTCTACAAGAAGCCGCTGCGCCCGCTGCCCGACCGCAAGGTCGCCGGCAAGAGCCCGCTTTCCGACTGCTTTGCCACGCCGTGCCGCACGAGCTGCCCCATCCAGCAGGATATTCCCGCCTATCTGGCGGCTGTTGACGAGGGCGGCTACGAGGACGCACTCAACATCATCATCGAGCGCAACGCCCTGCCGTTCATTACCGGCACCATCTGCCCGCATCCCTGCGGCCGTGCCTGCGAGCGTGCGTTCTACGAGCCCGAGGGCGCCCAGATTCGCGCCAGCAAGCTCAAGGCCGCCCGTGAGGCCATGACCGCCGTGCTGCCCAAGCTGCGCGCCCAGGCCATCGCAAACGACGGCGAGCGCAACGTTGCCGTTATCGGCGGCGGCCCGGCCGGCCTGGCGACGGCGTTCTTCCTGACGCGTGCCGGCGTGCCCGTCACCATCTTTGAGGCCCGCGACTCTCTCGGCGGCGTGGTCCGTCACGTGATCCCCGAGTTCCGTATCGCGAGCGACGATATCTCCCACGATGCCGAGCTCTGCCTGGCCTTTGGCGCCAAGGTGCAGCTCAACGCTCGCGTGGATTCCATCGACGAGCTCAAGGACCAGGGCTTTACCGACGTGGTCGTGGCCACCGGTGCCTGGATGCCCGGCTCTGCGGGCCTGGGCGAGGGTGCCGAGCTCGACGTACTGGAGTTCCTCGAGGCCGCCAAGAAGGGCGAGAAACTCGAGCTGGGCGAGGACGTCGTGGTCATTGGCGCCGGCAACACCGCCATGGACGCGGCCCGCGTGGCCAAGCGTCTGGCTGGCGTGAAGAACGTGCGCCTGGTGTATCGCCGCACCAAGAAGCAGATGCCCGCCGACGAGGAAGAGCTCGATCTTGCTCTTGCCGACGGCGTTGAGCTCTGCGAGCTGCTGGCGCCCAAGGCGCTCAACGGCTCCGTGCTGACCTGCGACGTCATGGAGCTCGGCGAGCCGGATGCAAGCGGCCGTCGCAGCCCCGTCGCCACGGGCGAGACCGTCGAGCTTTCCGCCACCACGGTGATCTGCGCCGTGGGCGAGGGCATCGATGCCAGCCTGTACGATGCCGCGGGCGTCGAGCACGACCGTCGCGGCCGTCTTGCCGCCACCTCCACCGGCGTCGAGGGCGTTTGGGCTGCCGGCGACTGCCGTCGCGGTCCTGCCACCGTGGTCGAGGCTATCGCCGATGCCGCCGAGGTCGCCCGTGCCATCGCCGGTGTGGACTTTAACAAGTACGCCGACTGCAACGAGCAGGCCGGCCGCGAGGACACCTGCTACGAGCGCAAGGGGTCGCTGTGCCGCGACAAGCGCAACTGCACCAAGACCCGCTGCCTGGGCTGCGGCTCGGTGTGCGAGGTCTGCTGCGACGTGTGCCCCAACCGCGCCAACGTGGCAATTAAGGTGCCGGGCCTGGCCAAGCATCAGGTCGTCCATGTCGACGGCATGTGCAACGAGTGCGGTAACTGCGCCGTGTTCTGCCCCTACCAGGAGGGTCGTCCCTACAAGGACAAGCTCACCCTGTTCTGGAGCGAGCAGGACATGGAGAACTCCGAGAACGAGGGCTTCCTGGCCGTGGATGATGACCACTTTAAGGTCCGCGTCGCCGGCACGGTCCGCACCGTCTCGGTCGATGCCGTCAACACCGGCCTTCCCGAGGCCGTCCGCCTGACCATCAGGGCTGTGCGCGACAACTATTCGTACCTTCTTAAGAAATAGGCGAGTCTCTTATGGCCAAATCCATTCAACATAACGTGGCCTACGTTGCCTGCGGAAGCGGTTGCGCCTCCGCAGGCGGCGACGCCCGCTGCAGCGAAGGCTGCATTGGCTGTGGCGCTTGCGTCGCGGCCTGCCCCCACGGTGCCATTGCGCTGGTCGATGGCATCGCCCGCGTGGATCGCTCAAAGTGCACGGGCTGTGGCCTGTGCGGCATGGCGTGCCCGCAGCGCGTGATTGCCTTCGTTCCCGGCTACCAGAATATCCTGGTGCGCTGCAACAACACCGATAAGGGCGCCATCGCCCGTAAGATTTGCGATACGAGCTGCATCGGTTGCGGCATGTGCGCCAAAAAGTGCCCTGCCGGCGCTATCCGCATCGAGGACAACTGCGCCCATATCGACGGCGTGGACTGCCTGTCGTGCGGCATGTGCGCCGTCGTCTGCCCGCATGGCGCCATCCACGACCGCACCGGCATCGCCGCCGGCGTGTAGAAGGGAATCACCATGGCACAGGAATTCACTTTTACCGTTAACGGTGTCGAGCACACGACGACGGAGAATAAACCACTGCTGCGCTATCTGCGCGACGACCTGCACATTCACTCCGCCAAGGACGGCTGCTCCGAGGGCGCCTGCGGCACCTGCACCATCCATGTGGACGGTGCGGCCGTCAAGGCGTGCGTGCTGACCACCGCCCTTGCCGCCGGCCGTAACATCGTGACCGTCGAGGGCCTGCCCGAGGACGTGCGCGAGGCATTTGTGTATGCCTTTGGCGCCGTGGGCGCCGTACAGTGCGGTTTTTGCATCCCCGGTATGGTCATGGCGGGTGCAGCGCTCATCGCCGAGGACCCCGAGCCCACCGAGGAGCAGATCAAGTACGCCATTCGCGGTAACGTCTGCCGCTGCACCGGCTACAAAAAGATTATCGAGGGCATCTCGCTGGCCGCTGCGGTGCTCCGCGGCGAAAAGCAGATCGACGAGGACCTGGAGCGCGGCGATGACTACGGCGTGGGCAAGCGCGCCTTCCGTATTGACGTGCGCAAGAAGGTGCTCGGCGAGGGCAAGTATCCCGACGACATCGACGAGCTCGATCAGCCGGGCCTGACCTACGCCAGCGCCGTGCGCTCCAAGTATCCGCGCGCCCGCGTGCTCTCCATCGATACCTCCAAGGCCGAGGCTCTGCCCGGCGTGGTGGGCATCCTGCGTGCCGAGGACGTGCCGGTCAACCAGGTCGGCCACCTTATCCAGGACTGGGACGTCATGATCGCCCAGGGCGATATCACCCGCTGCGTGGGTGACGCCATCGTGCTGGTGGTTGCCGAGGACGAGGCGACGCTCGAGAAGGCCAAGAAGCTCGTAAAGATCGATTACGAGCCGCTGGAGCCCGTGCGCAACATTGTCGAGGCCAGGGCCGCCGATGCCCCGCGCCTGCATGACAGCTTCTTTGCCTTCGGCAACACGGTGGAGCTCAAGGACAACGTGTGTCAGAGCCGTCACGTGACGCGCGGCGACGCCGCCAAGGCGCTGGCAGAGAGCGCGTTTACCGTGACGCAGCGCTTTACCACGCCCTTTACCGAGCATGCCTTCTTGGAGCCCGAGTGCGCCGTTGCCTTCCCGTACAAGAACGGCGTCAAGGTGCAGTCGACCGACCAGGGTGCCTACGACACGCGCAAAGAGTGTGCCCACATGTTTGGCTGGGACAACGAGCCCGAGCGCGTGGTCGTCGAGACCATGCTCGTGGGCGGCGGCTTTGGCGGTAAGGAGGACGTTTCGATCCAGCACCTGGCCGCGCTTGCTGCCTATAAGTTTCAGCGTCCTGTGAAGTGCAAGCTCACGCGCGCCGAGTCGCTCGCGTTCCATCCCAAGCGCCATGCCATGGACGGTACCTTTACGCTGGGTTGCGACGCCGAGGGCAACTTTACCGGCCTAGATTGCGAGATCAACTTTGACACCGGCGCCTACGCGTCGCTGTGCGGCCCGGTGCTCGAGCGCGCCTGCACGCATGCCGTCGGCCCCTACAAGTACCAGAACACCGACATTCGCGGCTTTGGCTACTACACCAACAACCCGCCCGCCGGCGCGTACCGTGGCTTTGGCGTCTGCCAGTCCGAGTTTGCGCTCGAGAGCCTGATCGACCTGCTGGCAGAGAAGGTCGGCCTGGATCCGTGGGAGATCCGCTACCGCAACGCCATCGAGCCGGGCGAGGTTTTGCCCAACGGTCAGATTGCCGACTGCTCCACGGCGCTTAAGGAGACACTGCTCGAGGTCAAGGATGCCTACTATGCGCATCCCGGACACGCCGGCATTGCCTGCGCCATGAAGAACGCCGGCGTGGGCGTGGGCCTGCCCGATGCCGGCCGCTGCAAGATTCGCATCGAGAACGGCGCGGCCGTGGTCTATGCCGCCACGTCCGACATCGGCCAGGGCTGCAACACCGTCTTTTTGCAAGACGTTGCCGAGGCATGCGGCCTGCCGCTTCGCTGCATCGCCAACGGTGAGTGCTCTACCGAGAACGCTCCCGACTCCGGCACCACGTCTGGTTCGCGTCAGACGGTCGTGACCGGCGAGGCCGTGCGCGGCGCCGCCTTCCTGCTGCGCGATGCCATGCTTGACATCGAGACCGGCAAGCCCGCACCCGATACTCCCGTGAGCGCGCATGGCGACGGCGTCAAGATCGAGTACGACGACGGTCGCGCCTATCAGCTGCACACGCAGGAGCTCGTCGCCGGCCAGGGTATGCACCCTCAGGATCCCGCGGCTGCCATCAAGGCGCTCGAGGGATGCGAGTTTGGCTACGTGTACCTGGAGCCGACCGACAAACTGGGCGCCGACGTTCCCAATCCCAAGAGCCACATCTGCTACGGCTTTGCCACGCATGTGGTCATTCTGGATGATGACGGCCGCGTGAGCGAGGTCTACGCCGCGCACGATTCCGGCAAGGTGGTCAACCCCATCTCCATCCAGGGTCAGATCGAAGGCGGTGTGCTCATGGGTATGGGTTACGCACTTACCGAGGACTGGCCGCTCAAGGACTGCGTGCCCCAGGCAAGGTACGGTACGCTCGGGCTGTTCCGTGCACCCGAGATTCCGGATATCCACGCTATCTACGTGGAGAAGGACGAGCTGTTGCCCGTGGCATACGGCGGCAAGGGCATCGGCGAGATCGCAACGATCCCCACGGCGCCCGCCGTGCAGAACGCCTACCGCGCGTTTGACGGCAAACTACGTCCAGATCTGCCCATGGTGGATACGCCCTACAGCCGCGCCCGTCGCCGCGGGTAGGGTAGGGTGCGGACAGCATTGCTGACGGGCTGTTCGCGCTCAACACCAACTGCATATGCTGCGCCTTTGGCCCCAGCTCCATCGCGAGCCGGGGCCTTTTGTTTGGAGCGCCTCCGCATGCGGAAGCTGCGTCCCGGAATCCAGCCTCGGAACGGGATTAACTTTCCCAACGGGGCCGCATGCGGAAACTGCGTCCCGGAATCGTGCCTCAGAATGGGATGTGTTTTCCGCTGGCCGGCCGTTTGGAAAGTGCATCCCAGTTTGAGCGTTTATTCCGGGATGCGGTTTCCGCTGAAGGACTCAACCGGAAAGCACGACCCGTTCCGAGACCTGATTCCGGGACACGCTTTCCGCCAGGCCCGCCATCCGGAAAGTGCATCCCGTTTTGAGCGTCCAGGCTGGGCCGCGCTTTCCGTTGGCGTGGCCGTTGGGAAAACGCGGCCCAGATAGGGGGGATGCGATCCGGCGATGCACGGCCTAGCAGCTCCTACAGCTCCACGTCGTTGAGCCACGTCGGCAGCGCGGTCTGCCGGATGCCTGCCGTCTGCAGCTTTTTGGCGAGCACTCCTGCCGAGCGGACCTCGCTGATGGTAAAGCGCAGCAGAGGGTGACCGTAGAGCGATAGATGCGCCTCGCGCTGTCGTTCGGCAACGAGCGCCTCGGCGGTGGTGCGTCCGGCCAGCATAGTCTGGTCGGTATATTTGATGAGCCCGTCGAGCTCGCCCAGCGTGAGTTCCCGCGCCTGGCGCTCCCAGGCAGAGTCCGTTCGTATGGGCTTGGCCGAATCGAAGGGGTCCGTCAGCTCGCATTGAAGCCAGTCGGGCGCAAAGCCCGTCTCGATCATGATGGCTCGGGCGACCGATTCCCCGCCGCTCTCGGCGCGGGCGTCGGCATATCGAAGCGTTGTGAGGGCGGTGCGAATCGCGCGACCATTGCGGGCAGTCGCTCGTTGCTCAACGGCCTCCATCAGCTGTTCCGGCGCAAGGCCGAGCTTTGAGATCGCCGAATCGGCAATGGGCATGCCGTCGGCAAAACCAGTTTGCAGCAGGCAATCTGTGGCCGTTTGGATGGGCGGCGTTACCGATATGCCGGCTCTGCGTATTGCTCCGGCCGGCTCAATCTGGTGCCGCTGAATATGTGCGCCCGGACGAGCCGACGGCTTTGTCGAGCTGCAAACATGCACGACGTTCAGGTGTCGCCACGAGACCTCGAGCCCCAGCAGACAGGCGGCCGAAAACGAGCAGAACGTCCAATCGGGATGGATGATCGCAAGGGCGCGGATAATCTCGCAATGGCGTTGCGCTCGGTTGAGTTCATCCCAGCGCGTTTTTCGCGCAAACAACCCCGGCATGGGCGAGACAACCGTGCCGCCGGCGCGCCGAAGGAGCGCTTTTCGGATCGCCGTGCTCGGGGGAATCAGGCAGCGCCCCTCTTGTTCGGCTTGAGTGGGCAGCTGGTCGATGAGTTGGTCATTGCAATGGGTCATGAGCTACCGCCTCCTTTTGGGTAGCAAAAACGTATCAGCTGGAACTTGCCGCTCAGCTGACCAAAAGCTGACCAAAATCTAACCATGCAGGTAGATGGCCTGCTTTTGGCGACATATTTCTTGTTTGAATCGGTGGGCGGTAATCGGCGACCGTGAACGGTAGCTGGATATGAAGTCTTGGTAAGTTTCGGGACGTGTACTTTTTGAAAAAGAGCATTCTATCTGCTGTTTTGTGTTTCTGGATCGCATATTTGAAGGCATGTGATAAGGGCGGCGGACTGTCGCCTTGTATCTGCGGAAACTGTGACCCGGAATCGCCGCTTGGAATGGGACGCGCTTTCCGGAACAGCCCTCAACCGGAAACTGTGTCCCAGATTTCGGTCCCAGAGCGGGATGCCGTTTCCAGATCGGGCCTCAAACGGAAATTGCATCCCGGAACGAGCCCTCAGAGCGGGATGAACTTTCCCAACGGGCCGCATGCGGAAACTGTGTCCCGGAATTGCCACTCAGAACGGGACACGCTTTCCGGATGGCATGTTTGGCGGAAACTACGGCCCAGTTTTTGGCTCCAGAACGGGATACATTTTCCGGAACGGTCCACGTGCGGCGGTGTATCGCCCCTTTTCGTGCGCCGCTTGTCGAATCACGTTATAGCTAGCTATATTATAGGAAGGTATAATATAGCTAGCTATAACGCAAAGGAAGGATGGCCCTATGTT
Organism: Collinsella sp.; assembly: GCA_019414505.1. Lineage (GTDB taxonomy): Bacteria > Actinomycetota > Coriobacteriia > Coriobacteriales > Coriobacteriaceae > Collinsella. The sequence goes on from DXLW01000004.1 coordinate 44,646, forward strand.
TATCGGAAGAACGGCGGAAATGTCCGAGCTCAATCGACTGTATGGCACGGGCTCCTTTGAGATGCCTGTGATTTACGGCCGTCGTCGTGTGGGCAAAACGCGTCTTATCACAGAATTCATCCAAGACAAGAAGGCTATTTACTTTCAAGCTCGTCGTACCAATGCGGAGGCAAACCTGCACGGCTTTAGCCAGGCGATACTTGCAGGCTCGGTTGGTGCTGCAGGCGTGTCGTTTCGTAGTTTTGACGAAGCGTTCGATGCATTGGCCACCATGGCTCGCACGGAACGTTTGGTTGTCGTGATTGACGAGTATCCCTATCTCGCCCAATCGAATCCCGAAATCAGCTCGTTGCTGCAAGACAAGATCGATCACCTGTACAAAGAGACCAAGCTCATGCTTATCCTGTGCGGGTCGTCGCTTTCGTTTATGGAAGAGCAGGTGCTGGGCTACGAGAGTCCGCTATACGGTAGGCGTACGGCCCAGTTTAAGATCATGCCGCTCGATTTTACGACGACCCTCGGCCTGTGGCAGGGCATGAGTCGCGAAGACGCTGCGGTTTGCTATGGCATGACGGGCGGCATTCCTGCATATATCGAGAAAGTCGATCCTGTCGCACCGCTCAAGGACAACATCAAACGTCTTTTTCTTACTCCTACGGGCTATCTCTTTGAGGAGCCGAGTAACCTGCTATTGCAGGAGTGCCGCAATCCCGAGCAATATGATGCGATCGTGCAAGCAATAGCTCAGGGGCGCTCGAAGATCTCGGAGATTGCGAGCTCCACGGGAATCCCTGCGAGCAACGTAAAGAGCTATGTGGATAAGTTGGCGTCGCTTGGGATTGTCGAGCGCGAGCTGCCCCTAAACGAGACGAGCAATAAGCGAGCCGTGTATCTGCTGAGCGACCAGATGTTTAGGTTCTGGTACAAGTTTGTTCCGCAGAACATCGGGCTGATTCAAAACGATATGGCTGAGATGGCGTATGAGCGCATTGAGCCACACGTATCGGATTACATGGGTACGGTCTTTGAGCTTATATGCAGACAATACGTGTACGAACTCGCGCGGGCGGGCCAGCTCGATGTGGTTCCGGCGAGCGTTGGGCGCTGGTGGGGGACGGATAATCGCACGCATACGCAGGAAGAAATCGACTTGATTGTTGACGATGGCGAGGGCACTGCGCTGTTTGCGGAGTGCAAATGGCGCAATGAACCGGTGGGCGAAGACGTGCTGCAAAAGCTCGTGCACCGAAGCGAGCTCTTTAGGCGGCAACGAAAAAGCTATGCGCTTTTCTCAAAAAGTGGCTTTACGCAGGGATGTCGGGATGCCGCAGAGAGTAGGGGAGACGTCAAGCTGGTCTCGTTTGCCGAGATGTGCGAGCGGGGATAATGAAGCGCGTCCTGATTTGATGCTGGGAATGGGATGTGCTTTCCTTTTGCGACTTTTGGCGGAAAGTGCGTTCCAGATTTCGGCTTCAGAATGGGATGCCGTTTCCGGATCGGCCCTCAGGCGGAAACTACGACCCGGAATTCGGCTCCAAAACGGGATACGCTTTCCCGGTGGCATCTCTGGCGGAAACTGCATCCCGGAATGAGCTCTCGGAACGGGACACGCTTTCCCATCGGGGCTTCAAACGGAAACCGTGTCCCGGAATCGAGCCTCAGGGTGGGACGCATTTTCCGGTAGAGGCCTGGGACGGAAGGCGTGTCCCAGAATCCGGCTAATCCGATGGCCAGGTGGTTGAGCGAGCGGGCTCCGAGGCTCCATTACTGAAAATTCATTTGTTAAACCTGGCAACCGTGGGTAGAATAAAATCGACGGCAGCCCAAGGGTGATAGCTGGGCAGCGCCGTTACTTAGTTCAAGGGGTCAATGCCTTAACGGCGTCGACCCCTCTTCTTTTGCTTCGTACGCTGCTTAAGTGCCTCGGAAAGTCCGATAAGCGCCGTGAGGAGCGAGACCAAAGCGGTCAGGAGCTTCACGAAATCAATCAGATCGGTCATGGGCATCACCTCCCGTCGCATGGAGGGCGCTGCCCGGCACATGGAACTGCCGTCAACAACTGCCATTCTATCAAAGCGCGGTCATAAATACGAATATATGTTCGATAATAACAGTGACGTGATTCTCTCAAAGTGTGGCTTTACGCAAGGATGCCGGAAAGCCGTGCTGTGCGATTTCATGTCCGCGCGGGCGCCTGTCCTTACAGCAATGTAGCCGCCTATGTAGCAAGCGGCGGTTGACGGAGAAAGGCCCTAACCGTGTCAGCTGAAAAGACGCCGTGTATTTCGGCTATCGATACGACGAAGTTTGCGCGCCAGATCGTGCTGGACTTTGAGTTTGCGCCGGTGCCAAAACAGCGCCAGCGCCGTGGACTGCGCAACGAGATTATCGAGGTCGGCGCCGTCAAGCTCGATTACCACGGCAACGTTATGGGCGAGTTCTCGCAGTTTGTGCAGACGGAATTTACCGAAGGCGTTGCGTTTCCCGTCCGCGAGCTTACGGGGATATCGGCCGTGGACACCGCGATGGCCGATCCGCTCTACGTGGTGATCAAAAGGCTCAACGATTGGATCGGTCGCTACTCCGCCCAGGTGGTTTGCTGGAGCGGGACGGACCGTCGTCAGCTTTTGACCGAGTGCCAGGCAAAGCGCATCGACCTTTCCGCATTTCCTACGGACTGGGCCGACCTGCAGGCGTTTTACACCTCGATCATGGACGTGGGCAGCCACGGGCGCGTTTCTTTGAGTGACGCGGCGACGTGGTTTGGCATCGAGTTTGACGAGTCGACGGGCCACGCCCACAGCGCTCTGGCCGATGCGCGCGTAACCGCCAAGTTGCTCAAGCAGATGATGGACGGGGACTACCGCGTGAGTCCGCACGCCCAGGAGATCCGCCAGCGGTGGGGGATGGGCGAGCGACCCCAGACGCGCCTTTCCAGCAAGTGCCCCGAGCTGGGCGACCTGCTGCTGAAGCTGAAGGCGGAGGGGAGGTAGGCGGGGCTCCGGGAATGACCTCTGACTCAAGTCAACGGGGCTCATTTTGCTTTCTTTGGAGCTTTCTCACAGGGCTGACTTTACTTCGTCTCATTTAGTATAAAGCGGCTGCTAGATTGCATAGTGATGATAAAATTAATCAACTCAACATCAATAGCTGTCGCTTTGCGCAATGAGGGGTTCCGAGACGTATGAACGAGTCTGACACACGGCTTAAACTCATTGATCCTGCGATTATGAAGTCGTGGGATCGCAATACCCAAGTCTTCACTGAGTATTTCTTTACCAGTGGCGAGATTGTTGTGCGCGGAAGTATGGTCACCCGTAAAGACAAGAAGAAGGCTGACTACCTTCTGATGTATGCTCCGGGCATCCCTATCGCAATCGTCGAGGCTAAGGATACGGAGCACACCGTTGATGCCGGTCTCCAACAGGGGATGGGATATGCCCAGCTGCTCGATATTCCGTTTGCGTACAGCTCAAACGGAAAGGGTTTTGTTGAGCACGATTTTCTTACCGGGAAAGAGCGCGCTCTTGCCATGGACGAGTTTCCCACTCCGGCGGAACTTTGGACACGATACTCAAAAGCTAAGGGGCTTGAACATCCGTATAGCCAGGAGATTGTGACCGCTCCGTATTACCAGGAGCACGGCGGCAATCATCCTCGCTACTATCAGTGCATCGCCATCAATCGTACGCTTGAAGCTATTGCGCGAGGTAAGAATCGCATCTTGCTCGTTATGGCAACGGGAACGGGAAAGACTTTTACGGCTTTTCAAATCGTTCATCGCTTGCGACAGACTACCGAGGTTCGTAAGGTTCTCTATCTGGCGGACCGCAATATTCTCGTCGATCAGACCATAGACGGCGATTTCAAGCCTCTCAAGAGGGTTACAACCAAGGTCGTAGGTCGAAAGCTCGATTCTGCTTACGAGGTCTATTTCTCGCTCTACCAACAGCTTGTTGGAGAAAACGGTGAAGAAATATTCCGCGAGTTCGACTCGGAATTCTTCGATTTGATTATCGTCGACGAGTGCCATCGCGGAAGCGCCGCGGCGGACTCCGCATGGCGTAAGGTACTTGAGTATTTCAATTGTGCAATTCAAATCGGTATGACGGCTACGCCAAAGGAGACTGAAGAGGTTTCAAACATTACCTACTTCGGCGAACCTGTCTACACCTACTCCCTTAAACAGGGAATCGAGGATGGCTTTCTCGCCCCGTATAAAGTTATTCGTCCTAAGCTGAACGTCGACATTTACGGATACCGTACTGAGGAAGGCACCATAGATGATCGCGGCGAAGCTCTGCCCAAACGTGTTTTCGAGAAGCAAGACTTCGACAGCGAGATTGTCATCAAAGAGCGCTACGAGGAAGTTGCCAAGCGGATAACTCAATTTCTAAAGGAGACGGATCGTTACTCCAAGACCATAGTCTTTTGCGTTGACATCGAGCATGCCGAAAATATGCGACGTGCCCTTGTAAACGAGAACGCCGATATCGTAAGAGATCACCCCACCTACATCATGAAGATTACGGGTGACGACAGGGAAGGTAAGGCTCAGTTAGATAACTTCATCGACCCCGACGAGAAATACCCGACCATCGTTACGACTTCGAAGCTTCTCACCACTGGTGTTAATTGCAAGACGTGTAAGGTAGTCGTGCTCGACAACAAGTTCGGTGAGCACGGAATGACGGAGTTCAAGCAGATTATCGGCCGCGGAACCCGTATCTGTGAGGACTACGACAAACTCTATTTCACCATCCTCGATTTTCGTGACGCATCGCGTTTGTTTGCAGATCCCGAGTTTGATGGCGAACCTGTTGTTGTGTTTGAGCCTAATCCGGGTGACCCCATTGCGGATCCGGGTCCCGGCGGCAATGGCGGCAGTCCCGTTCCGCCTCCGTCTCCGATCGTAGACCCACCCGTATTGCCGTCGGACGATCCGTCCTCTCATGTGAAATATCACGTTCATGGGGCCGACGTCTATGTAGTGTCGGAGATGGTGCAGTATTACTCCTCCGATGGCCTTCTTGTAACTGAGAGCCTTAAGGACTATACGCGAAAAAACATTCTCGGCGAATACGACACTCTTGACCACTTCCTAGCGGCGTGGAACTCTGAACATAAGAAACAAGCGATTATCGATGAGCTGCGCGCGCGTGGCGTATTCCTGGATGAGCTGCGGCTCGAGACTGGACAGGAGCAAATGAGCGACTTTGACCTCATTTGCCACATTGCTTACGACCAGAGACCTCTTACGCGCAGCGAGAGAGCCGATAGTGTCAAGAAAAAGGGCGTGCTCTATGAGTATGCCGGCGTCGCGCGTGAGGTCCTTGAAGCGCTTCTCGACAAATATGCGACGTCGAACCTCGTAGACTTGGACGACACCCACGTCCTCGACCTCGAGGAATTCCGTCGGTTTGGCAGCCCAATGAAGATCGTCGCCGCATTCGGCGGCAAACAACAGTACATTCAGGCAGCGCAGATGCTCGAGGACGAGCTCTACATCGCATAGAGAAAGGTAACGATAGCAAATGGCACTGGGATCTCTCGTAAAGACCCTGCAGAACATCATGCGCAAAGACGCCGGCATCAATGGCGATGCGCAGCGCATTGAGCAGATGACTTGGCTTTTCTTCCTCAAGATTTACGATGCCAAGGAGCAGGAGTGGGAGTTTCACGATGACTCCTATCAGTCCATCATCCCCGAGCGCCTGCGCTGGTATAGCTGGGCGCACGATGCGAAAGACGGCAAGGCGCTTACTGGCGATGAGCTTCTCGACTTTGTAAACAATGATCTATTCAAGACTCTTGAGAGTCTTGAGCTTGCACCTGATGCGCCTTTGCGACACGTCGTCGTCAAGGCTGCTTTTACTGACGCCAACAACTACATGAAGGATGGGATTCTACTTCGTCAAGTCATCAACGAGATTGACGAGTCGGTTGATTTTACCGAGTACAAAGAGCGCAACGCCTTCGGTGAAATTTACGAGACCATCCTGAAAGACTTACAGTCCGCGGGTAATGCCGGCGAGTTTTACACGCCCCGAGCGGTGACTGACTTTATGGCCCAGGCACTTGCGCCCAAGCTCGGCGAGACTGTGGCTGACTTCGCGTGTGGCACGGGCGGCTTTTTGACGAGCGCCCTCAAGATTCTCGACTCCCAGGTTCAGACTCCAGCCGATCGTGAACTCTATGCAAGATCGGTCTACGGCATCGAGAAGAAGCAGCTCCCTTATCTGCTGTGCGTGACCAACATGCTGTTGCACGATATCGATAATCCTGAAGTCTTTCACGATAACTCTCTCGAGAAGGATGTTCGCGAGTGGAAGCACAAGCCTGACGGCCAGTTTGACGTCGTACTTATGAACCCGCCCTATGGCGGGTCCGAGAGTGCATCGGTGCAAAACAACTTCCCTGTTGCACTCCGTAGCTCCGAGACCGCAGATCTATTCCTTGGACTCATTCTTTATCGTCTTAAGCGAGGCGGCCGCGCTGCTGTTATCATTCCGGATGGTTTTCTCTTTGGCCAGGATAGTGCAAAGACGGAGATCAAGCGTCGCCTGCTTGAGGACATGAACTTGCATACTGTCTTGCGCCTTCCACAGAGTGTTTTCGCTCCGTACACGAGCATCACTACTAACGTTCTGTTCTTCGATAATACGGGGGCCTCTGAGGGCGTTTGGTTCTATCGCATGGACATGCCCGAGGGGTATAAACACTTCTCTAAGACCAAGCCCATTAGGATCGAACATTTTGCACCTGTAAAGGAATGGTGGGAGAACCGTCGGGATATCGAGGAAGACGGCAATCCCAAGGCCAAGTACTATACGGTTGACGAGTTGCGAGACGGCGGTTTTAACTTTGACGTGTGCGGCTATCCTCACGAGGAAGAGGAGATCTTACCGCCTGACGAACTGATCAGGAACTACAAAGAAGAGCGCGCTAAGCTCGATGCCGAGATTGACCAGAAGCTTGCTCGTATTTGCGAGATTCTTGGGATTGAGGCGTAGATGAAGGCAAAAGACCTGAAGAACTCAATCCTGCAAATGGCGATTGAGGGAAAGCTCGTTCCACAAGACCCGAGTGATGAGCCTGCAAGCGTCCTGCTTGAGCGTATTCGTGAAGAGAAGCATAAGCTTATTGCTGAGGGTAAGGCTAAATTCCCGAAGGGCGGGGAGAGCATTATCTATATCGGTTCCGATGGCTCCCCCTATGAGAAGAAGGTGGATGCCAAGGGTCGCGTGACTAGCGATAAGTGCATCGCGAACGAAGTGCCGTTTGAGGAGCTGCCCGAGGGGTGGGCTTGGGCAAGGCTGGAAACCGTATATAACTTCATTGATTACAGGGGTAAAACACCTCACAAATCACCTTCAGGTGTTCGACTAATGACTGCGAGCAACATTCGCCAAGGCTATATTGATTACACACGCGAGGAGTATATTTCAGAAGACGAATATGCAACACGCTTGTCTCGCGGAGAGACCCACCGTGGCGATTTGCTGTTTACAACCGAAGCCCCGATGGGGTATTGCGCGATATGCGAAATGAAACGTTGCAGCTGTGGACAGCGTGTCATTACCCTTCAGAATTACGGCACAGTTGGTCCAGACAATGCCCTGTTCTGCCAAATAATTCTATCTCCACTGTTCCAAATTCAAGTTAAGGATCATGCCACGGGGACGACCGCAAAAGGAATCAAAGCAGCAGTGCTAAAAGAGCTATTTCTTCCGATTCCGCCTCTCGCCGAGCAGCGCCGCATCGTCGAGCGGGTGAACGAGCTCATGCCCCTGGTCGAGGAGTACGGTGAGCTCGAGGACGCCCGCGAGGAGCTCGACGCCGCGCTGCCCGGCCGCCTGCGCAAGTCGGTG
>DXLW01000005.1:0-14437 GCA_019414505.1 Collinsella sp.
AAGCTAAGCCCCATCGCGCCGAGAGTACTGCGGGGTCAGCCCGTGGGAGGCCAGGGCGCCGCTGACCGGTGGACGGCACCGAGCCGTACGCTTGAACTGAGAAGGGGGAGGCCTCGCGGCCTCCCCCTTTTTTGCGTTTACCGGGCATAAATGACTCATTTACGCCAGACGATTTAATTCTTTTTGGTATTGAGCTTTTATTTAAAGAAAATAAAACGAATAACAAGGGCAACTGCTATGGCTGCAATGATCAAAAGCAGGATTGTCAGTCGATGCTGCTTGCGTCGTTTACTTGATGAAACGAAGATTGATTTTCCCTGTTTTGGCGTTTCGAGATAGCGAGCCGAATGCGTCAAGGTTTGCTTTGGTCGAGGACCTCTTTGTTGATGAGTGGCGAATGCTTTCATCGGCTCATCACTAGCTGCGCTGTTTTTAGATAATGGTGCGTCTTTCAGATATACGGGGTCTCCCGAGGCGACGCCCATATGTTTACGTTCCGTTTGGGCATCCTCAAGCGTTTGATATCGATTTCTCGTCACATACTCGGGCTCCGGATCATTAATGGGCTCTTGCGAGATGTGGGGACGATGGAACCGTGGCGGCTGCGTGGAAGTATCTTCCCCCTGCGTCGGCATAAACATTTTGTTCTGGTTTTGGTCGTCCATGATGCCCTTTAGCTCGTTACCAACAACGTGTACGCGCTCATTGTAAGCCCCTTGTTATTTGTAGCTGGGGACATACTCGGTATTTAAGCTCTGGTTCAAAGAACCTTAACCTTCCTAAAACCTAAGTCATACGCACTTAGATATGCTTATAGTACTGGACTCAAAAAACTTTATAGTCGATGTATATATGAGCACTGGGTGGGCATATATAAGAGCGTCAAAAGAAGTCCCAGTCACCTGGAAGATGACTCGGCAGTCCTATAAAGGAGTGGTAAACATGGCAAGCATGGTTCCTTATCGTTCGGTTTTTGGCGTTCGTCCCTCTGCAAGCTCGCTGTTCGATCTGTTTGATGATATGAGCGACCTAGCGAACAGCTCGATTGCCTCTAAGGCGTTCCCCGTTGACGTTGAGGATAAGGGCGATGGCTATGAGGTCAAGGCTTATCTGACCGGCGTCGCCAAGGACGATATCGATGTCGAGCTTAACGAGGGCCGTCTGTCCATTAGCGTGAATGTCGAGGAAGACGAGGAGAACGAGGGCAAGAACTTCCTGCAGAAGGAGTTCAGCTCGTACAGCGCGACGCGTGGCGTGTATCTTAAGGACGCTTCGAGCGAGGGCCTCTCGGCTAAGTACGCTGACGGCATCCTGACCGTTACGGTTCCCAAGATCGTCGAGAAGAAGAACGTTACGAAGATCTCCATCGAATAACTTCGTTGGTGTTCTTCGCTATTAAAAGACAACAAAAGGGGCTGGGAAGCGATTCCCGGCCCTTTTTGTTGTTTAGGACAGTCTATTGAGTGGTTGCCGGTTGATACTGACTCGCAGGGCGTATCGAGAGTTTTCGCGATCCTTGGAGAAGGGTGGCGGAGCTGCCGAGCTCGTCATCCAGGGTTGCGGCTAGAGCTTTGGCATAGCTTTTGACGGTAAGGCTCGGACGATTGTTGTCTTGGCTGATATGCATGGCAATGAGCTGTTCGGTGCGATCGGTAACAAGTTCGCGCGCGGCTTCGGCGGCTTGGCCGTTGGAGAGGTGTCCCCTTGCAGACAGGATGCGCTCCTGAAGAAAGCGGGGATATTCTCCCTCGCGCAGCATGGTCACATCGTGGTTGCTTTCGAGCGCGAGGACTCGACAATCTTTGAGGGTGTTCATGGCTTGGCTCGATAGCTCTCCGGTGTCGGTAGCAAAGCCGATGGAATCATCGAGGGCGTCGAATCGAAAGCCGATTGGATTTATGACATCGTGTGATGTTGAGTAGGTTTGCGTGTGGATGCCGGCAATGGATAGGGTGTCACCGGGGTCGAATTCCTCGACAGGCAGATGCGAAAGATTTTCTTTGCTCGAAAGTGTGCCCCTACTGGCAAAGAGGGGACCGTGCCAGTGCTTGCACCAGACATCGAGACCCTTGATGTGATCGCTATGCTCATGAGTAATGAGAAGAGCCGAGACGTTGTCTGCCGAGAGTCCCAGTTCTGCCATGCGCTTTAATGTCTCGCGGCGAGAAAGACCGTCGTCAATCATGATGAGCCCCCGGGGGCCTTCGATGAGCGCGCAGTTGCCTTTTGAGCCGCTGCCAAGGATATGAAGGTGCAGACGAGACATAAGATTCCAAAGGATACAATGGGTGCGGACGAATAGAGGAGGAAGCAAATGCCTACGGTATCACAGCATTACGGACACCATGCCGTGCCCGGGGCAGTCGATGAGACCCGAACGAGGCAGCAGGCTGCTCCTGTCGTGCTCATGGTATCAGGCGGCGCGGACTCGACGGCACTGCTTCTTATGGCGTGCACATCAAAGCTGGATATCCAAGACGGACGCGGTGTTGCCCCCATTGCTCGCGAGCGCCTGCATGTGCTGCATGTAAACCATCATCTGCGCGGCAAGGCGTCCGATGGCGACGAGGCCTTTGTGCGTGAGCTCTGCGCGAAATATGGTTTACCGCTGTGCGTGGAGCACGCTTATTTTGATGGGGAGTCGGGCAATATTGAGGCCGCGGCCCGCGAGGTGCGCTATGCCGCGGCGCGGAGGTATGTTCGCGAGCTCTGCGCCCAGACGGGGGCACCGCGAACGGCGGCTCGTATCTGCACCGCGCACACGTCTTCGGATCGCGCGGAAACGTTTTTGATGAACGCGATTAAGGGTTCGGGGCCCGCTGGCCTATCGAGCATTCCTCGCCGGAGGAATATCGTGGTGCGTCCCTTGCTCGACCTAACTCATGGCGAGCTCGTGGGCTATCTACAGGTACATGGTCAGCCGTGGCGTGAAGACGAGAGCAATGAGGATATCTCGTATCTGCGAAACTACGTGCGCCATCGAGTAATGCCAGTGGTGGCGCAGCGCAACGCGAGCGTCTGCAAGACGATTGGCGCCGCCTGCGAGATCTTAGGCGATGAGGACGCGTTTTTGTCTCAGCTTTCGGCACAGGCGTTTCGAAGCTGTTTGCGCAAAGAGGCAGCGGGTGCGCTGGTGCTCGATGCCAGGCGCCTGGCTGCGGCCGAGGTGGTAATCGCGCGGCGCATCGTGCGACTGGCGATTAAGCGCATCGATCCGGACGCTCGTCCCGAGATGCGACATGTGGAGCGAGTCCTTTCCTGCGTTGCCGAGGGCACCGGCTCGGTCACGCTTCCGGCGGGGATTGACGCACGCATTGAGTTTGGCATGCTGGCGTTTAAGGCGCCGGCGGCTCGCGAGGGCCTGGTCGCGGACTGGGTTACCGTACCCGGTCGTTTGCCGTTGGGCGGGGGACGCATGCTGGTCACAGAACCGATGGCTGTTGAGCCGGGATGCGATATCGTGCGCCGCGCCCGTGAGCTTGCGGCTGCCGGGGAAGTGACAGCTTTGGTAGACGCGGCTGCCCTGGGTTTTGCCGACAGCGATAGTGAGCGGATCCTGGCGGGCTCGCGTGGCGAGATCCCTGCCGAGGCGCGATTGGCGCGCCTGTGGGTGGACGGTCCCGCGCCGGGTGACGTGATGTGCCCGTTAGGGATGAGTGGCCGAAGCAAGAAAGTATCCGATTTGCTAGGTGAGGCTCGCATTCCCGTTTCCGAGCGTGCCGGCGTGCCCATGGTGAGGACGGCGCCGGGGGGTGCCGTGGTGTGGGTCGCCGGAGTTCGCGCGGACGAGCGTTTTAAGTGCACGGCCGCAACGCGCGTGGCATATCTGCTCCGCGTGGTCGATGCGGAATAGCGTCCCACGCCTGCTATTCTGTGCGACGTTGACGGTATTCCCGCGCTGATGGCGCACGGGCTGGTAAATTTACCCCGTGCGCTGCTAGAATGTGTAGTTCGCGTCCATACGGCGGTGTGTGGGCGATAAGCACAAGAAAGGGTTGTCATGGCTTCTCAACATCCGGATATCGAGAAGGTTCTGTTCACGCAGGAGGATATCGACGGTATCGTCTCTCGCCTGGGCGAGGAGATTACGCGCGACTACGCGGGTAAGGATCTGGTGCTGATTGCGGTCCTGCGCGGCGCCGTGGTCTTTATGGGCGACCTGATGCGTAAGATCGAGCTGCCGACCAACATCGATTTCATGGCTGTTTCGAGCTACGGCGACGGTGTGAAGTCTTCGGGCATCGTGCGTATCATTAAGGATCTGGATATCGACATCCGTGGTCGCGACGTGCTGATCGTCGAGGACATTCTGGACTCGGGCCTGACCCTCAAGTACCTGATGAAGAACCTCGAGAGCCGCAAGCCCGCTTCGCTGGAGGTCGCCGCCTTCCTGTGGAAGGACGTTGAGGACCGCACCTCGGCCATCACGCCCAAGTATGTTGGAACCCATTGCCCCGATGCCTTTGTGGTGGGCTACGGCCTCGACTATGCCGAGCGCTATCGTAACCTTCCGTATCTGGGCATTTTGAAACCGGAGGTTTATTCGTAAGATGCCCGACGACCATAACGATAACAATTCCCAGACTCCCCGGGAGCCTAAGATCCCGGGGATGCCCGGAGGCAAGAAGCCCACGCGTACGGGCTGGCTGTATTTTATTTTGGCTTGCGCGCTTCTGGGCTACGCCTTCTTTAACATGGGCTCCGGCTTTGCCAATTCCAGCAATACCGTTAAGCTCGCGACGAGCGAGATGGTGAGCGCCATCAAGCAGGATCGCGTCGAAGATCTGACCTATACGGTTCAAGACGGAAGCGTGACGGGTCATTACTGGAAGACGAAGAAGGACAAGGGCGATACGAGCGAGCTCAAGAGCTTCTCCTCGACCTATGTCGGCTCCGATTCGCTTGCCGAGCTCATGGCGGAGCACCCCGATACCAAGTACATCGTCAACACCAACGATCCCGATTTTTGGGGCGACTTGGCGATGAGTGTGCTTCCGACGATCGCCCTTATCGCCATCATGTTCTACTTTATGCGCCAGATGATGGGCGCCAACAACAGGAACATGCAGTTTGGCAAGACCAACGCCAAGACCAACGAGGCCACACGCCCCAAGGTCAAGTTTGAAGACGTTGCCGGCGTGGACGAGGCAGTCGAGGAGCTCGAGGAGATCCGTGACTTTTTGAGCGATCCGGATCGCTATCGCAAGCTGGGCGCCAAGATCCCGCGTGGCGTGTTGCTGGTTGGCCCTCCGGGCACCGGTAAAACGCTGCTGGCCAAGGCCGTTGCCGGCGAGGCGGGCGTGCCGTTCTTTAGCATCTCGGGTTCCGACTTTGTCGAGATGTTCGTAGGTGTCGGCGCCAGCCGTGTGCGTGACCTCTTTAAGGAGGCCAAGTCCCAGGCCCCGTCGATCATCTTCATCGATGAGATCGATGCCGTGGGACGTCAGCGCGGAGCCGGCTTGGGCGGCGGCCACGACGAGCGCGAGCAGACGCTCAACCAGCTGCTGGTCGAGATGGACGGTTTTGAGGAGAGCGAGTCGGTCATCCTGATCGCCGCCACCAACCGCCCCGACATTCTGGATCCGGCGCTGCTGCGTCCCGGCCGTTTTGACCGTCAGGTTACGGTCGACCGTCCGGACGTGAAGGGCCGCGAGCAGATTTTGCGCGTGCATGCCGAGAACAAGCCGATGGACGAGGACGTTAAGTTTGAGAAGCTCGCCCAGATGACCGTTGGCTTTACTGGTGCCGATTTAGCGAACCTGCTCAACGAGTCTGCGCTGCTGGCCGCTCGCCGTCATCGTTCCGTGATCTCGATGGACGAGGTCGAGGAATCGATGGAGCGCGTGATTGCCGGACCGCAGCGCAAGGGTCGCGTGATGACCGAGGCCGAGCGCACCACGATTGCCTACCACGAGAGCGGTCACGCCCTGGTGGGCCACATCCTGGAGCACTCCGATCCGGTCCACAAGATCTCGATCGTCAGCCGCGGCCAGGCGCTGGGCTACACGCTGCAGCTTCCGCAGGAGGACCACTTCCTCAAGACCAAGAACGAGATGCTCGACGAGCTTGCCGTGTTCTTGGGCGGTCGCGTTGCCGAGGAGCTCATGTGCGATGATATTACGTCGGGCGCGAGCAACGATCTGGAGCGCGCAACCAAGATGGCGCGCGAGATGGTCACGCGCCTGGGCATGAGCGAGGAGCTGGGCACGCAAGTGTTTGGCGAGGCGCAACATCAGGTGTTCCTTGGTCGCGATTACGCCGATCACCAGGATTACTCCGAGGAGACGGCGCGCCGCATTGATATCGAGGTTCAGCGCATCATGCGCGAGGCCCATCGTCGTGCTGTCGAGATCTTGGATGCCCGTCGCGATCAGCTCGATCTGATGGCGAAGGTGCTGCTTGAGCGCGAGACTGTCGAGGGCGATGCCGTGAATGCCCTGCTCGATAACGAGTGGGACGCCTACCTTGAGCGCGAGGGCGATATTCTGGCGGCCAAGGAGGAGCGCAATGCCAAGGCGGCCGGCATGCCGACCAAGAAGCGCGTGCCTCGCATGAGCGAGGAGGAGCTGGCGGCTGATGCCGCGGCCTTTGCGCAGGCGGCCATGCAGGAGGATGCCGAAGCCGCATCCGATGATGCTGACGATGACCATGCCGTCGTCGGTGCCGACACCGACAAATAGTCTTTGTGGCAAAAGCCTCCGCGGGGAAACCTGCGGAGGTTTCTGGCTTATAGGACAAAATGTGTGTCCACGTTGGGGGCATCGGCGCAGGTCGATGCCCCTTTTTCAGCCGTTTAAATTCCGTGCCCGCTTTTAACCGCTCGGACAGAATGTGTGTCCGGTTGCCTGTCGTTCCCGCAGGTAGATAACCTTTTCCGGAACCGTTAAATATCCTTTCGGAAGAGGTGCCCATGAAGGCCGTTTATTGCCCCTACTGCGGCGGTCGGACCAAGCGCAACGGCAGGACCTCATCGGGGTCCCAGCGGTGGAGGTGCACGGCCTGCGGCGCGTCGACGACGGTGAGGTACGACGACACGGCGACGAGGCTGGACGAGTTCCTCGGGTGGCTCCTCTCCAAGGACTCCCAGGCGGCGATGCCGGGCGGCGGACGGTCCTTCAGGCGCAGGACGGCCGAGTTCTGGGAGGTCTGGCCCATGCCCGTCCCCGACGGCGAGCTGCACCGCGTGCTCCACGTCGACGGGATCTGGGTCGCGCGCGACCTCGTGGTGCTCATATGCTGCAGCGGCGAGAGGGTGGTCTCCTGGTACATGGCCAGGTCCGAGAACTCGAGGGCGTGGTCGGCCCTCATGTCGCCGATCCCGGCGCCCGAGGTGGTCGTCACCGACGGCGGGAGCGGGTTCGCCAAGGCCGTGCGCGAGACCTGGCCGCGCACCAGGGTCCAGAGGTGCACCTTCCACGCCTTCTCGCAGGTCAAGCGCTACACGACGACGCGGCCGAAGCTCCAGGCGGGGCGCGAGCTCTACCTCATCGCGCGCGACCTCATGGGCATCGAGATGTTAGCGCTAATCTAAAATTGACCACTTTCGCAAACGCATCTCGCCGAATGCGCTAATGCGCTTTCGCCGACCCCGCTAACGTACTTTCATCAACTGCGCTAACGGAACTATGCTCCGATCGGGTATCCGACCCGGGAGGAGCGGGATATGGAGCGAAACGTAATGGGAGAGCTGAACGTCTACAGGGGGTCCGGCGCGAAGCCGAACTTCAGTGAGATCGCGAGGAGGCACGGCATGGACCGGCACACGGTCGCCAAGTACTGGCGGGAGGGCGAGTCCGCCGCCGACGGGAGGTCCGCGAGGGGCAGCGCCTTCGACCCGCTCGAGGAGGTGATCCGCTCGAAGGCCCAGCTGCCCGGGATGACCAAGATGGCCGTCTACGCGTTCCTGCGCGAGGGCCGCGGGGAGGGGCTGCCCGGGTACGGCGCCTTCACCGCGTGGTGCCGAGCGCACGACGTGCCCTTCGGGGGCGCGGGCGGCCGCGAGCCGCACCCGCGGTTCGAGACGCCCCCGGGCAGGCAGCTGCAGTTCGACTGGAAGGAGGGCATGAGGCTCGTCGACTCGGAGGGCGAGGTCTTCGAGTTCAGCGTGTTCACCGCGACGCTCGGCTACTCCCGGAAGCACCGCTTCATACCGGTCAGGAGCCGCACGCTCGACGACCTGCTGTCCTGCCTGCTCGCCACCTTCACCCGCCTCGGCGGCGTCCCGGAGGAGTGCATCACGGACAACATGTCGTGCCTGGTGACCGTCTCGGGCCGCAGGAGGACCAGGCAGGAGAGGGCGTGGCGGTTCGCGCGGGAGGCCGGCTTCGAGCTCAGGCTCTGCGCGCCGCGCTCGCCGCAGACCAAAGGCAAGGACGAGTCGGCCAACCGCTTCCTGAACCGCCTGCTCGCCTACGGCGGCGAGTTCACCGGGTGGAGCGGCCTCGCCGAGGCGGTGGCCCGGGTCGAGGCCCAGGCCAACTCGGAGCCGAACCGCACCACCGGCCTGCCGCCCGACGCGCTGTTCATGCGGGAGAAGGAGAGCCTGCGGCCCATCGGGAACCTCCGGCTCCTCGAGTCGATGGTGGGCGACGTGAGCGTCCAGACCGTCCCGCCGACCATGCTCGTCAGGGCCGTCGGCAGGGAGTGGTCCGTGCCCAGGCGCTGCATCGGCCGGCGCGTGAGCGTCGTGGCGATGCCCGGCGGCCAGGTCGTGGTGAGGATGGCCGGCGAGGAGGTCGCCGTCCACGACGCTGCGTCCGGGCCGTCGAGGCCCATCAACTACGACCCCGACCACTACGGGCAGGCCCTCGAGGGGAAGCGGGGCCTGGCCGACGCGGACATCGCCGAGGCCGCGCGCGCCAACCTCGCGCTGCTCGACTCGCTCGGAGGGGCGTGATGGGCGCCGTCGCGGAGGGCAGCCCCTCGATCAGGGCGCAGGCGAACCTCTCCGCGCTCGGGCTGCACGAGATGGCGGCGTCCCTGCCCGACTACGTGAGGATGGTCGCCGCGGGCGAGCGGGGCTTCGCCTCCGCCCTCGAGGAGATGACGCGCGTCGAGGTCGCCGCCCGGGAGGTCAGGATCACCAACCAGCGCATACGGTCGTCGGGGTTCCCCTACGTCAAGGGGCTGGCGGACTTCGACTGGGACTTCCAGCCGTCGGTCCCGCGCGCCGAGATCGAGGAGCTCGCGACCCTGAGGTTCGTCGAGCGGGCCGAGAACGTCCTGCTCGTGGGGAGCCCCGGCGTGGGCAAGACGCACCTCGCCGTCGCGCTGGGCATCGAGGCCGTCAGGGCGGGGCGCGAGGTCAGGTTCGTGGACTGCGCCCGGCTCGTCGAGGACCTGGAGGACGCCTCGTCGCGCGGCATCCTCAAGAAGAGGCTCAAGTACTACGCCCACTCGAGGCTGCTGATCATCGACGAGCTCGGCTACCTCGACGTCGGCAGCGCGGGCGCGGACCTGCTGTTCCAGCTGATATCGACGCGCTACGAGCAGCGCTCGACGATCATCACCACCAACGTGGGGATCAGCGGCTGGGGCAGGGTGTTCGGGGACGACGTGGCGGCGAGCGCGATCGCGGACAGGGTGTGCCACCACTGCCACCTGGTCAAGATAACCGGCAGGTCCTACAGGCTGAAGGACCTGCCGAGGGACGGGCCCGTCAAGCCGTGACCGGAATCGGTGAAAATACGTTAGCGCAACCGGTGAAACCGCCTTTGCGCGAACGGTGCGCCTGTTTAGCGAAACTGGTGAAAAATAGATTGACGCTAACAGAGGCCGACCCCGCGCTCGAGGGCGCGGTCGACCCGTCGAGCCGCTGGCAGGTGTCGATGCTGGCCGAGTTCGGCGGGGCCGCCGGGTGCTCGGCCGCCGGCTGGCGCAGGTTCTCGAACGCCGCCAGGCGCGCGGGCGCCCCCGCGGCGGGGGCCAGGAGGCTCTGGGAGGCGCTGCTGGCCTCGTCGCGCTCGGGAAGGCGGCTCCCGGCCGGCGAGGACGTCGCGGTCCGGATACTCGCCCGGGAGATAGCCTCCCTCGACGCCGACATCGAGGAACTCGACTCGCTCGTGGCCGACTCGCTGGCGGGCGACGAGGTCTACGAGTGCCTCCTCACGGTGCCCGGGATCGGCCCCAAGACCGCCGCGGCGCTGGTGACGTCGATCGACATATCCGCGTTCAGGGGGCACGACGAGCTCGCGAGCTATTGCGGCGTGGCGCCGTCAGACAGGCGCTCCGGGAGCAGCATCAGGTCGACGTCGCCTCAGCACGGCGGGAACAGGCGGCTCAAGAACCTGCTCATATTCAGCTGCAACTCCCTCATCGGCACGGACAACAGGTTCGGGAGGTACTACGGGGAGTGCAGGGCGAGGGGGATGAGGCACAGCAAGGCGCTGAAGGCGGTCGCGAGGAAGAGGCTCAAGGTCATCTACGCGATCATGCGCGACGCCGTCCCGTACGCGGCCTAGCGGGCGGCGGGATCAACCGAAGAGGAAACCAAGCGGGGGCGCCAGATGCCCGGATGCGTCATGCCGAAATGGCGCGAAGCACGCGGTTGACAAAACTATAGAGACACGTCCCTCACAAGGTCAAGCTGAACGCGAAGGAGGAGGCTTGCCTGCGCGATCCCTACCTTGCTGGCACCGCTGAAGTTATCGCCGGTCTCGTGACAACCGGTCCTGGCGGCGGCTTTTTTGCAACCGCAATGACATCGTACCGACTTTTCACTTGCATGTTCTGAAAGGAAGTTGCCATGTTGTCGCAAAACCAATCGAGATACTTGACCACAATCGGCTTTGCCCTGCTTGCATTACTCTTTGCTAGCGACCTTTTGCTGAAACCGCCCAAGGAACTCGTTTTGCTTGCCATAGACTGCATTTCCGCCCTTTACTTTACGGCAACCCTAATCGTCGGACTAAAGGAGAGGAAAAAAGGCGCAGTCGTTGCGTCCGCCGTAGGCGTGATCACAGCCATTGCATCATTCTTTATCTGACACATTGGTGATTTAGGGGCGATATCGTAGGAATACGACCGGGAAAGCCGGGACCAGATTGCCCGGGTTGCCCGGTCGGCTCGCGCGACGGCGCGGCGGTTTCACAGAAAGCTCTCCGGACTTCACGCTGTTTCTGATCGCATTGTAGACAGCCATCTCGTCTTCGCAGTCGGCGAGCACGCGGCGTGCGTCGTCGTTTTGGATGTACAGTAAATCTCGAAGGTCCTCCATGCACCAGCGTCCGAGATTTGGCCATGCGCGTCGCGCGAGCTGATAAGTGTCGATCGCGATGTTGTAGTTAAAGTCCAGACTAAAGCCGTCCCAGGCAGAACGGCATTGTTTCCTTGATTATCAACTTCATCCGGACACTTCCCGCATTCATCCGTGTGTGTACGGATGAATGCGGGGTTCAATACCCCGGCGGCCTGATCGGCAGACCGCCGGGAACTCTCACTCCTCGATAAAAGCCGGCACTCGGTTAGTCCTGCGCATCTTGAAATCGCCAGTCTCGTGGGAGACGTAGAGAATGCCGTCCATCCCATCTCGCGATGCATATGAAAGGTGAACAGAACCGCAATCCGCTCCATCATTGTCGAGAAGATCGAACGAATTCGGGTCGCTCGTTGCGGCCAAACGACCACTCAGACAAGAGCCATCATCATTACAGATTTGCCATTCCATGTCTTCGCCTGCAAGAATCGCCATAGACGGCCTGGTCGCGCCATCGTTGACATACATCCCGTCTATGCCAAACCCATTTTCAGCGCCATCGATGAACGACTGCTCGGACCTATACCTCGCAAATGATGCACATAGCACCATTGCAAGACAAAGTACAAAGCCAACAATCGCTATCTTTGCATAGCTCTTGCCTATCATGTCATTCACCTCGCTCGTATGTATCGAGGTATTCCTGCTTGAGCGTCTGCGAGGACGACTCGGTCTTTTCCACGAGCGTGCCGGCCTCGATGAAGTAGAACGAGTTGGTGAGGTCTGCCAGGTCGTCGAGCAGATGGCTTGAAATGAGCACGCTTCGTCCCCGCGCCACCTCGCTGCGCATCGCGTCGCAGGAGGTTTTCCGCTTTCCCGGATCGAGGCCGTTCAGCGGTTCATCGAGGATGAGGTACGGGCAACCGGTCGATATCGCCATGGCAAGCTTTACCTGCTGCTTCATTCCTGTCGAGAGTTTACGGGTCGGCTTGTCGAGATATGGGGAGATTCCGAGGGAGTCGCAGAGCGAGTCGATGTCGGCGGCCGATTTCCACGCCTCCCTAACGAAAGAGAGGTGCTCGATGGCCGATAGCGTGGGGTAGAGATCCGCGCCGCCCGAAGAGCTCAGGTAGACGAGTTCTGCGAATTCGGCTGATCGACGTTGGCAGATTCCGTCTGCCGCCAGGCTTCCCGAGCGGATGCGGGTGGGAAATTGGCCCGACAGCGCTTCAAGAAGGGTGGTTTTCCCCGAGCCGTTGGGAGCGACGAGGCCCGCTGCCGTTCCCGGGCTCAGGAAAAGCGACCCGATTGAAAGTATCGTCGTGCTTCCGTATCCCACGCTCGCGTCTAGAAGCTCGAGCCCATGGTGCTTTTTCGCGGGTCCAGGCTGTTTGGGCGAACGTGCCACGACGGCGCCGACCGCGAAAAGGACCGCGACGTATGCCAGGGCCACGGCAAGCATCGATGCGCTGCCTGATCCGGAGCCAATGAATTCCGTCGGGAAGCATCCCACGTAACCCGTTGCCTCGATAGGCGAGAACACGGCCAGCGGCAGGAGCTCGAGCGCGGCGTTATGCCCCAGCGCCGAATCGGACAGTAACGGGAATGCCGGGGCCGCGACGAGCAGCGCTGAGGCAAGGGGGCCTGCGAGGACGCGCCTCGTTGCGGTCGATAGGACGGCGGAGCAAACGGATATCAAGGTTCCGCCCGCGAGCAGCGCGAGAAGCAGGGTCGTGAAGACGTTTCCCGCGGTCGTGGTGGCAAGCGCGCCGTTATGGAAGAAGGCGATCGGGTACCCGATCTGCCCGAAGCCGTTTAGGGCCAAGGCGTAAATGCTCCCGGGTGCGAGGCCGGCGAGGAGCATCGCGGTCCCCGCGACGATTATCGAAAACACGGTCTGGATAAGGCGCCGGAATTTGGGTGCGGGCGCCTTTGCCGCCAGGGTACCGGGCCTTGTGGCGCCGAGCAGGAGTATCGACGAGAGAAGGAAGGGGATGAAGGGGAGGAAAGACGGCGCCGCGGCAATGGCGTAAGGCAGGAAGGAAAGGAATGGCAGGTCGTTTGCGGAGGCCGGGATATCCGTGATGCCGGAGCTGCTCAGGGCGCGGCAATATGCGAGCTCCGCGTCATTGGTCTCTCGGTCTCCCACGATGGACCCGGATTGGAAGCCCTCGTCCATGAGCGCGTAGTAGCTCTCGGCAGAATCGAGAAAGGCGGCGTCGGTTTGAGCGGCGAGGGCGGCGTTCGCGTATCTTGCAAGCTCCGCGTCGACTTGCTGCTCTGGCGATAGGTCTGTGCCGCTGGCCTGGGGCGCGCGCGTATTGAATGCGTCGACAAAGCCCTGCATGCCCTGCTTCATAAAGAAGGGCCCGTAGATGGGTGAATTGAACGCAATGGGGACGGAAAAGGCTGCAGCGAGAACGAGCGTACAAATCCATACGGCCTTGTCTCTTAGGATTAGTTTGAGAAGAAGTCGACAGTACATTCAGAAGCACCTACGTTCCTCAAAGAATTGTTAGATTAAAAGTAACAGACCGGATGAAGATACGTGCGACGGGGGCGAGGCGAATGGCTGAGCGGTATCGATATGCGGGTTCAACGGTATTATATTGACTACATAGATTATTAACTTGCTTGACTTGTAAACCTAGTCGTCCTGTCATCATATTCAACTTCGAAAAAAGGGGAATGAGGGCATCCCGATGCATCGAGTATTACTGGAACCCCGGCGATACGCTGAATGATTTGTGACGAATAGTCATGTCCATCAAGAAGGCTCGACGCTTCGGGCAGCTCGTCAATCGATATATCAATTCTTGGAGACATGTATTCCTACCATTTTTAAAGAAACAACGGCGGTAATCGCTATCGCGATTGCGCCAATAATACCGAGCGCCATCTATTTATACTTGATTTAAGACGGAGTGGAATGTGAGCGCACAAGGGGATGCGGAATCGATGAGAGTCTCAAAAAAAATTACTGCAGTGTTATCATCTTCCATCCTATCTATTCTTCCATTTCTGATTCTATGGGCGGCTTGGTCAGCCCTCCCTGATACAATTCCCGCTCATTGGAGTGGGGGTGTGGTTGATCGATGGGGTAATAAGCTTGAATTGCTGGTTGTTCCGCTGTTTTCTCTGATTGGTTCTATTGCAATTTCTGTGTACCTTATTGTTTCCACGCGGCGAAGAGAGTTCGCGGATTTCTCTGTTCGAATGCGACGGGACTTTGTTGCGTGCTAT
>DXLW01000006.1:0-10334 GCA_019414505.1 Collinsella sp.
GGGAGCTCAAGCCCATAAGGAGGGCCTACGAGGCATGGGTCGAGGCCGGACTTCCGCTCGATTGGGACAGGCAGGCCTTCGAGGCCGAGCGCAAAATGGATTCTAAAAAACACCTTGCCAAATAGGAGCGTCAGGACGCAAAGAGGCTCGCCGCACGAAGTGCGCAGCGAGCCTCTTTGCATGTCCGAGGACACCAATTTAATTTAGCGTGGTTCCCTAAAGGACGACAACGCAGGAGACCCGGCAAGGCCGGGAGCACTTTGTCTCGCAAACATTCCGCAGCCGCGAAGCGGCGAGGACGTTTGAGAGGCAAAGTGCGTAGGCCTTACCGGGTCTCCGGTGGGAGTTGAGTCCCTTTAGAACTTGTCGTGGAAGGTACGCGCAATGACCTCGTCCTGCTGCTCCTTGGTGAGCGTGTGGAAGTTCACGGCATAGCCGGAAACGCGGATGGTCAGCTGCGGGTACTTCTCGGGGTGAGCCTGAGCGTCGAGCAGCGTCTCACGGTTGAAGACGTTGATGTTCAGGTGGTGGCCACCCTTCTCGGCGTAAGCGTCGAGCATGTGGACCAGGTTATCGGCCTGAGTCTCGGAAACTTCAGAAACCTTCATAATGTGTCTCCTTCGATCGATAGGCGCCGGCCGAAACCGGCGCGCTAATCAGTAATCGTTATTGTTAGTATAGCACTAACAATAGTTACTCGCCCAGCTGATCAAGGTCGATATCGCCAAAGAACACCTGGTCCTCCTTGCCGAGCGCACTCGGGATGATAGAGAAGGTGTTGGAGATGCCGTCCTGAGCATCGCGGAACGGGAGCTTGGAAACCGAAGACAGCGAAGCGATGGCGCCGTGGCTATCGCGCTTGTGCATGGGGTTAGCACCCGGGGCGAACGGCTGGCCAGCCTTGCGGCCGTCGGGCGTGGAGCCGGTCTTCTTACCGTACACGACGTTGGAGGTAATGGTCAGAACCGAGGTCGTGGGCACGGAGTTGCGGTAGGTGTCGTTCATGCGGATGTACTCCATGAACTGGTGCACAACGTCGTGAGCGATCTGGTCGACGCGGTCGTCGTCGTTACCGTACTTGGGGAAATCGCCCTCGGTCTCGAAGTCGACGATGATGCCGTTCTCGTCACGGACGGGGTGGACCTTGGCGTACTTGATGGCGGACAGGGAGTCAGCCACGACGGAAAGGCCAGCGATGCCCGTAGCGAACCAGCGGTGCACGTGCTTGTCGTGCAGAGCCATCTGGATGCGCTCGTAGCAATACTTGTCGTGCATGTAGTGAATGATGTTCAGCGAGTTGACGTACACGCCAGCGAGCCACTTCATCATGTCGTTGTACTTGGCCACGACGTCGTCGTAATCGAGCGTATCGCCCTCGACGGCGCGGTACTTGGGGCCGACCTGCTTCTTGGAGACCTCGTCAACACCGCCGTTGAGTGCATACAGCAGGCACTTAGCCAGGTTGGCGCGAGCGCCGAAGAACTGCATCTCCTTGCCGATGCGCATGGAGGACACGCAGCAGGCGATGCCGTAGTCGTCGCCGTGGTAAACGCGCATGAGATCGTCGTTCTCGTACTGGATCGAGGAGCTGGCGACAGAAGTCTTGGCGCAGAACTTCTTGAAGTTCTCGGGCAGACGGGTCGACCACAGAACGGTCATGTTGGGCTCGGGGCTGGTGCCCATGTTCTCGAGCGTGTGCAGGTAGCGGTAGCTCATCTTGGTAACGAGCGTACGGCCGTCGACACCCATGCCGCCGATGGACTCGGTGACCCACTGCGGATCGCCGGTAAACAGGGCCTGGTACTCGGGGGTACGGGCAAACTTGACCATGCGGAGCTTCATGATGAAGTGATCCACGAACTCCTGGATCTGCTCCTCGGTGAAGGTACCGTTGGCAAGGTCGCGCTCAGCGTAGATGTCGATGAACGTAGAGGTACGGCCGATGGACATAGCGGCGCCGTTCTGCTCCTTGACGGCAGCGAGGTAGGCGAAGTACATCCACTGGATGGCCTCCTGCGTGTTGGTAGCAGGGTTGGAAATATCGAAACCATAGGTCTCGGCCATCATCTTGAGCTCGCCGAGGGCGCGGATCTGCTCCTGCAGTTCCTCGCGATCGCGGATGTTGTCGGCGGTCATGACCGTCGGGGTGGAAGCCTTCTGCGCCTCCTTGTCCTTAATCAGGTAGTCGACGCCGTACAGGGCAACACGACGGTAGTCACCGATGATGCGGCCGCGGCCATAGCCATCGGGCAGACCGGTGATGATGTGAGCCGAGCGGCAAGCACGCATCTCGGGGGTGTAAACATCGAAGACGCCGGCGTTATGAGTCTTGCGCTCAAAGGTGTAGCGCTCGACAACGTTCTCGTCGACCTTGTAGCCGTGCTGGCTGGCAGCCTGGCAAGCGATGCGGATACCGCCGTTGACGTGCAGCGCGCGCTTGAGCGGCTTGTCGGTCTGGAGACCGACGATAGTCTCCTTCTCGCGATGGGCGTTATCGATGTAGCCAGCGGGGTGGCTCACGATGCCCGTGACGGTCTTGGTGTCCATATCGAGGACACCGCCCTGCTCGCGCTCCTTGAGCAGCAGGTCGAGAACCTCGCCCCACAGCTCCTTGGTACGCTCGGTCGGGCCAGCGAGGAACGACTCGTCGCCCTCGTAGGGGGTGTAGTTCTTCTGGATGAAGTCTCGGACGTCAACCTCTCCCGTCCAGATGCCTTCCTTGAAGCCTTCCCATGCCTCCTGCATTGTGTAACCACGCTCCTAGTTACGTGTAATGCGGCGCTCTCACACACCGCTGCTTATTGAATTCTTGAATGTTCGGCTTGCACTACCGGCTTCTTCCGTTCTTCGCCACACGTTGGTGCAGGGAAAACGTTTATCCACCTTGGAACTACAACCCAAAACCCAAGATTTCACCCGTTTGAGAAGGATAACATAGCGACCCTCTCCATCTGGGCTGTTATATGTTTCTTTTTTTATATCATAAGGGCGTTTTTTACAAACCCGCAGGAAATGCGAGCGCGAACAACTACCGTTCACCGATTTGTATGTTATTTTTCCTTGCCTTTGTACGACCTTCGCTCTAGCTGTTATGCCAGCTTTAGCAGGGTAAAGTGTCCCAGAGACCCTACAGAAACTGCAGGGCGGCCGCGGGATCCCCCGTGGCCGCCCTGTGGCGTAGCTAGTTTTTAGCTTTGATTGCCGCTTGGCATAAGGCGGCTGCGGCGGCCTTGTCGGTCGTTGCCTTGCTATCGCCGTTGCCCTGGCCCTCAAAATGCTTGTAGCACCAGCTGGTGACCAGCGGGGTCAAAATAGCCGTCACGATTGCGCAGGCAGCAACCTGTGCCGTAGCTGTCGCGAGCACGGCGCCACCGTACATGGCCCCATTGACGCTTGCCATGGCAGCAGGCGTGGCCACATTGGCTCCGGCGCAGCTCGAAATGGCCGCACCTGCGACACCCGTACCGCCCGTGAGCTTATCGACCGCGATGACGGGAATTGCAAAGACCACCGAGCAGATCACGCCGAGCAGGATGCCGGGAAGACCGCCGTTGATAAGCTGGCCAAAAGTCATGGTCGAGCCCATAGCAAAGAAGACGAGCACGATGATGGCGGAAAGTGCCGGTGCCATCATCTTCTTAAAGCTGGGGAACAGGTTGCCCAGGATAATGCCGACGACGATCGGCAGGATGGCGCCCACGAGCGACCAGCCGATCGGAGCCTGGCCGGCGGCGCCGAGCACGATCATCGTGACCGGAGGGCCGACAACCAGCGTGGTGATGGCGACGGCGCCACGCTCGGCCTCGTTGCCCATGGTGCCCATCAGACCAGCGTACATAGCGTTGTTGGCGCCGGTGCAAGCCGCCAGCATCACCATGGCAGAGATGCCAAACAGGTTGTCGTTGAACACATAAAGGATGAGCAGCGACACGGCAACGACCACGATTTGCTTGACGGCGATGATGATGGCACCGCGGGCAGCGGCGGCAGGAGCACTCTTAAACGAAATCGTCGTACCGACGATAAGCAAAAAAGCGCCCACGAGCGGGCCTGCACCCTGCTGGGTCATGCCAAGCGTAAAGCTACCGAGCGTTTTAAACAGGTCGGGGAATAGCGTGTTGAGCAGGCAGCCCAACAGAAGCGGCACCAAGATATTGGCGCCCGGGATGGAGGACATCTTAAAGAACGGCTCCTTTGCCGCCGGCGCCTCCACCGCAGTCGATTCACTCATATATATCTCCTTTGGATGCATGCGAATCGTAGCCGCACGCGCCTATGTCAGAAAGAAGGCGACAACCCCGAGTCGCCAGGGTCGCCGCCAAACGATCACCGCGGGGTATTACCCGTCCAGGACGATGCCGCCGTCGCAGTCACCAATCTCGCCGTTCACGAAGCTGGCGAGGTCGGAAGCGAAGAACAGCACCATCTGCGCAGGCTCGCTGGCCTGGGCGGCGCGGCCCAGAGGAATACCGTTGATGATGCGCTGAGAGTTCTCGTCAGAGAGAATCGAGGTCATATCGGTCAACGTGAGCGACGGGCACACGGCGTTGCAGCGAACGCCAAACTTGCCGCCTTCCTTGGCGACTGCCTTGGTCAGACCGTTAACGCCTGCTTTGGAGCTCGCGTAAGCCGCGGTGCCGAGCAGGCCGCCACCGATCTTGCCCGCAACGGAACTCACGTTGACGATAGTGCCGGCATGGGCCGCCTTAAAGTGCGGGTAGACGGCGTTCATCATGGTAAAGGTACCGTTGAGGTTGATGTCGATGGTGCGGCGCCACTCGGTGTCATCGATCTCGTCGAACTTCTTGGTGCTGATGACGCCAGCGCAGTTGATCAGGATGTTGGTTTGCGGCAGGTCCGTAAAAATCTGCTCGACGGTCTCGCGCGCCTTGGGCGCATCGGCGACATCGAGCTGATAGAACTTGTTGCCCTCGCCAAGCTCGGCCACAGCGGCCTCGCCCTTAGCAGCGTTCCTTGCGATGAGCGCGACATGTCCGCCGCCCGCGACGATGCCCTTGGCGATCTCGAGGCCAATGCCCTGAGTGCCGCCCGTGACAATCGCGGTCTTGCCCGTGAAGTCAAATGCCATGACTCCATCCCCCTTTATGTAAGGTGTCTCCTTGCGGGAAGTTGGAGCATCGCACGTGGCGATTATATGAGTCCCAGTCGTCATGGTGGTGACAACCCCTCGCCTAACCGCGGGCATGATAGTTCTTTGAAACGCTTTAGCAATTGAATGATTTTAAGTCTTAATGAGCTCTTAATATTGCCTACTGTATGAGGCCCGCGTATGGGGGTATCATCTTCCACCGAAAATAGTTTCTAGTGTTAGGGGTTTTCGGTGGAAGATACCGATTTCCATGAGCTTGGGCGTCAGCTCTTTACCGAGTTTGGCAGCATGCACCAGCGCGTTTCGCGCTTTGCCGACCAGGCTCTGGGTGGCGAGATGGCCGTCATGCGCGCCCTCATGCGCGCCGGCGGCTCGCTCACGCCGAGCGAACTCGCTGATCGCGCCTGGGTCTCGAGCGCCCGCATCGCCAATATCCTGCGCGCCCTCGAGGCCAAGGGCTGGGTCGAGCGCGAGCACTCAAAGACCGACCGTCGTCGCGTACACGTCACGGTGACCGACAAAGGATTCCAGGTTATCGAAATCAAACGTCGGGAATTCGAGGACCGCACCGCGGCCTTCCTCGAGCAGCTTGGCGAAACAGATACCCAAGAGATGGTGCGCCTTCTTAGACGTGCCAACGAAATTATCGACCGCAATCAAGAAAGGAGAGATGCCGAATGAGGATTCTCAAGCTCTTTAAAAAGCATATCCTGGCACTGTTCGCAGCTATCGTACTTATCGTAATCAGCTGCAACGCCGATCTGGCACTGCCTACCTACATGAGTGATATCGTCGACGTGGGTGTACAGCAAGGCGGCATCGCCTCGCCCATGCCCGACACCATCCGCGCCGAATCGCTCGACGACCTCGAACTCTTTATGAGCGCCAAGGACGCCAAGGCTGTGGAGGCCGTGTTTAGCAAGGCTGACAAAAACGGCATTCGAACGTACATGGGCACCGAGGAAGAGCGTGCCGATGGCAGCAAGCTCGCCGATATCATGAGCCTGCCCGAGACTGTTGTCCTTTCGCTCAACCAGGGCATCGACGCCAACTCCATGGGCGACATGATGGGCTCGTCCAGCGAGAAAGACGACAACGCTGCCCAGGCCATGCCCACCCCCGAGCAAATGGCAGCGATGACGCCCGAGCAGCTCGCCGAGATGCAGCAGAAGGCCGCGGCGGCGCAGAACATGCAAAAGCAGATTGATGCCGACGGCGGTAAGATCACTATGAAGAGCCTGCGCCTGGGTGTCGAGGGCGGTCTGGTAGACCAAAGCAAGCTCGTCGAGGGCGCCAACCAAATGGCGGACAAAATGGGCTCCATGTCGGGCTCCATCGTCACCCAGCGCGCCGTGAGCTATGTACAGGACGAGTACAAGGCGCAGGGCATCGACCCCGCCGACGTGCAGAACGCCTACCTGAGCCGCATGGCGACCACGATGTTTGGACTGTGCCTCGTGTCGCTCGTCGCCACCATCCTGACCGGTGCCGTGGCTTCGCGCACCGCCTGCTCCATCGCCCGCGACCTGCGCCGCGAGACCTTCAACAAGGTTATGCACTTCTCGCCGGCCGAGGTGGGCAAGTTTAGCCAGGCCTCGCTCATCACCCGCTGCACCAACGACATTCAGCAGATCCAGATGGCCGCAACTCTGTTTATCCGCATGTGTCTGATGGCCCCCGTCATGGGCATCGTCGCCGTCATGCGCGTCCTGGCCAACCATACCGGCCTGGAGTGGACCATCGCCGTTGCCATCATCGCGGTCTCGGCCGTCGTCGGCGTGCTTATGGGCCTCACCATGCCCAAGTTCAAAAAGATGCAAAGCTTTGTTGACCGCGTGAACCTTACCGCCCGCGAGCTGCTCGACGGCCTTATGCCCATCCGCTCGTTCAACCGCGAGGAACATGAGCTCGAACGTTTTGACAAGGCGTCGCTCGACCTGATGACCACGCAGCTCTACACCAACCGAGCCATGAGCTTTATGATGCCGCTCATGATGCTCGTCATGAACTGCATCACCGTGCTTATCGTCTGGTTTGGCGCGCAGGGCGTGTCCGACGGCGTGATGCAGGTCGGCAACATGATGGCGTTTATCTCCTACACCATGCAGATCGTCATGGCGTTTATGATCCTCACCATGGTTTCGGTCATCCTGCCCCGTGCCGAGGTCGCAGCCGAGCGCGTAGATGAGGTCATCACCTGCCCCACGAGCATCAACGACCCTGCCTCGCCCAAACTGCCCGCGGCCAGCTCGCCGCGCGGTGAGCTCACCTTCCGCGACGTGAGCTTCCAGTACCCCGATGCCCGCGCCGACGTCATTAGCGGTGTGAACTTCACCACGCATGCCGGTCAGATGCTCGGCATCATTGGCTCCACGGGCTCGGGCAAGTCCACGCTCGTACAGCTGATTCCGCGCCTGTACGACGTCACGGGCGGCAGCATTTCGCTCGACGGCATCGACGTGCGCGACATGACCCTTTCCGAGCTGCGCCGCCGCATTGGTTACATCCCGCAGCAGGGGCGTCTGTTCTCGGGCACCGTCGAGAGCAACCTCAAGTTTGCCGGCGACATGGTGAGCGATGATGACATGCGCCAGGCCGCGCGCATCGCACAGGCCGAGGACTTTATCGCCGAGCGTGAGGGCGGTTACGACTCCCCCATCAGCCAGGGCGGCTCCAATGTTTCGGGTGGTCAGCGCCAGCGTCTGGCCATCGCCCGCGCATTGGCCAAAAAGCCCGAGGTCGTGGTGTTCGATGACTCGTTTAGTGCCCTCGACTACAAGACCGACGCGCGCCTGCGCGAGGAGCTGGCCAAAAACGTTACCGACGCCGCACTCGTGGTCGTGGCCCAGCGCATCGCGACCATCATGCACGCCGACCAGATCATCGTGCTCGACGACGGCCACGTAGTGGGCACCGGCACGCACGAGGAGCTGCTGCGCAGCTGCCCGGCGTACCTGGAGATCGCACAGTCGCAGCTTTCCGCCGAGGAGCTGGGGCTTACCCAAGAAGAAATTGCAGCCGTCATGGAAGGAGGCGAGCGCTAATGGCAGACGAGACCAAGACTCAGATTCCCAAGCCCACCCGCCAGCGTGGTCCCATGGGCCGCATGGGTGGCATGCGTCGTGGCGAAAAGGCCAAGGACTTTAAGGGCACCATGAGGCAGCTGCTCGGCTATATCGGCCAGCACAAGATTGCCGTGTTTGCCGCCGTCGCCTTTGCCGTGTGCTCGGTCATCTTTAACATTGTGGGACCCAAGGTGCTCGGCCAGGTTACGACCAAGCTGTTCGAAGGCCTGGTCGCCAAGGTCAACGGCACCGGCGACGTTGACTTTGACTGGATCGCCAAGACGCTCGGCTTTTTGCTCTGCCTGTATCTGGCGAGCTCTGTCTGCAGCCTGGTCCAGGGCTGGCTCATGACCGGCGTCACGCAAAAGATCTGCTACCGCATGCGCAAGGAAATCGCCGCCAAGATTGCCGTCGTGCCGATGAGTTACTTCAACGGCCACAGCAAGGGAGACGTACTCAGCCGCATCACCAACGACGTCGATACGCTGGGTCAGTCGCTCAACCAGAGCGTGACGCAGCTCATCACGTCGGTGACGCAGATTATCGGCGTGCTCGTCATGATGCTTTCGATCAGCCTGCCGCTTACCGGCGTCACCGTGCTCACGCTGCCGGCCGCCGCGATTATCTTGACCGTAATGATTCACTTCTCGCAGCCGTACTTCCGCGAGCAGCAGCAGGTTCTGGGCGCCGTCAACGGCATTATCGAGGAGGACTTTGCCGGCCAGAACGTCATTCAGGTGTTCGACCGCGCCGAGGCCTCGATCGAAGAGTTCGACCGTCAAAACGACCGCCTCTTTATTAGTGGCTGGCGCTCGCAGTTCCTGTCGGGCCTGATGATGCCGCTTATGAGCCTGGTGGGTAACATGGGCTACGTGGGCGTTGTCGTGGTGGGCGCACAGCTCGCACTGACCGGCAACGCCACGCCCGGCGACATCCAGAGCTTTATCCAGTACGTTCGCAACTTTACGCAGCCCGTGCAGCAACTGGGCAACGTGAGCAACACGATGCAGTCGATGGCAGCCGCCACCGAGCGCGTCTTTGAGTTCCTGGCCGCGCCCGAGGAGGAGCAGAAAGCCGACGCGCAGATTCCCGAAAAGCGCCCCGGCCATGTGGAGTTTGATCACGTCAAGTTTGGCTATACGCCCGACAAGACCATCATCCACGACTTTAGCTGCGAGGCGCAGCCCGGCCAGACCATCGCCATCGTCGGTCCTACCGGCGCCGGCAAGACCACGCTCATTAAGCTGCTGCAGCGCTTCTACGATGTGGACGGCGGTTCGCTGCGCGTCGAGGGTGTCGACGTGCGCGACTGGGACCGCGCGGCGCTGCGCGGCGAGTTTGCCATGGTGCTGCAGGATACCTGGCTGTTTAACGGCACCATCCGCGAGAACATCCGCTACGGACGCCCCGATGCAAGCGATGCCGAGGTCGAAGCCGCTGCACGCGCCGCACGCTGCGATCACTTTATCCATACGCTCGCCGGCGGCTACGACTTTATGATCAACGAGGAAGGCACCAACCTGTCGCAGGGCCAGCGCCAGCTCGTGACCATTGCCCGTGCCATTTTGGCCGACCGCCCGGCGCTAATTCTGGACGAGGCAACCTCCAACGTTGACACTCGTACCGAGGAGCTTATTCAGCGTGCCATGGATGCGCTGATGCAGGGCCGTACCAGCTTTGTTATCGCGCACCGCCTGTCCACGATCCGCAACGCCGACGTGATCCTGGTAATTCGCGACGGCGATATCGTCGAGAAGGGCACGCACGACGAGTTGCTCGCCCAAGGCGGCTTCTACGCCGATCTGTACAACTCGCAGTTCGACGAGGCGGCGTAACAACCGGCGGCAAACAACCGCAATGCCCAGAAAACGGGGGCGCAGGACAACCTGCGCCCCCGTTTTTTTGCTCTGCGGCCCTCGAACCACCTCCCCTGGAACCTGATTGGCAGCCCCTTCGAGGCCCCGTGGGCAAAAAAGGGCAAATATGAGTACTGTTACCTTTTTAGTAACAGCCAAAACGGTAGCGCGCACAGTCGTGGTGTAAGAAGCAAGGGAGGGCCATCGCCTAGAATCGTCAGTGCCTAGATATTCGACGAAAGGAAAGACGATGGCCCACAGCGACATTCTATCCCAGCCGGACCGGGGGCTCGGCCTCGACCG
>DXLW01000007.1:0-17514 GCA_019414505.1 Collinsella sp.
CGGTCGAGGCCGAGCCCCCGGTCCGGCTGGGATAGAATGTCGCTGTGGGCCATCGTCTTTCCTTTCGTCGAATATCTAGGCACTGACGATTCTAGGCGATGGCCCTCCCTTGCTTCTTACACCACGACTGTGCGCGCTACCCGGACCTGGCTTTTGAGGCTTGTTTATCAGGCATTTTGTTGCGAAAAAACAGGGTGTGCTCGGAGGTTCCAGAATTTGCCGCATGCTTCCGAAAACCAGGTCGATTTGGTTCTTGCTAAAACGATTTATCAGCCCTGTGTGAGGTGTGGGTTTGCCACCGGGCGAACACTTTTAGCGCTTGGGGCTTTATTTTTTGGGCCTCGAAGGGTGGATTTCGCGCTTTTGGTAAAGAAATGAGTGCGTGTTTTGCCGTGCGGCGGCATTGGCACAGAAAAAGGGCCCGGAAGGCAATGCCTTCCGGGCCCTTTGCAATGCAAATTTGCTTGCAAGTACGATTTAGCGCACCTGAGCGACGTAAGCGACGTTGGTCGAGGAGACCTTATCCTCGAGCTGGACGCTCATGCGGGGATCGCCAGCGGTAGCGACGGTCAGATCGCCGGCCTCGACGTAGCCGAGCTCCTTAGCGGTCTCGATCGCCTTGACGATCGTGCCGTTGACGGTGCCCTGGGTAATCTCGGCCTGGTGCGGGATAACGCCCCAGTACATAATCATCTGCTGGACGGCCCACTCGTGGCGGGAGAACGCGCAGATCGGCATGTTGGGACGGAAGTGCGAAATCAGGCGAGCGGTACGACCGGTGGTCGTCGGCACGGTGATGCACTTGGCGCCAACGGTGGTGGCCATGTTCACAGCGGACATACCCACAACGTTGTTAACAACGCGGGTGCCATGAGCGTCGGCCGGAACCTCGAGCGGAGCGTGGGCCGGGAGGTACTTCTCGGTCTCGAGAGCAATGCTGGCCTGCATCTTGACGGCCTCGACCGGGTACTTACCGGCAGCGGACTCGCCAGAGAGCATAACGGCGTCGGTGCCGTCGTAAATGGCGTTAGCAACGTCGGCAACCTCGGCGCGCGTCGGGCGCGGGTTCTGCTGCATGGAGTCGAGCATCTGCGTAGCGGTGATAACGGGCTTGTAGGCCGCGTTGCACTTAGCGATGATCTCCTTTTGGATGTGGGGAACGAGCTCGGGCTTAATCTCGATGCCCAGGTCGCCACGGGCGACCATGATGCCGTCGGAAGCCTCGAGGATCTCGTCGAAGTTCTCGACGCCCAGGGCGCACTCGATCTTCGGGAAAATCGTCACGTGCTCGCCGCCGTTCTCGCGGCAAAGCTCGCGGATGCCGCGGACGGACTCGCCGTCACGGATGAAGGAAGCGGCGATGTAGTCGATGTTCTCGGTCAGGCCAAAGAGGATGTCCTGACGATCGCGCTCGGTGATGGCGGGCAGCGAGATGTTGACGTTGGGCATGTTGACGCCCTTGCGCTCGCCGATCAGGCCGTCGTTCTTGACGACGCAGGTCATGTCCTGGCCGTCGACGGACTCGACCTCAAGGGCAACCAGGCCGTCATCGATCAGGATGAGGGAGCCCTTCTCGACCTCGGAGGGCAGAGCTAGGTAGTCGAGGGAGATGTGCTCAGCGGTGCCGTGGAAATCCTCGGTCGTGGGCTGAGCAGTAACGACGATCTTGTCGCCGGTCTTGACGGCAACCTTCTTGCCGTCGACCAGAAGGCCGGTGCGGACCTCGGGGCCCTTGGTGTCGAGCAGGATGCCGACGGGCATACCGAGCTCCTTGGAAATACGACGG
The DNA here is from genome assembly GCA_019414505.1 of Collinsella sp. Classification (GTDB taxonomy): domain Bacteria; phylum Actinomycetota; class Coriobacteriia; order Coriobacteriales; family Coriobacteriaceae; genus Collinsella. The sequence continues at coordinate 1,787 of DXLW01000007.1, forward strand.
ACGCGCTCGATGCGACCGTGGTGCTCGTCGTAGGAGCCGTGCGAGAAGTTAAAACGGGCGACGTTCATGCCCGCCTTGATCATCTCGCGGATGGTCTCGTCGCTATCGCAGGCGGGACCCATGGTGCATACAATCTTAGTGCGCTTGTACATTCAGACCTCCATCTGACATCGTCTTGCGCTGATAGATAAACCATAAGAAATAAAACTGAGATGATTATAACGAAATGACGACCGAATACCCCAAAAAATCGACCGTATGCCGAATTAGAAGTTCATTTTTTGCGGTAAAAACGGTATATGAAAAAACTTTATCAACCGTTCTGACCGCTGCTATCTGGGCGATATTTCAGTTTGACGATGCGCCGAAGAAAAAACGTTTTATCAATGTTGAGCATCACACGGTCTGCATCGTTGCACTCGAGCCGTGTTTCCAATTGGAATGTTTTGGCTAGACGCGCCGCTTTGGGGTACCATAGCCCCACTATCAACTGCCGCTCAGCACGGCAGCCTTGATGAGCCCTTGCCCTTCTCCTGGGAATTATGATCGGGCATCAATCTGCTGAGTGGCCCGAATCCCAGGAGGGGACTCTATATGCAAAAGGAATACCTGTCCGCCGCGGCGGAGGTACTCAGCGACCAAGGTGTCGATGAGAACCTCGGCCTGAGCAACGACGAGGCGTCGTCGCGCCTCGCCAAGACAGGCCCTAACAAGCTCGAGGAAGCCGAGAAGACGCCGTTGTGGAAGCGCTTCTTTGAGCAGATGGCCGACCCCATGGTCATCATGCTGATCGTTGCCGCCGTCATCAGCGCACTCACGGGCATGGTCAAGGGCGAGGCGGACTTTGCCGACGTCGCCATCATCATGTTCGTCGTTATCGTCAACTCGGTGCTGGGCGTGGTTCAGGAGGCCAAGAGCGAGGAAGCTCTCGAGGCATTGCAGGAGATGAGCGCGGCGCAGTCCAAGGTGCTGCGCGACGGCAAGCTCGTGCACCTGCCGAGCGCCGAGCTCGTGCCCGGTGACGTGATCATGCTCGAGGCGGGCGACTCCGTCCCGGCCGACTGCCGCGTGCTCGAGAGCGCCACGATGAAGATCGAAGAGGCCGCCCTTACCGGCGAGTCCGTACCCGTCGAGAAGCATGCCAACGTGATCGAGCTCGCCGCCGGCACCGACGACGTGCCGCTCGGCGACCGCAAGAACATGTGCTACATGGGCTCCACCGTGGTGTACGGCCGTGGCCGCGCCGTCGTAGTCGGCACCGGCATGGATACCGAGATGGGCAAGATTGCCGGCGCCCTGGCCGAGGCCAAGGAAGAGCTCACGCCGCTGCAGGTGAAGCTTGCCGAGCTCAGCCGCATCCTCACCATTATGGTTATCGTCATCTGCGTCGTCATCTTTGGCGTTGATATCATCCGCCACGGCGTGGGCAACGTTCTTACCGACCCGACCGCCCTGCTCGATACCTTTATGGTTGCCGTCTCGCTCGCCGTCGCTGCCATCCCCGAGGGCTTGGTCGCCGTCGTGACCATCGTGCTGTCGCTTGGCGTGACCAAGATGGCCAAGCGCCAGGCAATCATCCGCAAGCTCTCTGCCGTCGAGACGCTCGGCTGCACGCAGACCATCTGCTCCGACAAGACCGGTACCCTTACCCAAAACAAGATGACCGTCGTCAAGCACGAGCTCGCCGCACCTAAGGAGAAGTTCCTGGCCGGCATGGCTCTGTGCTCCGATGCCCAGTGGGACGAGGAGCTGGGCGAGGCCGTGGGCGAGCCGACTGAGTGCGCGCTCGTCAACGACGCCGGCAAGGCGGGCCTCACTGGCCTGACTGCCGAGCACCCGCGCGTGGGCGAGGCCCCGTTCGACTCGGGCCGCAAGATGATGTCCGTGGTCGTCGAGACCCTGGACGGCGAGTATGAGCAGTACACCAAGGGCGCGCCCGACGTGGTGATCGGCCTGTGCACCCATATCTACGACGGCGATAAGGTCGTCCCCCTGACCGAGGAGCGTCGCGCCGAGCTCGTGGCAGCCAACAAGGCCATGGCTGACGAGGCCCTGCGCGTGCTGGCGCTGGCGAGCCGCACCTACACCGAGGTCCCGAGCGACTGCAGCCCCGCTGCGCTCGAGCACGACCTGGTCTTCTGCGGCCTGTCCGGCATGATTGACCCTGTCCGCCCCGAGGTCTCCGACGCCATCCGCGAGGCGCACGACGCTGGCATCCGCACCGTCATGATCACGGGCGACCACATCGACACCGCCGTGGCCATCGCCAAGCAGCTTGGCATCGTCGCCGATCGCAGCCAGGCCATTACCGGTGCCGACCTCGACCGCATGAGCGACGAGGAGCTCGACGCGCACATCGAGGACTACGGCGTGTACGCCCGCGTCCAGCCCGAGCACAAGACGCGCATCGTCGAGGCCTGGAAGTCGCGCGACCAGATCGTCGCCATGACCGGCGACGGCGTCAACGACGCCCCGTCCATCAAGCGCGCCGACATCGGCGTCGGTATGGGCATCACCGGCACCGACGTCACCAAGAACGTTGCCGACATGGTGCTTGCCGACGACAACTTCGCCACCATCATCGGTGCCTGCGAAGAGGGCCGTCGCATCTACGACAACATCCGCAAGGTCATCCAGTTCCTGCTTTCGGCCAACCTTGCCGAGGTGTTCTCGGTGTTTATCGCCACGCTCATCGGCTTTACCATCTTCCAGCCGGTGCAGCTGCTGTGGGTGAACCTGGTCACCGACTGCTTCCCCGCGCTCGCGCTGGGCATGGAGGATGCCGAGGGTGACATCATGAAGCGCAAGCCGCGCAACGCCAAGGACGGTGTCTTTGCCGGACATATGGGTCTGGACTGCGTGGTCCAGGGCCTAATCATCACCGTGCTGGTGCTGGCGAGCTTCTTTGTGGGCGTGTACTTTGACATGGGCTACATCCACATCGCCGATATGATCGCCGGCAATGCCGACGAGGAAGGCGTGATGATGGCGTTCATCACGCTCAACATGGTCGAGATTTTCCACTGCTTCAATATGCGCAGCCGTCGTGCGTCGCTGTTCACCATGAAGAAGCAGAACAAGTGGCTGTGGGCTTCCGCCGCGCTGGCACTGGTGCTGACGGTGATCGTGACCGTGCAGCCGACGCTTGCCGAGATGTTCTTTGGCCCTGTGACGCTTGAGCTCAAGGGCGTTCTTGCCGCGCTGGGTCTGGCCTTCCTGATCATCCCGCTGATGGAGATCTACAAGGCGATCATGCGCGCGGTCGAAAAAGAGTAACGTTCCTGTCCGGGCCCGACCGCCTGCGGGGTTTCCACGGGCACGTCCTCGCCGCTTTGCGGCTGCGGGATGTGCCCTTAGGAAACCCCTCCCGGCGGGCGGGCCCTGCGGTATCCTTGCTGGCTTTTCTCCCGTGCGGATGAAAAGGGCTGAGGGAAAGTATGTGAGCTGGTCGGGCTTTGCCCGGCCAGCTCTATTTGATTTAAAATACCTGCTCAGTTGTGATTTATGGTGCTGGGAGGCGCTTGTGGGCAAGGCGAAGGCTAAGGCGAAGAAAAAGACGACGGGGGCGCGGGCTAAGCGCGATCGTCGTCGGAAGCTCGCGACCGAAGCCCCCGCGTCTGCCGAGGAGCTGCTGGCAAACGTGCCGGGACTTGACGCGCTGCAGGATGTTCCGGCGTTCGATGACCTGCCGGTCGATGAAGCTCAGCAGGCGGCATTTGACGACTTTTGCGCACATACCGAGGAGCCCGAGCAGATGCAGCTTGGCGCCGTGGTGCGCTTGGATCGCGGGTTTCCGCTGGTGGCGACTGCCGACGACACCTTCCGCGCCGAGCATGCCGTGGGGTTTGCCAAGTCGCGCGGCGAGGACGAGGTCCTGCTGCCCGCCGTGGGCGACCGTGTGGCGGTGCGCCGCGCTCCCGGGCACGATATGGGCGTGATTGAGTGCGTGCTGCCGCGCCGTACGAGCTTTGAGCGTTGGCGCGGCCGTGCCCGCGGAGAGCGTCAGGTGCTCTGCTCCAACGTGGATTGCGTGCTAATCGTGCAGGCGCTCGGTGCCGGTGAGGTGCTGCTCGACCGCGTGGCGCGCTCGCTGGTGTTGGCGCTCGACTGCGATGCCGAACCGGTGGTGGTGCTCACCAAAGCTGATCGCTGCGATGCCGAGGAGCTCGAGCGCGATCTGGACCGCGTGCGCCGCCTGGTGGGTCCGGACGTGCGCGTGATCGTGACGTCCTCTGCCGAGGGGCGCGGCCTGGACGAGGTTCGTTCCTGCGTGCCTGCCGGGAGCTGCGCCATGATTCTGGGCGAGTCGGGTGCCGGCAAGTCGACGCTGCTCAATGCGCTGCTGGGCCACGATACGTTGGCGACCGGCGGTGTGCGCGAACGCGACGACCAGGGCCGTCACACTACCGTCGCGCGCGTGATGGTGGCACTGCCGGGCGACGCCGGCGTGATCGCCGATGCCCCGGGCCTGCGCAGCTTACCGCTCGTGGGTCACGAGCGGGGTCTGGCGCGCGCCTTCCCCGAGATTGTCGAGGCATCGCGCGCGTGCCGGTTTGGCGATTGCACGCATACCCATGAGCCGGGTTGTGCCGTTCGCGAGGCCGAGGACGCCGGACAGATCGACAGCCTGCGTTTGGAAACGTTCCAAAACCTGGCGTCATCCATGCGTGTGAGTGCTCAAATGCTCGATCCCGATGTCCACCTGTAATTGATTTTTCCTATGACAGCCGTCTTCCAACTGTTCGGGAGACGGCTTTTTTGCTGCGAAAAAGCCTCGAAACATGCAGTTTGCTGACGTGCTGACCAAAACCTTGCCACGAGCTTGACGGGCTGGTTAGTTTTTGGTCAGCGATTGGTTTGACATCGAAAACCGAGATCGCGATTGCGCCGCTTTGCACTCTGACCACCCAGACAATGGTGGTACGGGCATTCGCCCGGCACTGCCATGAGAGGAGCGGCCGTGAACAAGAGCAAGCGCATCGCTATCAGTCTGGTCGCGGGCGTGCTCGCTGCTCTGCTCTGCATGGTTTACGGCTCGTCGATCCGCTCGCAAGCCGAACAGGTCCAGGCTGAGACCTTGGCCAAGTACGGTGGCGATCGCGTCGAGGTATGCGTTGCGGCGCGCGATATCGATGTGGGCGAGACCCTCGATGAGACCAATGTCATAACCCAGGAATGGCTGACGAGTCTGCTGCCGCGTGACGCGGCGACCGAGCTGCGCCAGGTGCGCGGCGACGTGACGACTTCGCGTATTCCCAAAAACGCCGTGATCTGCAATGTCTACACCAAGGCCGAGAGCCACAAGCTCGAGGTGCCTAAGGGCAAGGTCGCCGTTTCGGTGGCGGTCGATGCCGAGCACTCGGTCGGCGGTGCTACGGGCGTGGGCAGCTACGTGGATGTGTATGTGCAAAAAGACGGCGTAACCGATCGGCTGTGCGGCGCGTACGTGATCGATACCAGTGAGGATTCCGGTGCCACGCGCGAGGGCAAGATCGAATGGGTGACGCTGGCGGCTGACCCCGAAGACGTCAAGGAACTGCTGGGAGCCTCGGGCAAGGGAACGGTCAGCTTGACGATTCCCGCCACGGCGCGCGGCAAAAAGAGCGGAGGCGACGAGTGATGAAGGCGATCTGGCTTGCGTGCTGCGCGTGCGGCGATTACGGGCTGTTGCAGCGGGAAGTCGAGGGCCGTGACGCGGGTGCACAGGTGCTTCGCGTGGGTGACCTGGACGGGCTGGTTTCCATGGCGCGGGCGTTTCCGTCGCGCCGCGGAGCTGCCATCATCGCGGCGTCTCTGTTTGATACCGAAGATGTGCGCAAGACTGTTGCGCGCCTGACGGCCGAAGGCCGCGTGAGTCGCGTGGTCGTCTTGATAGAAGCGCTCGATCCGTCGGATATCGAGGGGTTGTTTCGCGCGGGGGCGACCGAGGTCATCGCTGCGCACAGTATATGCGGCAACGGGCGCGCGGGCGAGGGAGCGGTTGATTCCGATCGGCGCATGACGATTGAGCCCGATGCTTTTGTTGATAGGGAACCCGGGGCGCCTCGCGCTACAAGAGGCCCGCGTGTTGATGATTATGGAAAAGCGGAAGCCGAGCATGGTCGGCGCCCCCGGAACCCCCTTGTATGCGATGACGCTGGAGGGCCGCCGCAGCATGCTGGCGACTCCCCGGCTGTAGATATGGGATACGTGCACGGCGTGAATCTGGCGGATGAACTCGACGAAGTTGAGGGCTTTGCCGGGTGCGGCGAGTTGTCGCTGATGCAGCATGAGCAGATTACGCAGAACGAGCCTGCCTTGCAGACCGAACAAGCCGCCATGCCGGCTTGGACGCAGCGTGTAGTTGCGGCGGGGGAGACGGGGACGCTGTCACCGACGCCCGCCCCGCCGCCTCCGATGCCGCCGGCAGACGCTGCCGCTTTGCCGCATCGAGCTCCGGTCGTCTGCGTCATTTCGGGCTCGGGCGGTTGCGGCAAGTCGACGATCGTTGCCACCATGGCACACGCATCGTCGCTGTTGGGCTTGCGTGCCGCCGTGCTCGACCTGGACCTGATGTTTGGAAACCTTTACGACTTGTTAGGCGTCGATGCTCCGCGCGATATGGCGGCACTTATCGAGCCGTCGGCGGCGGGCACGCTCACCGAGCCGGATATCGTGGCCGCATCGATGCGCGTCGCCCCGGGCGTTACGCTCTGGGGTCCCGTCGCGGCGCCCGAGCAAGCCGAGCTCATGGCACGTCCGGTGGAGCTACTGCTCGATGTCCTGCGTCGCGAATCAGACGTGGTCTTTATCGATACCTCGGTCTTTTGGGGCGATGCCGTGGCGGCTGCGGTGGCGGCGAGCGACCGTTGCCTGGTCGTTGGCGATGCGGCGGTGTCGTCCGCGACATCGGCGTCGCGCGTCATTGAACTGGCAAGTCGAGTAGGTGTGCCGCGCACGCGCATGAGCGCCGTGTTCAACCGGTTCGGTGCGCGCGGGGCAGACGAGGATGTTGCCATGCGCTTTGAGATTGCCTGTGCGTTGAGCTCCAAGATTCGTATCGCCGATGGCGGGCAGGATCTCGCCGCGCTCATGGCGTTTGGGCGCGCTGACGAGGCAGTGGGGCAGACCAGCGCTTTTGCGACCAGCGTGCGCGAGGCCACGCGCGAGATGCTCGTGGAACTGGGGTGCGCCGTCGGCCCTTGGAGCGATATGGTCGCCGACCGTGCAATGCGCACCGAACGCCCGCGTATTCGCCTTCCCTGGTCGCGCGAGGGTGATCAGCGATGAGCCTGCAAACGAGGATTAAGGCTGCCGGCGCTGCAGCGGCGGCAGCGCCTGTAGATGCGGGGCGTCGCCGCGCGGTGAAACGACGCACCAAGCGCGCCGTGATGGACCGCATGGGTTACGACGAAGTGGCGCGTATCAGCGCCTATGTCGACCCGGTACTTGCCCGCTCGGAATTGCGTCCCGCGGTGGAGGCGGCGCTCAATGTTGAGGATCCGACCGATCTCGCGACGCCCGAGCGCGAGACCATCATCGACGAGATTTTGGATGACGTGGTGGGCTTGGGGCCGTTGCAGCCGCTCATCGAGGACGACACCGTTACCGAGATCATGATTAACGGCTGCCGCTCGGCTTTCTTTGAACGCGGCGGCGTCTTGCACCCCATCGAACATGCGTTTGAGGATGATGAGCAGATCCGGGTGCTTATCGACCGCATCATCTCGCCACTTGGCCGCCGTATCGACGAGCGCAGCCCCATCGTCAACGCCCGCCTCAAAACGGGCTATCGTGTCAACGCGGTGATTCCGCCTGTGGCGATTGACGGACCGATTCTCACCATCCGAAAGTTCTCGGACCGTATCTGCTCGCTGGACGAGCTTGTGGGGCTGGGGTCGCTGCCGCTTTGGTATGCGCAGCTGCTGTCGTGCGCGGTGTCGCTGCGACAGGACCTGGCGGTTGCGGGAGGCACGGGATCTGGTAAGACCACCCTGCTCAACGCGTTGTCATGCGAGATTTCCACCGGCGAGCGCATCGTGACGATCGAGGACTCTGCCGAGCTCAAGTTTGCGCATCATCCGCACGTGGTGCGCTTAGAGGCGCGCGAGGCTTCAATTGAGGGCGAGGGCGCGGTGACGATCCGCGACCTGGTGACCAATGCCCTGCGCATGCGCCCCGACCGCATCGTGGTGGGCGAGGTGCGCGGTGCCGAGTGCTGCGACATGTTGCAGGCCATGAACACGGGCCACGACGGGTCGCTCACCACGCTTCATGCGGGCTCAGAACAGGAGACCGTGGTGCGTCTGACGTTGCTTGCACGTTATGGCATCGATCTGCCGAGCGAGCTCATCGAGGAGCAGATTGCCATGGCGCTCGACGGCATCGTGATGTCCGAGCGCCACGCCGATGGCAGACGTTTCGTCTCCTCGTATTCGGGGGTGCGTCGCGCCGCGTCGGGCGGCGTAGAGCTCGAGCGCTATGTGACTTTCGATGCCGCCGAGCGCATCTGGACGCTTGACCGCGAGCCGCCGTTTATCGCAGAAGGCCTGCGGTCGGGGACGCTCACACAAGAGGAGGTGGACGAATGGAGGTCGCTGTGCCCCTCGTCGTAGGGGGTTTGTCAGGGTTTTCTGTTGCGACGGCGTGCGGGGCGGAACCTCGTGTGCCGCAGGTACCGCCGGCGGAGCTGGCGCGTCAGGCGCTCGAGACGGTGGCAGAGAAGCTGCCGCGTGAGCTGGTGGAAAACGATCTGCTGAAAAAGATCGCCCGTTCGTGGGCATCGCTGGCTCCGGCGCGTCGCCTTGGCCTCGCGATCGAGGATGCTTCGGGGCGTTTGGCGTTTCTGCTGCTATCGAGCGGTGTCTGCTGCGTTTTGCTAACGATGGTGTCGTTATCGCCCCTCGGATTTGCCTTGGGACTTGTTGCTCCGTTTGCCGTTGGCGCCGCTCGGGATGGCTTTGAGAGCCGGCGCGAGCAACACGATGCAGAAGAGGCCATGCCCGAGGCGTTTACCGCACTTTCCATGTCGCTTGCCTCGGGACATTCACTGGCCCAGGGCATGCGCTTTGTGGGCGCTCATGCGCAAGAACCGGTGCATACCGAGTTTTTGCGGGTGGCGGCGGCAATCGATTGCGGCATCTCGGCGACCGACGCGCTCGATGACTTGCTCGTGCGCATCGACGCCCCCGGCCTTTCGCTTGTGACCTTGGCGCTTAAGGTGTCTCAGCGCACCGGTGCTCCGCTTGCCGACTTACTGTCCGAGGCATCGAGCATGGTGGGGGAGCGCATTGAGCTCAAGCGCCGCCTGGATGTTAAGACGTCGCAGGCTCGCATGTCTGCGCATATGGTCGCGGCGATGCCGACGGGCATGTGCGCGGTGTTGGCGCTGCTTTCGGCAGATTTTCGTCGCGGTCTTGCGACGCCTGCCGGCGCGGGCACTGTGGTGCTGGGTCTTGCCCTCAACGCCGTTGCCCTGGTGGTTATCCGGCGCATTATGCGGGTGAAGCTATGAGCGCCCCGGTTGCAGTTGCGGCTTGCCTGTGCACTCTGAGTGTATTTGTCGCGACGGGTTTGGATCGGGCGGATGCACGCAAGATCGCAGAGGCCTGCAAGCGCGAGGCGGTGCTGGTCGCTGCCGCGGGTCGCTCGGTGGTCGATGCTCTGGCCGCGCGAATGAAGGGCGCGGTTGGAGCGGGCGGCCCGGCGCGAGTATCGCTCGGCGAAGTGTCCGAGATGATCGATGTTGTGCGCTTGGGTCTTTCGGCCGGTCTTTCGTTTGATGCGGCGCTTGAGATTTTCTGCGCCAACCGCCGGTCAGTGCTGGCTCTTCGACTTGAGCGGGCCTGCATGGCGTGGCAGGTGGGCGTGGGGACGCGCGAGGACGAGCTCCTGGTGGCCGCGCGCGACCTGGATGTGCGGGCGCTCGAGACCTTTGCCATCACAGCGGGGCAGGCGCTTGCCCTCGGTGCCCCGCTTGCCGAGACGCTGGCGGCTCAAAGTCGTGAGATTCGCGCGGCCCATCGCGCCGCGGTCGAGCGCGAGATCGAGCGTGCGCCGGTCAAGCTGCTGATTCCCACCGGCACGCTCATCTTGCCGGCGTTGCTTCTATCCATATTGGGCCCGCTGCTGGGAGCAGGCGGGATGATGTAGGGAGGAATACATGAATACGATGACTGACGTTGCTGGCAAGGCCTGGAGCTGGGCGTATTGCCGGGCAGCACATGTTCGTCAGCGTGCCGAGGAACTGCTGCGGGAGGAGAGCGCGCAGGGCACCACCGAGTACGCCATCCTGGTCGGTGTGCTCGTGGTGATCGCCATCATTGCCATCGTCGCATTTAAGGGCAAGGTCCAAGATCTATGGAGCGCTATCAGCGAGGGCATCAACAGCCTGTAGAGGGTGCCCGTCCCGTCGGCGCGTTGCTGGTGCTCGCCTGTGCGGTCGTGGCGGTGGCAGTGGCGGTTTGGGGGCTTAACACGGCGCGGCAACAACGTTTAGGGGTTGCCGCGGATGCGGGCTCGGGTTCGGCTGTGGCATCTCAAAAAGATGATGCGCGAGACGCGGACGATGCGAGTGCCGCCGTCACGACGCAAACGTTCTTGCAAGCACTCGACGAGCGAGCGGGTGCTGCAACGGGTTCATCTGCAAACAATGCCGTCGCTGTTCGTCTCGCATGGTCCGAGTACCGACCGATGACCGAAGCGGCGGCGGATATATTGCGCGCCTATCGCGAAGTGCCCACGGCGCAACTTGCTCTGAGCGGCTATCTTGACATCAAGGGCAACGTGTGGGGCGTCATCGTGCGCGACGGACGCGGCTGGGTCGATATGGTGACGGTTGCCGCGGATGCTGGTGATACTTCGTGTCGCCTGCGCGTGGTCCGCCTGACCCCGCAGACAACGAACTCAAAGGAGGGACTGTGAAATGCATGACGTCCTGTGTGAGGAATCTGCCCAGGGGACGGTCGAATACGCCATCGTCACGGTGGCGCTGCTTTTCATCGTGCTGGCGATCGCTGGGCTTTGGCGTGCCGGTGCCGATGGGCGCTTGGCGGCGCTGGTCGAGCGGGCGGCGTCTCACGGCGTCACCTCGACATCGGTTATCGATGCCGCTGCGGGCGCTAAAGACATCGTGCTGTATTGATGTTGCGCGCGAGGACCGGGCGCAGTCTACGGTCGAGGCGGCGTTCCTGCTGCCGACGTTTCTGACGCTCGTCCTGTTGGCGCTGCAGCCGGTGTGCCTGCTCTATACGCGCGCCGTCATGGAGTCTGCCGCCGCCGAGACCGCGCGGCTCATGACCACGACGACGGTGGGAAATGACGAGGATATTAAGGAGTTCGCCCGCCGCCGTCTTGCCGCGGTTCCCGACGTTTCGATTTTTCATGCCGGCGGGCCCCTGTCGTGGGATATCGAGCTTGGCCGGGCCGGCGCGGGCGGCGTCTCGTCCGTTTCCGTTACCGGTGAGGTTAAACCGCTGCCTGTGATCGGCGCGTTTGCGCAGTCTATGGGTAGTGCAGGCCAAAACGGTTATGTCGAGCTTAAGGTCGACGTCTCGTACCAATCGCGTCCCGAGTGGCTGGAGGGAGACTATGATTCATGGATTGCTGCATGGGATTAAGCGCTGCCTGTTGAAGGTGACGAGGGGGTTGGCGTGCCGTTGCCGACCGCATGCTCGCTGCAAGCGGGGCGGCTTTATGGGTCGAGCCGGGATCGACCTGTTTATCGAAGACGGTGCCTACACCACGCTCTCCTCTGCGGTGGTCATCTTGGTGGTGCTTACGCTACTGTTTTCGTCGACGGCGGCGATATGGAGCATGTCGCGCGCGGGGGACACCCAGGTGGCTGCCGATAGCGGCGCGCTGGCAGGCGCCAATGTGGTGTCGTCCTACCACACGGCTGCGACGGTGGTGGATGCGAGCATTTTGAGTTTGGGGCTGGCGGGGTTTGCTACGATCGGCGCCGGCTTGGTCGCCATTCTTATTCCAGGTGCCGAGCTTGCCGCGGGCGATATGGTCGACACAGGAATCGAGATTATTAAAACGCGCAATAAGTTTGCCAAAAGCGCCTCCAAGGGCCTGCAGAAAATCGAGACGGCTCTGCCGTATCTGGTCGCTGCGCGAGCTACGCAGGCCGTGTCGGCGCAGGATACCGAGGGCGTGACCTATACCGGTACGGCGCTTGCCGTGCCCAGGACGTCCGAGTCGGATTTTGCTGCGCTCGAGGGATCCGAGATTTCGACCGATGCGATTAAAGACACATCGAAAGATCTGGAACGCGCAGCAGATGAGCTGCGGAAAGCCTCGGAGGAGACGGCGAAAGCAAAAGAACGCGCCTGGCTTGCGGATTGCGGCGGGTCGGATCCGGCTTCGGTCGGCAGTTGCTCATGCATGTGGGAACGCGCGAGGAGTTTGGCGAAGCTTTCGGATATTGAGAATCCGCACTATGCCTCGAGCGTCACATGGGAGCCGCAAGTGGCGCTCGATCGCGCGAAGGCCTATTACCGCTTGCGCCTTGCAAACGAGGCGCCTCAAGGCTCAAGCGTCGAGACGAAGGCGGAGTCGGCGGCGCGCAAGGCGTTCTATACCTATGCGAGCGCAGAGGTCAATCGCGCATATATAACCGAAGACGGAGACCGGACCACTTCCTATATTCCGTTGTTGCCGCGCAACACTGACGAGGTGCGAGCGACGGAACTCTATACCGATGCGGCGTGGCCAACTAGTACCAACGATGGCAAAACGTATCTGCATTATGGAACGAGCTGCCCCAACTATAAGAAAGGGACGCCAGGCGGGCTAGCCTCGGTCGCTGCTTATGACGGGCAGGACAAATGCAACAGATGCCATTTTGGTGTTTCGTCGCTCGGCGCCGTTGCGGCTCCTTCGACTTCTATCGAAAACGGCTTCGAGTACCACTTTGATCGATTCAAAGACGCCCTGAAGAAATACGTCGAATGCCGCAACAAAGAGCTCGAGCTCATGCGCCAGACCGAGGACGAGGCAGACCGTGCGGGCAATGCGTTTGACGAGGCCATTAAAGCGCTTTCGGGCGAGCGTCCGCGTATCGCCCCGCCCGGCCGCAATGGCGTGGTTGCCCTTGCGGTTTCGGGTGCCATCTCGAGCCCCGATGAGCTCAACTCTTCGTTTAACACGACAGTCAGGCTTGGCGATCGCGGCGCGATCTCTGCTGCGGTGCTGGCGCCCGATGACGCGACGGCGCAGAACAACGTTCTCTCGCGGTTTTTCTCGACGCTGGAGGAGCGTTCGGGTGGCGTTGCCGGTGTACTCGATGACGTCATGGATGTTTGGGGACGGCTGCTTGTGGGATACGGAGACATCCAGGGCTCGGCCGACGAGCTTATGGATGAGATGATCGATGACCTGGGAGGGGACAGTGGCGCGCTGGGCTCCATTGCGTCGTGGCTCGGCGATACCGTTTCGGCGTCCGTGGCGGCGCTGGGCTTGGAACCGTGCGATTTGCGCCTGCGAAAGCCGGTGTTGACCGACACCGCCAACGTCATCAAGAGCCCGGGGTCTGACATCACAGGTCTTTCTAATGCGCAGGACAAGCTACGAAGTATTCCGCTGGGCGTGACCGATCCCAAGGCGCTTTGCGAGGCGCTGGAATATCAAGTCGAGCGCACCATCAGCGGCACGGTGTTCACGCTTGCGGAGATTCCGCTGCCCGGCGGCGGTTCCATCCCACTTACCGTCGATGTCGCCACGCTGGCGGGTGCCTTGGGCGGTGGGTCGTAATGGGCATCCGCACGCGCCTGTGCGAGGAGCGCGCCCAGGCGACGGTCGAGATGGCCGTGGTCACGCCCGTCCTGCTGGTTCTGGCGCTTATCGTGTACAACGTCATGGTCTTTGCCGACGCGGTCGCGCGCTTCGATCGCGTGGTGCCCGATATCGTGCTAGCGCATGCCGTGGCGCCGAGCGGGGAGGGCGATGGCAACTCCATCGATTCCTCCGCGACCGTTCAGGCTCAGATCCAACATGCCATGGAAGGCTATGACTTGCAGATCGAGGTCTCAAGCGAGCAGGGTGCGACGACATCGGATGGCGGTCTGCTTTCGCTTTCCGGCACGTTTAGGACCTATACCTGCACCATGCGCTACGAGCCGTGGCCGAGCTCGCTCAGCATCGCCGGCGTTTCGCTGGGGGCACCGGCACAGTTGTCGCACGAGCGCGCAGTGACAGTCGACCCGTGGCGTCCGGGGGTGGTCACGTGAACGCGGTCTCATCCTATATTGCCTACGCGCGGGCGCTCAGCAGGCTGGGTTGGACGCCTGCGGAGTTTGTGGTGGCGGAGTCGTTTGCCGTGCGCCTGCGTGGCATGCTGGGGCGGTCGCCGATTGCCGCCAACGGGTTGCCGCTCGTCATGGCGTTTCCACGCTGCTCTTCGGTCCACACCTGCTTTATGGCCTATCCCATCGACATTGCCTTTATCGATCGAAACGGCAGCATCCTCGCGTGCTACGAAAACGTCCGTCCTTGGCGCATGTGTTCCTGTCCCGGTGCCTGGGCGGTGCTGGAACGCCCTTCAATCCTCGCTACACCTCCCGCCTTTCAACAAGTGCCGGCGTAAGAATTGGCGACAGCGGACTTTCGTCATACGAAATTGGGTAAGATGGAGGAGAAGATGCATGGATGTTGAGATCCATCCCAACGCCAAAAAACACTTGACGGAAAAGCAAGTGCTTGGTGCCTGGTTCGCGGTTACTGAGTGCATTCGCCGCGAGTCGGAGGACGAGCCGCCGAGATGGCTTGCCATTGGATGGCTTCCAGATGGTCGAAGTATGGAACTTGTTGCAGTCGAACTAATTCGTGGATGGCTCATTATTCATGCCCTGTCTCCGGTTCAGAAGAAATTCTGGCAAGAGATCGAGCAAGCTCGGCAGAGGGGTCGATGATGAGCAAGGCGTATACGGCTGCCAATGGTCAGGTTGTAACGGATGAAATGATTGACGCGTGGTGCGAGTCGTACGAGCATGGCGGGTTTCCGGACGGCGAGCATACCGTTGGGGGGATCGTGCACGGGCGGCCTCCGCTCTCAAGCGAAGGGACGGCAACGCTATCGGTCAAGATTCCCCTAGGGATGAAGGAGGCGATTCGTCGTCGGGCGGCGGCTGAAGGAATGACGCCAAGTGAGTTTGCCCGTGCAGCCTTGAGCGAAAAACTTCTTGCGGTGGGTTGATGTCTCTAACGTGCTGTTCTATAGGGTCGGCCTTGTGGCTGGCGCCGTGCTCAAAAACTTTTTTCAAATTCTCGGTTGACCGGAGCGCGTCCTTGGTTATACTAATCAAGCCTTGAAACAAGGCACACCTCAAATGGCTGGGTAGCTCAGTTGGTAGAGCAGAGGACTGAAAATCCTCGTGTCAGGGGTTCGATTCCCTTCCCCGCCACCTTGAATTGACTAGGACCTCTGCAAAGGGGTCCTTTTATTTTATGTGGACCATGCATGGAATCGAACCCCGTGAGGGCGCGGAGCTGAGGAAACGCGCAAGCGTTTTCCAGCGTAGCTCGCAAGGCGCGCAAGCGCCGCGGCGGTCCGTCCGCGCAGCGCGCGGACGCGATTCCCTTCCCCGCCACCTTGAATTGACTAGGACCTGAACTGCCTCCCATTTCTTGGACATGAGAAATGGGAGGCTTTCTTTATGCGCGTTGATTTGAGGGTGAAGCATGATATCGAGGCCAGGAAGGCGGCCATAGGGCTCTTCGAGCTCGGGCACGGGTATAAATCTGCCGCG
>DXLW01000008.1:0-22352 GCA_019414505.1 Collinsella sp.
CACCGCCGAGGTCGAGCTGCCGTTCAGCGACCCCGAGTTCCGCAAGATCGTCTCCCCGATGGTCACCTACACCATCACCGAGCGCCTGAGCTGCCATCTCGAGCACGTCCGCAACCACCCGCTCACCACGCGTCGCTACTATCACCAGATGAACTACTAATCCTTTCAAATTGCTGCTGTTGTCTGCAGGCGAGCCGTGCTGAACGTCTCGCCTGCAGGCTTATTTCTAGGGTTAATCAAAATAGTTGCCCAGTACCTTCTAGTTGCACTGGTCGCATTATGGCGTCCATGGACGAGCAGTTATTTGGCATTACAATGCCTGGCCGTCCGTTGTTTACGAGCTGTTCGTTGGCTTGATTCTTGGTGACGTTCAACAGGGCGTTATCGTTGGTGCTGCCTTGGAGTCCATGTTCATGGGTGCCATCATGGTCGGCGCGGCGGTTCCTCCCGAGGTCTATACCTCCGGCGTGCTTGGCTGCGCGTTTGCCGTCATTACGGGTACAGGCACGGCAACTGCCGTCGCGCTCGCCCTTCCCGTCTCCGTCTTCCTTCTCTACTCCGTGATTAACTTTGCAACGCGTATCGTCGCCGCCCATCTGGGTTACGACCTGGGAACCAAGTTTTTGCAGCAGTCCGAAGAGAACAACCTTATGTCTCGCATGACGCATGCTGCCGGTGTCCTCGGAATGACCGTTATCGGCGCCATGATTGCGGCACAGGTCTTACTGTCCACTGCTTTGACCTTTGACGTGGGTGGTTCGGAGATTGTCCTGCAGGATCTGTTCGATTCGATCTTCCCCGGTCTGCTGCCCTTGCTGGCAACCTTTGCCTGCGTCGCCCTGTACAAATAGGGCGTCAAGACCATTTGGATCATCTTGGGCATCTTTGCGATCTGCATCATCGGAACGGGCTTGGGAGTGTTCGCGGCGGCGTAATGTTGACTGCTATGCTCGCGCGTTGGATAACTAACTGACCGTTTGAAAACGGGGTTCGGCGTAAGGCCGGCCCCGTTTTTTGTTTGAGGGATTTTCCGATCGTCCAATAATCCACGCCGATGCATCACTCACGTATCTCTCATTCGTCACTAATACGAGAGATAGCAGAAAGACGAGAGATAATTACGAGAGATAACTGAGAGACGAGGGAAATCTATCCGCGGCATTCTCCGCGGGACCGAGCGAAAGGACGTGCAGATGAACGAAAACGAGCTGACCGGTCTGCTTGAGTCTTTAAGGCGTATGGGCTCGGATGATCTTAACGTCGAAGTGAAGGAGAGCGCCACGACGCTTTCCCGCGACGTATGGGAAACGGTCAGCGCTTTCGCAAACACCGCCGGCGGCATCATCGTACTCGGAGTGAGCGAGCGCGCGGGTTTTGTCCCAGTTGCAAACTTTGAGACCGAGAAAGTGCTCAACCAATTCGTGGCAGGCATGGGCGATGCCGGCGGTCGCGGAAAGCTGGCCAATCCGCCCAAATACACCATTGAGCGCGTGGAGCTCCAGGGCACCGTGGTTCTGGTCATCACGATTGAGGAGCTCGACCCGTCGAGCAAGCCTTGTTATGTCATAGAGCGGGGCGCTCAAGGTGGCAGCTACAAACGCATCGATGACAAAGATGTCCCGCTTTCGTCGACCGAGGTGCTCGCATTGGCGTCATACGGTCGAGCGACTCCGAGCGATCGTGACGCGGTGGCGGGCGCGGACGCGGACGATCTCGACGAGACGCTGGTCGACCGTACGATAGATCGGGCTTTCTCGTTGACGCCCCGGGCGATGCGCGGCGCGCCGGACAAACAAACGAAGCTGGAGCGCCTAAATTTCCTTGATTCCCAGGGCAATGTCACCAAGGCTGGACTCCTAGTTGCGGGCACCTACCCTCAGCAGTTTTATCCCAAGCTCTTTATCGATGTGGCGGTCTATGCCGGAACGCAGAAGGGCACGGCGGGGTCGCTGAGGTTCATGGACCGCACAATCTGTGAGGGAACGTTGGGCGAGATGATCTCGGATGCCGTCGCAGCCGTCGCCGAGAATTTGCGGCGAACCTCGACCGTCCAAGGCGTCTCGCGTGTCGACTCGCTTGAGATTCCCGAGGAGGTTCTGCGCGAGGCAATCGCCAACGCCGTAATCCATCGAGAATACGGGGATCGGTTCTGTGGACAATCGATTGCCGTCGACGTCTTTGACGATCGTGTCGAGGTGACGAATCCTGGCGGCCTTTACGGGGGAATGACTCGCGAGAGCTTGTTTGACGGCAGCTCCCGATGCCGTAACGCGACGCTTGTGAAGCTCATGTCGATTGTTCCGCTGCCGGATGGCGCAGGTTCGCCGGTTGAGGGCAATGGCTCGGGCATCCCGATGATGATCGATGCCATGCGCGCGTATGGTCTGGCCGATCCCCTGTTCCGCCCGGGATTCGATCGGTTCAAGGTCGTACTTTACCGTTCAAAGATCGAGCCGGTCGATCATGGCGGGGGCTTAATTGTGACGGCACTCAAACACTACGGCGAGCTGGGGACGCGCGAGTTGGCAGAGCACACAGGGCTCACAATTTCCCAGGTTAGGTCGCGCGTCAACGCGCTCATTGCTCAAGGCGAGCTTGAGCCCACGGCGCCGGCGACGAGCCGCAACCGCAAGTATCGACTGTCGGAGCGCGTGGGATAGATGCGTTAGTGGACGAGGCGACCCAATAATCGACCCTCGATTGGCGTCCATTAAGGTAAAGCGGTTGTTGCCCAGTCGACGGTGATGCTAAAGACTCGGCTTACGCCGGCATGGCCCCGAACCCGTCCATCAAGAACAGCCTAAGAACCAGCTTGATGACATTTCCCGGTTTGACTTCGGCCGTGCCAAAGACGTGGCGCTCGGCGAGCTCGCTGCAGTATGCATAGATGTCGCGGATAAGGTCCGCGCCCGAAAGCGTAAACATGTAGCCTGCGTCCGAAAGCGCATTGGGCGCGGCGGGCAACTTGGCCATGTGGCAGAACGTTTGCAGGTCGGGCGCCATAGCGTCCTGGTAGCCAAGATGGTTGCCGTCTTCTTGTGCGGCGAGTTCCAGCTGGCGTACTCGATCCAGCGCCACTGCCAGCACAAAGCTCGGCGTAGGCGCATTGACGTCCTGAGTGGTCGCCACAAGCCTGCCCGCTGCCTGCGTGACAAGCCAAGCGACCTCGCGCTGGCAACGCACGGCCTTGCGCGTAACCGGCTTGATGGACGAAGAAGAAACGCTTCCCTTAGACGGATTCGAAACAGCCACAAGAACCTCCCATGAACAATCCGGCCCAACAAGCCCGGATGAAACACGTGCTACATCAGTATACAGGGAAGTGGGGCAGCGGGGTACAAACGCGCCAGCGGCAAACCGAGAGCATCAACGATGTGCCGATCGCGGAATGAGATCTCGTAATAATTGACTCTCGGCCATATTATTGAGTGGCATGACTCGCGTTCGTATGGTTGTAGGTGCTGGCGATGAACGACATTGACCTTGCTGTTCCGTTGATGGATGGACCAAGCTATGACCGCGCCTGCAGCCTCGTGCCTTCCGAATACGTTGAGGCATGGGAGTGGTTTCTGGGTGAGGAACAGCGCGGCGGCGTTTGGACCAGCCTTCCGCACCACACCAAGGAAGATAGCCCTCAGTATCAGTATCGTTTGAGAATTGGCTCGGACTTCTTTCCCGTAACGCGGGATTCAGGGATCTTCTGGCCGGGCCAGGATCGGGTGAAGCAAGATCCCAATAAGATCTTTGCGCTTTCGGTCCATAACTCTAAAAAGAGCTTCTACACCGATGTACCTCCGCTCTATTTGGACGATGGTACGTGGGTCATTAAGTATTCGGTCCAAGCGCCAGGCGCCGTTGGTTCTCGAGACCAGAATTACAACCGTAAAATGCTCAACTGCATGGAATGTGGCGTTCCAGTCGGAGTCATATTTGCAACCGAGGTGGGCTACAAGGTGCTCGGCCTTGCGTTTGTTGAACGGTTCGAGCCCGAAAACGGATGGTTTGTTCTACACGGTCCTGTTCATAAAGGCGGACCGGACCCCCGTTTTGCGCCCGACATGAGCTATCTGAAGCACATGCCCGTCGATATTGAGTTTGCCGGACAGGGTACGACCGACGACGAAAAGGTCCGCTATGCGTTAAGGCGCGAGCGATTGGGGCAGCAATGGTTCCGCAAGCAGCTCGTTGCCGCCTATGATGGCCGTTGCGCGGTGTCGGACTGCGGCGTCAGCGAGGCTCTGGAGGCTGCACATATCGAGAATTACTCGGGACCCAAATCGCAGGTTGCCAGCAACGGCATTCTGCTTCGGCGCGACTTGCATGCTTTATTCGATGCTCATCTGATTTCGTTTGAGCCTGTTTGCGGCGAATATCGGCTGTGCGGATCGTACCTGCTGGATAAGACCGGCTACGCTTCCTTTGCGGGTGCGACGCTAAGGCAGCCGAATGAGCGTCAGTGGCGACCCAATACGGTGTTTCTTGAGGCCCATCGCATTGAGTTCGATCGCTCGGAAAAGAAGCGTGAAAAGGCGGGGCTTCTGCCGTATTAGCGTATTTGGCTTTGGCATTCTTTGACGATCGTGTTGTTTGATCGGATCGCGTGGCGATGCAATCTCGCGCATGCCCGCCGGTGCATGCTCTTCCTGTTTTGTATAGCGAGAGGGGAGCGTGTATGAGCTGGCGAGGCGATATTGCGATGGGGAAGTACGGAAAACTGCCGTGTGCCCTTATAGACAACAATATGTTTCCGAGCGTAGAGGTTGATTGCGGGTCGTTTGTCGTCACCTGCCCTTGCTGCGGCTCGCAAATACCGTGTCTCGACATTCGGTTCATCGATGCGCGCGACAGGTTCAGCGACGAAGTGAGAAAACAGACAGGCGTTCATATGCCGGTGTATCCGGAGAAATGCCCCGTTTGTGGCCTCGATATCGTGTACGACGCCGGCGACGAGGGATAGGTGATGCGGAGGAGCTGACTGTGAAGGCCTCTCCGTCCCTACAAATAAATCCCCTCACCGAGCTGCTTGTGGAACTCGGCGTGATGGTCGCGTGCCCAGGTAAAGAGCACCTGGTCAAAGTCGGTACGCGTGGCCGGGACGCCAAAGACGCCGGCAACTTCGACGCGTATAAACTCCAGTGCCGGCAGCTTGTTGATGGCAGTGAGAGCAAACGGGGACGAGGGCTCCTCGAACAGATAGCGGCTGCCTTGCAGCGCGTCGCAACTGGTGCACGTGTTGCCGAGCGACGGGGCTTTGGAGGCTCGCGCGCCTACGGGCTTGTAGCCGCAGCGCTTATGAAGGTAGTCGCGGATCTCGCCCGGCACGCAGCCAAGAGCGGGCACGATGGCGAGTGCGTTGGCGTTGGCCGTGTCGATGGCAATGTGCCCGGCTTCGTTGGGCGCGTGCGCGATGGCGATGCTCTCGTCGTTATCGGCTCGATAGAGAATGCCGAATGCCGCGACCGAGGTCTCTTTGTGACACTTCCAGCACTCGCGCTTGCCCAGTACTAGATATATATACGGCGCAGAGGGGTCGGATCGGTCAACACCGGGCAGCCACTCGGCAAAGGGCTCGGGGTTGACGCCGCTGGGTACATACCAGATCTTCTTGGTCCGGTCCCATTTGGCGCCCAGCGCCTTGGCTTCTTCTTTGTGCGAAAAGGGGACATCGAGCTCGGTGCGCATGGCGGCTCCTTGGTGCTGCAGGTGCAAGTGGCTCAAGGATACCGCAGGGCACAGACATCGCGGCGTTTTGCTGAGAAGTTGCGGTGCGGACTGATCGGTTATGCCGATGGATAGATCGGCAAGTAGATGGTCGGCTTTTGGCTAGTTGGGCGGTTGGAACTGCCGGCGGATTTGGCGACATAAAACAAAACAGCCCAGAGGACATAGCCTCTGAGCTGCGAACATTTGGTGGGCGTTAGAAGATTTGAACTTCTGACCTCTTCCGTGTCAGGGAAGCGCTCTCCCCCTGAGCTAAACGCCCGATCAAGGGTGCGCAAGCGCGCAAGGGATAATATAACGGAGCCTGAACTCGGTGGCAAGAACATTTTTAAAAATCGCTTACATTGTGGAATTCGGGGGCTTCGTCATATCCATTTCAAAAGAGCCTGCTGCCGCGATTTGGCTGTCGCATAATGCAAGGCCATTGCGGTATCGAGCTATGGAAAGACACCTGCGGAATTGTCCTACCGATAAGCGGACAAGCTTCCAGCTGGTGCCTTCGCCGTGGTAAGGTAAGCCGAATTGCTTCCAGACTGTTTCGGGGGAGTGGAATGAGCAAAGAGTGTGTCGAGCAGGTCGAAGGCACAGGGGCTTCGGTGCCGATGACCGATATATCGAACATTGATGTGCCCGAGGGCACCGACGAGCTCAGCCGCAACACCCGTCGCGCCTGGCGCGAGCGCCTTAACGATGCGTCGTCGCGCAAGATGATCACGGGCGTCTTGGCTACGCTGGTGGGCGGTTCGTTTTGGGGCTTCTCGGGCACCAGCGCGAGCTTTCTGTTCGATACCTACCACGTCGACACCTTGTGGCTTATGAGCGTGCGTCAGATTCTCGCCGGTCTACTCTTTATGGCCGTGGTTGTTACGCGCGACCGCGAGCGCCTGATTAAGCTCTGGACCACACCCGCCGATCGCAAGCAGCTGCTGCTCTTTACCGCCTTTGGCCTGCTGTTCAACCAGTTTTGCTATCTTTCGGCCGTGCGCCTGACGAACGCCGGAACCGCGACGGTGCTCCAGTGCCTGCAGCTCGTTATCATCATGGGCTACGCCTGCGTGACCGATCGCCGCATGCCGCGTACTCGCGAAGTCATCGGCATTGGCCTGGCTCTGGGTGGAACCTTTTTAATTGCCACCGGCGGCGACCCTACCAGCCTGAATATCTCGCCGCTTGGCCTGGCAGCAGGTCTTATGTGTGCGGTCAGCGCCGCGTGTATGGCGGTGATTCCCGCCAAGATCCTGCCCGAATACGGCAGCCCCATCGTCACGGGTTCGGCAATGCTCACGGCGGGCGTGGTCTCATGTGCCTTCGTGCAGCCCTGGGCGCATATGCCGGCGCTCGACGCTGCCGGCATCGAGGCGCTCGCGGTGTTCGTGGTTATCGGCTCGTTTTTTGCTTACATGCTTTATATGCAGGGCGTTAAGGACATCGGCTCGGTGCGCGCGAGCCTCATCGGAACTGTGGAGCCGGTTTCGGCGACCATCACCAGCGCCGTTATGCTGGGGACGGTGTTTTTGCCGACCGACCTTATCGGCTTTGTCATGATCATCGTGATGATGTTCCTCACGGTGTAGCTGGCGCCGCCGCCAAGACGGAAAAGGTGTTGTGCCGCATTTTCGCCAATTGATGTCCGTGTCTGGAGTTTAGCTGTCGATGCTCAAAATGCCATAAACTAGTAACGTTATGGACTTTTTCATTGCGACTCAATTGCGAGGATTTCTTTATGGCTGGTAATCACTTTAAGGGCAGCGATAGCGGCCGCCCTGCAGTTCCGCCGCGTCCGAACGGGGCTGGTAAGGCCGGCACGCCGGGCGGCGCTGGACAGGGCGGTTCCGGTAAGCGCGTGTCCCCGGGCGAGACGGCGATGTTTACCGCTCTGTACGAGCAGTCTCAAAAGGCAAAAAAGACCGGCCGTGCAAGAGGAAATGTCTTTGCGGGCGGTGCAACCTCTGCGTCGCAGCCGAGCGGGGCTCCTTCGGTACCTGCGAACAACGCAGGTGCTGCCAACGCCGCGAATGGCGCCGGCAACGTTAATGCCGGCAAGGCCGACAACAATACTCCCTCTGCCGGTGGCGCGGGGCTTACGGGTAACCTCGGCACGATTTACACCGGCGCCTCCGAGACAGGCACGTTCGCCCGCCTGGATGATAGCGGTACCGAGTTTGCGGGCTCGGGTTCCAAGGAAGATTATTACGATTTTGGCTTGAACTACGGTAGCGATGCTTCGTCGAGTTCGACCTCTGACGGTCTGGTCCGTCATCGCCATCGCAAGGGCGAGCGCAAAAAGCGTCACACCGGCGCCATTATTGCCGCTGTAGTCGCGGTGCTTCTCGTTGCGCTTGGCGCAAGCGGCTTTATGCTGCTTAACTCGGCAAAGACCGTAAAGAGCGAAGCGAAGGAGGCTGTCGAGATCGTCGGTGGCCTTAAGGACAAGGTCACGTCGGGCGATTTTTCGACGCTGCCTGACGACGCGAAGAAGATCGATGAGCTCTGTAACAGCATGAAGGCGGAGACCTCGAGCCCGCTGTGGACGGCGGCTTCGTTTATCCCGGTGTATGGCAGCGATATCAATGCGGCCCGCACCATGATTGACGCCCTGTCCGATGTCTCGAGCAATGCGCTGGTTCCCATGGCCGATAACCTTTCGCAGGCTACGCCCGGCAAGCTGTTCCAGGACGGCATGATTAACGTGTCCGCGCTGCAGGCGGTCGCCGATTCGCTTTCCAGCAGCTCGAAGGTGTTCAAGAGCGCCAACGAGAAGGTCCAGGGCATTGGCGATACTCATATTTCCCAGGTGACCGAGCTGGTCGATAAGGCCAAGGACGGCTTTGCCACCCTCAACGGCGCGGTTGACGCGGCGGAGAAGGTTGCCCCCGTCCTTCCCCAGATGCTCGGCGCCAACGGCCAGACGCGCAACTACCTTATGTACGCCATGAACAACGTCGAGATTCGTGCTTGCGGCGGCTTTGGCGGTTCGCAGGGCCTGATTTCGGTCACTGACGGCCAGATGTCGATTGGCGAGTTTGTTCCCCGCATTGGACTCAGCGAGGATGAGGCAGTCGAGAGCGTCGACGAAGAGGATGAGGCGCTGTTCGGCAACCACAGTAACCTGTACAACTCGGGCAATACCTATTCGCCTGATTGGCCCCGCAACTCGCAGCGTGTCGCCGCGCTGTGGAAGTCCCAGTATGGACAGGACGTTGATGGCGTCATCGGTATCGACCCGGTGTTCCTGCAGTATCTGCTGGGCCTGGTCGGTAATGTCTCGCTGCCCGACGGAACGGTTGTCGACGGCACCAACGCCGCAAAGGTCCTCATGCACGATGTGTACTGGAACTATCCGGTCGAGGAGTCGGACGGCATCTTTGCATCCGTCGCCAGCGCTGCCTTCGACAAGATCCTTGGCGGTATCGGCGATGTCGATGTTACGAAGCTTGTCAGCGCCGTTGAGCGCGGTGCCGAAGAGGGCCGTCTGATCGCGTGGATGAGAAACGATGATGAGCAGAATGCCATCAAAGAGACGGGTATTGACGCTTCGCTGCCCGATCCGGATGACCCGAGTGCCGATCCTGTTGCCGGCGTTTACTTTAACAACCTGAGCTTCTCCAAGCTCGACTGGTACCTGAACGCCGATACGCAGATTGGCCAGGGCATCAAGAACGGTGACGGCACGTGCTCCTATCGCATCACCGTTACCCTGACGAACATCATGACGCAGGAGGAGGCTGGCAAGCTGCCCGACTACGTTGCGGCGAGCGCACCCGATGCCGCGCGTGACGACGAGCGTCTGAATGTCTCGTTGTTTGCCCCGACGGGCGGCAACATTACTGATCTGACCGTCGAGGGCACCCAGTTTGGTCTTGGCGCCGCCACGTGGCATGGAATCCCCTTCTATTCGGGCACCGTTGACCTGCATGCTGGCGAGACGACGACGATCACGTATACGCTGACCACGTCGGCCGAGGCGGGGGACAAGCCGCTTGCGCTGCGTCAGACTCCTACATGCCAGGCGGCTCGCGACAGCGCGTCGGCGTAGGGTTTTTCTGGTAGCGCAGATAATCGAGTACCATTTTGGGGCGGACAGGCAATCTGTTCGCCCCTATTTTGTAAGGAGAGCGCATGAAGTACTTTGGCACCGACGGCTTTCGCGGTGAGGCCAACGTTGGGCTGACGGTAGAGCACGCTTATAAGATTGGCCGTTTTGTGGGCTGGTATTACGGCGCCAACCGCAGTGCTAAGGCGCGCGTTATCGTGGGCAAGGACACACGTCGCTCGAGTTATATGTTCGAGGCGGCGCTGGTGAGCGGTCTGGTCGCGAGCGGTGCGGACGCCTATATGCTGCACGTGATCCCGACGCCGGGCGTGGCGCATCAGACCGTGGAGGGCTGCTTCGATTGCGGCATCATGATCAGCGCGAGCCACAACCCGTTTTGCGATAACGGCATTAAGCTCGTCAATAGCGACGGTTTTAAGATGGACGAGGACGTACTGGAGCTCATCGAGGACTACATCGATGGCAAGAGCGAAGTTCCGTTGGCCACGGGCAACCACATCGGTGCCACGGTGGACTACATGCAGGGCCGCAACCGCTACATTGCTTCGCTCATCGCCAGCGCGAACTTTTCGCTGCAGGGCGTCAAGATCGGTATCGACTGCGCCAACGGCTCAGCTTCCTCGGTGGCCAAGCCGGTGTTCGACGCGCTGGGCGCCGACGTGCGCGTGATCAACGCCGCGCCCGATGGCTTTAACATCAACGTCGACTGCGGCTCCACGCATATGGAGCGTCTGCAGCGCCATGTGGTGGAGCAGGGCCTGGACGTGGGTTTTGCCTACGACGGCGATGCCGACCGCTGCCTGGCCGTGGACGAGCGCGGGCGCGTGGTCGACGGCGACCAGATCCTGTACGTGTGCGGCGTGTATCTGAACAAGCACGGGCGCCTCTCGGGCGGTACCGTGGTACCGACGATCGCCAGCAACTTTGGCTTGGTCAAGTCGTTGGAGCTTGCCGGCCTGAGCGCCGTGACCAGCGGCGTGGGCGACCGTCACGTGTATGCCAAGATGCGCGAGGGCGGCTACAGCCTGGGCGGCGAGCAGACGGGCCATACGATCTTCGGCGATATCGAGCGCACGGGCGACGGCATTATGACTTCGCTGCGCGTGATGGAAGTGATTCGTGCCGAGCGCGAGACGCTCTCGCAGCTCACGGCTCCGTGCAGGCTGCTGCCGCAGGCGCAGGTGGCCGTGCGCGTGGCGGACAAGGACGCCGCGCTCGAGAACATGGGCGTGCAGAACGCCATCGCCGAGGCCGAGGCTGCGCTGGCAGGCGAGGGCCGCGTGCTCGTGCGCAAGAGCGGAACCGAGTCGGTTATCCGCGTGCTGGCCGAGGCGCCCGACCAAGCATCTGCCGATGCCGCCATGAAGCGCATCGCCGCCGCACTCGAAGCTCTGTAGTTACGCGGCCAATCTGGCACCTGGGGACGTTCTTTTTCTGCCGGCACAATAGGAACGTCCCTAACTGCCGGGTTGGTGACTGGGTGTAAAGGGGCGCCGCGGGATAGATCCTGCGGCGCCCCTTTGCGTTGGCGTGTCGCCTAAGCTTTACAGCTGGTACAGCGTGGTGAACTTGTCCTGCAGGTAGCTGCAGTAGTAGCGGGTATCGAACGCCATGCCGCACGCGCCCTTGATGAGCTCCGGCGCGTCCTTGGCGCGGCCCCACTGCCAAATGTGCTCGCCCAGCCAGGCGCGGACAGGTGTCAGGTCGCCGCTCGCGCAGGCGCCGTTAAGGTCGACACCGTCGCGGCACATGGCCGGCACAAACATGGCATCGTAGGCACTGCCCAGCGCATACGTGGGGAAGTAGCCAAACGAGCCGCCGCTCCAGTGCGTATCCTGTAGGCAGCCGTGCGTGTCGTCGGGAACGGGAATGCCCAGGTACTCATTCATGAAGCGGTTCCAAAGCGCGGGGATGTCCTTGGCCGTGGCCTCGCTGGCAAACAGCATGCGCTCGATCTCGTAGCGCACCATAACGTGCAGCGGATAGGTGAGCTCGTCGGCCTCGGTGCGGATCAACGACGGCTGCGCGATGTTCACGGCGTGGTAGAGCGTGTCCTCGTCGACGTCGCCGTAGACCTCGGGTGCGTGGCGGCGCAGCACCTCGAGCAGCGGTCCCATAAAGGCACGGCTGCGGCCCACGGTGTTCTCAAAGAAGCGGCTCTGGCTCTCGTGGATGCCCATGGAGGTGCCGCCCTCCAGGCAGGTGCGCGCATAGGCGGGATTGACGCCCAGCTCGTACATGGTGTGCCCCGCCTCGTGGATGATGCTGTAGACATTGGAGATGCAGTCGTCCTCGTAGATGTGCGTGGCGATGCGCGCGTCGCCCACCGAGAAGCCCTCGCTAAACGGATGCTCGGTAAAGGCAAGCGTGGTGTCGTTCAGGTCCAGGCCGACGAGCCTCATCAGGTCGAAGCTCATGGCACGCTGGGCAGCCTCGGGTACGTGGGCGTGCAAAAAGTCGGCATCGGGCTGCTGGCCGCGCTCGCCGATGGCGTGCACGAGCGGCACGACCGTGGCCTTGACCTCGTCACAAAACCCGTCGAAGCTCTTGGCAGAAAGGCCGCGCTCATACTGGTCGAGCCAAACGTCGTATGGGTCGCGCTTGGGGTCCATGAGCTCTGCCTGATGCTTAAGCTGGGCGACGATTCTATCCACATAGGGCTCAAAGCTCGCCCAGTCGTTGGCCGTCTTGGCCTTGTGCCACACGGCGTCGGCCTCGCAGGTGAGCCTGGTCCAGGCCTCGGCCTCTTCGGTGGGGATGGCGCTGGCCTCGCGTTGATCGCGGCCGAGCACGCGGATCTCATCGAGCAACTGCGGGTCGTCTACGTGTCCGCCTGCAACCGTCTCGCGCGCTAACGAGCGTACGAGCTCAACGGACTTCTCGCTGGTCAGTAGCTTGTGATGCTCGCCGGCAAGCGTGCCCATGGCGTCGGCACGGGCGGCAGCACCGTTGACGGGAGCAATCGTCGCTCCATCGAACTCGGCAATCTTGAGCAGGTACTCGCGAGTCCACAGCTTGCCCTCGAGTTTGCGGAACTTTTTGACGGCCTTGTCGACTTTAACAGCCTTGACGCCCTTGGCAGCTTTTGCCATGGCGGTCTTGGCCTTCTTATCGAGTTTCTTTCCCATACCGTATCCTTAATCTCGCAGGCCGAGCGCCGCAGGCGGGTGCGCGGCCAGTTTGCACAGCTACCTGCCTTGTACCCAGCGCGAACAAAACGGAACGCGGCGATGCGCTCGCGAAATGTGTTATCCTATAGCCCATTGCGTTGACGGAGAGGGTTTTGCCCGCCGCGTCGCCGGCAAGAGAGGGAAGGTCATGGGCTGCAAGCCTTCCTGCGGTGGCAAGGGCCAAGCGTTCACTCCCGAGCAGCAACCTCAACGGGCACGCGGCCGGCGGCAGCGAGGCCCCAGTAGGGAAGCCGTGAGCCTCGCGATAAGGGGCGCAGAGTGGGCGCGGCGGGCCAGACATCCGCCGGGTCAAACAAGGTGGTACCGCGGAATTTAACCGTCCTTGGGCAATGCACATGCCCGAGGGCGGTTTTTTGTTACCGAACCGGGCCGCGTTTTCGCAACGTCAGACGGCGGCAGCCGCCTCGGCAAGCGGGGAACGCGAGAGACGAAAGGGAAGACATGAGTCTGATTGATGATCTGGTCAAACTCGAGGAAGAGGCCAAGGAGCTCGTCGCAGGCGCCGATGACGCCGCAAAGCTCGAGGCCGCGCGCGTTGAGCTGCTCGGCCGCAAGGGCCGCATCACTGGCCTGATGCGCATGATGGGCAAGCTCGCCCCCGAGGATCGTCCCATGATGGGCAAGCGTGCCAACGAGATGCGCCAACTGATCGAGGGCATGCTCGACGAGCGCACCACCGAGATGAAGGCCGCCGCCCTCAGGCACGCACTCGAGCACGAGGCCGTCGACATCACGCTGCCGGGCATCCGTCCGCAGATCGGTCACCAGCACCTGATCAAGCAGATCATCGAGGAGGCCGAGGACATCTTCTGCGGCATCGGCTACACCGTCGAGTCCGGCCCCATGGTTGATACCTCCTACTACAACTTCACCGCGCTCAACGCCCCCATGGATCATCCGAGCCGCTCGGCCCGCGATACCTTCTACGTGGTCGACAACAACCCCGGCAGCGTCGCGCACCCCGAGGCGCACGCCCATGGCGAGTCCGACGTACTGCTGCGCACCCAGACCTCGGGCGTGCAGATCCACACCATGGAGTCGCAAAAGCCGCCCATCTACATGATCTGCCCGGGCACCGTCTATCGTCCCGACACGGCCGACGCCTGCCACCTGCCGCAGTTCAACCAGATCGAGGGCCTGGTCGTCGACGAGGGCATCACCTTTGGCGACCTCAAGGGCACGCTCGACTACT
The DNA here is from genome assembly GCA_019414505.1 of Collinsella sp. Lineage (GTDB taxonomy): Bacteria > Actinomycetota > Coriobacteriia > Coriobacteriales > Coriobacteriaceae > Collinsella. The sequence goes on from DXLW01000008.1 coordinate 14,159, forward strand.
TTGTTAAGTGCATGTTTGGCGAGGACCGCAAGACGCGTTATCGCCCGCACTTCTTCCCCTTCACCGAGCCTTCCTGCGAGGTGGACGTGAGCTGCCACGTGTGCGGCGGCAAGGGCTGCAACTTCTGCAAGCACAGCGGCTGGATCGAGATTCTGGGCTGCGGCATGGTCGACCCCAACGTCCTGATCAACTGCGGCATCGACCCCGAGAAGTACACCGGCTTCGCCTTTGGTATTGGCGCCGAGCGCGTCGCGGCACTGCGCTACGACCTGCCCGACCTCAGAACTCTCATGACTGGCGATATGCGCTTCTTGAATCAGTTCTAGGCTGCGGCTTGCCCAAGCACGACACCTCGGCGCTCATTCGTCGCTTGCGTACCAAAGTACGCGGCGCTCCTCTTTCGGGCCGATCTGCCGCACTTGGACAACCCTCGCTTTGTAAGGAATGTTCACAAAGTTGAAGTTTCCACCTGCATCTCTTCGCAGGCTTTCAGTATGAAAGGAGAGCTAGATGCGTGTTTCTTACGACTGGCTCAAGACCATGATCGATATTCCGGAGGATCCCAAGACCCTTTCGGACGAATATATCCGTACCGGCACCGAGGTCGAGGCGATCGACACCGTGGGCGAGTCCTTCGACCACGTGGTGACCGCCAAGGTGCTCACCAAGATCCCGCACCCCGATAGCGACCACATGTATGTGTGCTCGGTCGACGTGGGCGACAAGAATCTCGACGCCGACGGCAATCCCGCTCCGCTGCAGATCGTCTGCGGCGCGCAGAACTTCGAGGCCGGCGACCACATCGCCGCGGCCATGATTGGCGCCGTGCTTCCCGGCGACGTCAAGATCAAGAAGAGCAAGCTTCGCGGCGTCGTGTCCATGGGCATGAACTGCTCCGCGCGCGAGCTCGGCCTGGGTGGCGACCACTCCGGCATTATGATCCTGCCCGAGGATACGCCCTGCGGCATGCCGTTTGCCGAGTACGTGGGCTCGAGCGACACCGTGCTCGACTGTGAAATCACGCCCAACCGTCCCGACTGCCTGTCCATGATCGGCATGGCCCGCGAGACCGGCGCCATCTTCGACCGCGATTTCCACGTTGAGCTGCCCGCCATCAAGGTCGAGACCGGCCGCGCGACCGACGACGAGCTTTCCGTCGAGATCGCCGACGAGGGCCTGTGCGACCGCTACGTTGCCCGCATCGTGCGCAACGTCAAGGTCGGCCCGTCGCCAGACTGGATGGTCAAGCGCCTCAACGCCCTAGGCGTGCGCCCGCACAACAACATCGTCGACATCACCAACTACGTGATGATGCTCACCGGTCAGCCGCTGCACGCCTTTGACCTGGACACCTTTGCCGAGCGCGATGGCCACCGTCGTGTGGTGGTTCGTGCCGCCCAGCAGGACGAGAAGTTCACGACGCTCGACGGCGAGGAGCGCGTGCTCGACGCCGGCATGGGCCTCATCACCGACGGCGAGCGCCCCGTGGCGTTGGCCGGCGTTATGGGTGGCATGGATTCCGAGATCGAGGACGATACCGTTGACGTGATGGTCGAGAGCGCCTGCTTCAACGCCGGCCGCACCTCGCACACCAGCCGCGACCTTTCGCTGATCTCCGACGCCTCCATTCGCTTTGAGCGCCAGGTTGACGAGACCGGCTGCGTGGATGTTGCCAACGTTACCTGCGCGCTGATTGAGGAGATCGCCGGCGGCGAGGTCGCTCCCGGCTATGTGGACGTGTTCCCCGCGCCCAAGACCATCGACAGCATCAAGCTGCGCCTGGCCCGCGTGCACGCCATCTGCGGTGCCGACATCGAGTCCGACTTTATCGAGCGCTCGCTCACCCGCCTGGGCTGCACCGTCGAGCGCGACGGCGAGGACTTTATGGTCACGCCGCCGAGCTTCCGTCCCGACCTACCGCGTGAGATCGACCTGATCGAGGAGGTCCTGCGCCTATGGGGCATGGGTCGCGTCACGGCGACCATTCCGGCTGCCAAGAACCACATCGGCGGTCTGACGCGCGAGCAGAAGCTTACCCGCAAGGTCGGCGAGATCCTGCGCGCCTGTGGCCTCAACGAGACCACGACCTTTGGCTTTGCCGCCCCGGGCGACCTGGAGAAGATTGGCATGTCCACCGAGGGCCGCGGCTGCCCCGTGGTTCTCATGAACCCGCTGGTGGCCGAGCAGACCGAGATGCGCCGCTCGCTGCTGCCGGGTCTGCTGCAGTCTGTGGCCTACAACGAGGCCCACGGCACGCCCAACGTGCACCTGTACGAGGTCGGCAGCCTGTTCCACGGTCGCGAGAACGCCAGCCTGCCCAAGGAGACCAAGTCCGTGGCGGGCGTGCTCTCTGGCCAGTGGAGCGAGCAGTCTTGGACCATGAAGTACCGCAAGCTGCGTTTCTTCTTTGGCAAGGGCATCGTTGAGGAGCTGCTTGCCCAGCTGCGCATCGAGAAGGTTCGCTTCCGTCCCGTCGAGGGCGAGAGTTATGCCTTCCTGCAGCCGGGTCGTGCTGCCGAGGTGCTCTCGGGCGGTACCGTGCTGGGCTGGGTTGGCGAGATCCACCCCGAGGCGCGCGAGGCTATGGGCATTGACGAGGTCGTCGTTGCCTTTGAGCTCGACCTGGACAAGCTGATCAAGGGCGCCCGCAACCAGGAGAACTACCGTGAGTTCTCGCAGTACCCGGCCGTTGAGCACGACCTTGCTATCGTGGTCGACAACACTGTGACCTGCGAGGATCTTGAGCGTCGTATTACGAGTGCCGGCGGCAAGCTGCTCGAGGGCGTGCGCCTGTTCGATGTCTACCGCGATCCGGTCCGCATCGGCAAGGGCAAGAAATCCATGGCCTTTGCGCTTACGTATCGCTCCGACGATCACACGCTCACCAGCGAAGAGGTCGAAAAGGCGCACCAGAAGATCGTCACCAAGGTGTGCAAGGGCGTAAACGGCGAGGTCCGCGGCTAGGTCCTGCGCTGGGGTATGGGTTGGTGGCGACTGCTGCCGAATCCTACAAGACCGTTATGCTCGGTATAAGGCACTGCTGAGCCTGCATATATGACACGCGCATTACATAACGGCGTGCTGCTTTGTCGGCAGTGCGCCGTTTTGCTATGATAGCCCGCGGCGTGTTACGAATCTGACAATACGTAACACTGGCAAGGTGATTCAAGCGGCGTTGCAATTCTGTGCGCCGATAACCGGGAGGCGTACATGCACATTCCAGATAATTATCTGTCCCCGCAGACCGATGCCGTCATGGCGGTGGCGATGGTGCCCGTTTGGGTCCACTGCATCAAGAAGGTGCGCGCCACGCTCGATCGCGAGCATATGGCTTTCCTGGGCATCTGCGCCGCGTTCTCCTTCCTGCTCATGATGTTCAACGTGCCGCTGCCTGGCGGCACCACAGGCCACGCCGTCGGCGGCGCCCTCATTGCGCTGCTGCTAGGCCCCGAGGCCGCGGCTATCGCTGTCTCGGTCGCGCTGGCGCTGCAGGCGCTGCTGTTTGGCGACGGCGGCATCCTGTCCTTTGGCGCCAACTGCTTTAACATGGCCTTCGTGCTGCCGTTTGCCGCTGCTATCGTGTTCCGTGCGCTCAACAGCCGTTTGCACGACAAGAGCTGGGGCACCTCGGTTTCGGCCATCGTAAGCGGCTGGGTCGGCCTGTGCCTGGCGGCCCTGTGCGCGGCAATCGAGTTTGGTATTCAGCCGATGCTCTTCACCAACGCCTCGGGTGCTCCGCTGTACTGCCCCTTCCCGTTGTCCGTGGCCATTCCGGCCATGTTGATCCCGCATATGCTGGTTGCCGGCGTGGTCGAGGGCGTGACGACTGCCGCGATCTACGGCTTTATCAAGAAGACGGCGCCGGGCGTTATCGTCGGGCCCGAGGCCGTCGATGGCCAGCTTGCCGGCGATGGTACTGCCAAGAAGACTTCCCTGATTCCCACGCTCATCCTGGTTGCCGTGCTTGTCGTGGCTACGCCGCTCGGCTTGCTTGCCACCGGTGACGCATGGGGCGAGTGGGACGCCGAGGGCGCCGCGACCGCCGTTCAGGAGGCTGGTGACGACAGTCTGCAGGCTTCGGTCGGCCTTGATACCCCGACCTTTGCCGACGCTCTGCCTACGGGTGATTACCTGCAGGCTTATTCCGAGGAGCAGGGTCTTGGCTTTGCCGGTCAGGCTGCCATGTATATCCTGTCCGGCGTGATTGGCGTGGCGGTGCTCACCATCGCATTCCGTCTGATCTCGCTGACGGTTAAGGAAAGCGGTGCTCATGGCAATAGCCGAGCTGCCTAGCTGGCTTGCAGCCGAGGAGCGATACGAGCCCGCTGGGGCTCGGCATCGTGTGATGCAAAAGAATGTCCTGCACCTGGCGAGCCTGCTCGAGCGGGTTCGCCTGGGTGGAGGCGCACACGAGGGCGGGTCGATGGTCGACCGCGCCCTTTCTTGCGTTTCGGCTCCGGTGCGTCTGGTGGGGATGTTCGCTTGCGTCCTGTGCGTGTGTCTGACGCAGAGCCCGCTGTACCTCATGTTGATGGCGGCTATCGCGCTGGTGCTCGTTGCCGTGCGCCCTGTACGCGGGCTGCGCGCGACCTTTGTGCCGGCGTTGGCTGCCGCGGGGTTTGCCGTGGTTCTGGCGCTGCCCGCCCTGCTGCTGGGCGCTTCCGCTACGGGCGCCATGCTCAAAATTGCGCTTAAGACGTTCATTAACGTGTCGCTCGTGCTGGGTGTTTCGTGGACGCTCACCTGGAACCGCATGTCGGCGGCGCTCAAGACGCTACATCTGCCCGACGAGGTCATCTTTACGTTTGATATGGCGCTCAAGCACATCGAGGTGCTGGGTCGCACGGCGCACAATTTGTGCGAATCGGTCATGCTGCGCAGCGTTGGCCGTGCGCCTGAGGGATTTTCGCGTACCGATTCGATCGCGGGTATCATGGGCATGACCTTTATCAAGGCGATGGAATGCAGCCGCGCGATGGACGAGGCCATGCTGTGCCGCGGTTTTGCGGGTGCGTATCCGGCGCCCGCGCGCGCCGGGTTTGGCTGGCGCGATGCGGTCTATGCGGCCGGCGTGGCGCTGCTGGCGGTGTTGTGCGCCGTGCTGTAGGCGCTGCTGGTTCCGGCTGGGGATGCAAATAGGGAAGGGCGACGTTTTGACGATCGATATGAATAGTGCGGCGGGCACGAACGGTGCGGGCGGCGCCGAGGTCGCGCCGCTCATCGAGCTGCGCGACGTGGTGTTCTCCTATGCGGGGCATACGGTTGTCGATGGCGTGTCGCTGCAGGTCGATCGTGGTGAACTCGTTGCCCTGCTCGGTCCCAACGGCTGCGGTAAGACGACGATTATGCGCCTTATTAACGGCCTTGAGCTCGCGGACGCAGGGGCATACCTGTTCGACGGGCACGTGGTCGATGCGGCGTTTCTAAAGGATTCCGCGGCCGCTCAGCGTTTTCATCAGCGCGTGGGCTTTGTGTTCCAGAATGCCGACGCCCAGCTGTTCTGCGCTACGGTGGGCGAGGAAGTTGCTTTTGGTCCCGCGCAGATGGGACTGCCGGCAGACGAGCTCGACCGTCGCGTGCACGATGCCATGGAACTGTTTCAAGTTGCCGACCTGGTCGATGCCTCGCCCTATCAGCTTTCGGGTGGGCAAAAGAAGCGTGTGGCGCTGGCGGCAGTCGTATCGATGAACCCCGATATCTTGGTTCTCGACGAACCTACTAATGGGCTCGACGAGGATTCATGCGACATCGTGGTCAACTTCTTGCTGGCCTACGTCGCGGCGGGTAAGACGGTCTTGATGAGCACACATCACCAGGATTTGGTGCGACGCCTGGGTGCCCGTGCAATCCATATCGATCGATATCACCATGTGGTCGAGGCGCCTTCGCCGTCGTATGGAACCGAAAGCGGTGCTACGGACTAGTTGCTGCGTAGAGCGTGCGTAGCCGCCCGCGCGGCTTTGCCGTGATGGTATAGTTATCCAGGTTTTTTATGGGGGTGGCTATGCCAAGCTGGAACATTCATATCGCTCAGACGGAGCGTTTGCTGGAGCGCACCGGTGCGCTTGCCAAGAGCGTGCGCGACCGCAATGCCTTTTTGTTTGGCTGCGTGGTTCCGGATATTTTCGTGGGCTATATGGTCCCTGGCATCGCCGATCCCATCCCGTACCGCATTACGCACTTTGCCAAGCCCGAGCCTATCCCTAAGCCGCGTGAGCACGAGTTCTGGGATACCTATGTGGCACCGTTGCTTAAAAGTTCGCCCACCGGTGCGCCAGCCGCGGCGACCTCGATTATCGAGGAGCGTGAGCGACTCAATCGGGTACATTATCCCCAACGCTACAAGGATGCCGAGCCGGTTGCCGGTCCCGGTGCTAGCGAGCTTTCGCTCGCGCCCGATGACGTGGCGCAGTCGCTGCTCGATCTGACGCTGGGCGTTTGGTCTCACCTCGTGGCCGATACCGTATGGAATACGCGCGTGAATCAGTACCTGGAGGCGCACGGCGGCAAGCCGTGCGAGGAGTTCCGCATTAAAAAGCAAGGCGACTTTGACTGGTTTGGCAAGACGCTGGGCATCGTTTCGATTCCGCGTGCGACCGATCGCCTGTATACTGCGGCGACGCGTTTTGGGCAGTATCCCATCCATAAGGAGTATGTGCTCAAGACCATCGGCGTTATACACGAGATCGTGCGCGAAAACCCCGGCGAGCCCGACCATCCGCCATACCGCCTGCTGACCGAGGAATTCTTCGACGCAACGTTTACCGAGGTCATCGAGCTGACCGAGGCGGGTTTTGCCGCCCGTGTCGAATCGCCCGATGTGCCTGCTCTGCCCCTGATTGCTAGCTGCTAGCTGGCCGGCCCGGCAGTGAATAGTTCAACCCAATCGACAAGTAGCTCTTGCCGTAAGGTATCTTCGGCAATGCGCTCCTGTTTGGTCTTTGGGATGTGGGGAAGCCCGGCCTTTTTATGGATGAGCTCGGCTATGTGGTCGAAGCTCTTCTTCTCCTTGATCTGGTCATAGGTAATTTGGATGACGTCGTAGCCCATGCTTGTGAGTGCGGTGGCGCGCTCGGCATCGGAGAGGCTCGCGGCTTCGCTGTCGTGGGCAGAGCGGCCTTGGCATTCCAGAATGACGCCCATGCTGTCGGTGGCGCTTTCGATGAGGATATCGGCGTAGCAGCAGTTTTTGTCATACAGCGAACGTGCGGCTTCACTGAGCGGGATGCGCGCGTTGTTGGCGATCTCGATGCCCTGGCCGCCCTCGTCGCGGGGGAGCGAGATAAGCATGGAGGTCTGTACTTCGAAGGGCGAGGCGGCCTGCCCCGTCATGTGCTCGGCCGCCCAGCGCAGTTGTTTGACGCCGCGCAGGCCTGCGGCTTGCTTGGCGAACGCGGCGATATCCGTTGCGGTAAGAAGCGGCGTGCGCTTCCACAAGTTGGTGTCATTGCCCTTGGTGTCGTTAACTCGCTCCCAGCCGCAGTTGGGTGGAATGAACTTAAGCGAAATAGCTTCATCGAGTTGTTGTTGCGTTCGCTCGCAGGGCTTAAACACTGCAAAGGAGCCGCACATCTCGTAGCACGCCATGAGTAACTGGTTGCGTGAGACCTGCGTGGCAAGGCTGAGCAGCGTGAACTCCGGTGAAGTGACATCAAATCCATGTTCAGTCTGTCTAAACGACCCAGGAGGCGGCTCTTGGGTCAGGAGGTGCGATTTAAACAGGCTTCGCGACCCGGATTGTGCCCGAGTGAATACAAGCCTGTGAAGCGGTGCGTGAAGCAGGTCTTTTACAACTGCATGACTTCCGAGGCCGCAACATCTGCGATCCATATTGCCAAGGCTAATGGCGGGGTAAAGGCCTAATACCTGCGGCGGGATGCGGCAATAGTTAAAGGCGGATTGCCCACAAAGCGTCAGGTCCATAATGCCCTCCTGGCCGAAATCATCTCTTTGAAGCGAGTGATGCCAGCGTCAATCCGGAAGTATGCGGCAAAATCTGAACCCTATGAGCGGACCTGGATCGCGCGAATTTTTGTGGTGTAAGAGGGGGGGGCGCGTCAGCGCCCCCTGCGCCTAAGGCTATTCCGCAACGCCGTGGCGGTCAAGGACCTCCCTTATGACCTCGTGCGCGGCCAGCCTGACCGCCTCGAGCCTCTCGCCCTCGAGCGGTTCCGGGGCCGGGGCCGGGGCGGAC
>DXLW01000009.1:0-33463 GCA_019414505.1 Collinsella sp.
ACCCATCGAAACACATCTCCACCATTCCTTCAACTGGGAAAATGCCGCCCCCGGGGCCCGGATAGGACCTCGGGGGCGTTCGGTTAACTGCGGGAGCGTGCCGTCAGCTCAATGTGTTCGGTTGGGATCGGAAATCAACCCTGCCAAATGATCCCTTGGGGACGGAGGAAAACGGATCACCGGGCCAAACCGACCCCCTCGGTGATCCGTTTTCCTCCGTCCCCAAGGGATCATCTAAAAAGGCCGCAGTCGGGAATCCCGGCTGCGGCCCTATTGCACATGTTAGGTTGACCTACTTGCTAGACCAACTTAAAGCCCTTGCGCTTGCCCACGGAGAGGGTGTCGCCCAGCTTGAGGGCGCTGGGGTCGATGTTGTAGCTCTTGGGAGCCACGGCCTTGCCGTTGATCTTGACGCCGCCGCCGTCGATGTCGCGACGGGCCTGGCCGGCGCTGGCCGAAAGGCCCAGGTCCTTGAGCAGGCCGGCGAGGTAGATCTGGCCCTCGTCGTTAACAGTCAGCTCAATGTGCTTCTCGGGGAAGTCGGCGAGCTGCCCCTCCTTGAACACGCGGTCGAACTCGGCCTGAGCCTCATCGCCGGCACCGGCACCGTGGTAGGTGTCGCACAGGTCGCGGCCCAGAGCACGCTTGAGCTCATAGGGATCGGCAGAGCCGTCGGCCAGAGCAGCATCGATCTTGTCGACCTCGGCCGGGGTGAGCGAGCTCGCCAGGCGGTAGTACTTGCCAATCATCTCGTCGGGGATGGACATGGTCTTGCCGAACATATCCTTGGGCGCGTCGGTCAGGCCGATGTAGTTACCGTAGGACTTGGACATCTTACGGACGCCATCGGTGCCCTCGAGCAGCGGCATGGTGAGCGCAATCTGCGGCTCCATGCCCATCTTCTCCATGAGCTCACGGCCGGCGAGCAGGTTGAAGAGCTGATCGGTACCGCCCATCTCCACGTCAGCCTTGATCTGCACGGAGTCGAAAGCCTGCATCACGGGATACAGGAACTCATGCAGGGCGATCGGCGTCTGAGACTGGTAGCGCTTGGTAAAGTCGTCGCGCTCGAGAATACGGGCGACAGTGAACTTGGAGCACACCTGCAGTAGGCCGGCAAGGTCCATCGACAAAATCCAGTCACCGTTGTGCACGATGGTGGTCTTCTCGGGATCCAGGATCTTCATGGCCTGGCTCACGTAGGTCTCGGCATTGGCCTCGATCTGCTCCTGCGAAAGCTGCGGGCGGGTGGAGTTCTTGCCCGAGGGATCGCCAATCAGCGCGGTACCGTTGCCGATGATGAGGGTGACGTTGTGGCCCAGGTCCTGGAACTGACGCATCTTGCGCAGCGGCACGGCGTGGCCCAAGTGCAGGTCGGGGCTGGTGGGGTCGACGCCGAGCTTGATGTTGAGGGGCTCGCCCTTCTCAAGCTTCTTGCGAAGGTCGGCCTCGGGAACGATCTGCGCGGCGCCCGAGGTGATGATACGCATTTGCTCGTCAACAGACAGCATTGGGTATCCTCCTTTTGCTATAGCACCCTCGCCGAAAACGGCGGTGCTGGAAGTCCATAAACTCTCTTATGATAACAAACTGACGCGACGCAGCATCTACGACAGGAAAATCCTCGTCCTGCCGCATGCGTCGATGGCAACTGGCAGACGCGTACCGTCACGCTCGACCAGATATCGCACCTGCCGACGACGCAAGCAGTCGCGGCAACGGACCTGCCCCGTCGCATCGGTGGCACAGACGCCCTCGGCGGTCAGCAGGCAGTGCTCGCACACCATGAGCTCGGGACGGTCGGCGTCGACCGGACCCAAGACGCCGGGTTCAGCAGCCAGCTCGGCAATACGCTCCCTATCATTGCTGAGCAGCTCGGCAGGCAAGTATACCCACCCCGCGCCAAGCCCGCGCAGCCAGGCAAGCGTGGCCCGATTGGCACAGAACACCGGCGCCGCCACGTCAAACGCCGTGCCCAGCTCGCGGGCCATCGCCACCTGCCCCAGGTTGCGGCAGACGACGCGCCCGGCACGCTGCATCAGTGAGCGGGTCCGATCAGCGTCACCCGTGCGGCACACCTCGTCAAGCACCACAACGGCGTCGGACAAATCGAGTTCTCCGCGCGGGTCGGCATCCATCAGCTGCCAAGCAAAAACCATGCGAGTGGGAACCGCGCACTCCACCGACTCCGTCGACGCACCGCCATCCACCGCAACGTCCTCAAAAGGCAGCACCTCAACGGCATGCGCAACGGGCGCAATCGCATCCGCCTCGGCCCGCATGCGCTCTAACACCGCCGCCGTCTGATCCAACACGCCGGCGCTGCGAATCAGGTATACCTCGCAGCCCGTGCCCACCTTACGCTTGCAATGCACGACGACGCGCTCCCCCGCTGCGGCATCCACCGGGCAGGGCACCTGCGGCCAGCGCTTGGGCACATCGGGACGCGCGTCGACACCCGGATAGAACCGAATCTCGAGCGTGTCACCCGCCGCCACGGCGGCGTCGAACTCAACGGTCACCTCTTCGTGGCCCACAGCGACCAAGCGGCCCACGCGCACGCCCTGGTTAATTGCGCGCTCAAAGCTCATCAGCTCGGCACCCGAACGCCCTCGCAGGTACGCATCGGTAAACCCACGGTTAAACGACCTTCCCAGCTCGCGTTCAAGCTCTTCCACGGCACCGGGGTCCCACGCGTCGTCGCGCAGCATATCGAGCGCCCGGCGCCACACCCGCACCACATTGAATACGTAATCGGGGTTCTTCATGCGCCCCTCGATCTTGAGCGACGCCACGCCGGCATCTACAAGCTCGGGCAGATGCGCAATACCCAGATAGTCGCGCGGGCACAACAGGCGATCTCCCTCGACGGCGACAACGCTCTGCCCCACCTCGTCCACCAGGTCGTACGCCAGACGGCACGGCTGCGTGCAGTCGCCGCGCATCGCCGAGCGCCCACGCCGCAGTGCCGAGAACTCGCACGCCCCCGAATAGCCGATGCAAATCGCACCGTGGCAGAATACCTCGATGGGCACGCCCGTGGCACATAGCGCCGCAATCTCGTCGACCGTCAGCTCGCGCGCCGTCGTCACACGCTCGACCCCCAGCCCATCGGCGGCAAGCCGCACGGCGCCTTCGCTATGAACGCCCGCCTGCGTAGACAGGTGAATCTCGACCCCGGGAATCGCCGCGCTCAGCGCGCAGGCCAACCCGGCATCGGCGACAATCAAAGCATCGGCGCCCAGCTCCAGTGCATGAGCTCCCAGCGCCACCGCATCGGACAGCTCATCGTCAAACACGAACACGTTGAGCGTCACGTACACGCGCACGCCATGGGCATGCGCCACGGCGCAGCCGCGCGCAAACTCGTCATCCGTAAAGCCATGCGCGCTCACGCGGGCGTTAAAGCCGCCCAACCCCGCATAGATGGCATCGGCACCCGCGGCGATAGCCGCAAGCATCTGGTCGAGCCCGCCCGCCGGCGCCAGCAGCTCGGGCAGCGCCGCACCGGCAGCATCCAATCCAGTCTCGTATTGTCCGCTCGGCCCCATCGCCCGAATCGCCATCGGCAAACTCCTTACCAAGGTATGCATTCACTCTGAAAAATGCCGTCTTCCAGCATACACGAGGCCTCGCGCGCCCCGTTTGGTTTATCGTGTAATAACTTATGTCCATCCTGCCCCGACGGCACATCCGCCGCCCGGCACGACATACCTGGAGGTCAATATATGGGTCCTCGCCAACGACAGGGACGCAGCCGTTCAAAGACGCATGCCCTGCCCATAATCCTGCTCTCGTTTTTGGGCTTTCTGCTGATTGCGGGCGTGGCGTTTGGCATCGGCATGGTCGGCAACGTCAACCGCTGGCTGTCCGATCTGCCCGACTACACCGACGCCAACGCGTATCTGGTGAGCGAGCCCACCGAGATCGTCGACTGCAACGGCAACAAGATCGCGAGCTTCTACACGCAAAACCGCAAGTCCATCACCAAGGACGAGGTCTCCCCCTACGTGCTGCAGGGCACCGTTGACGTCGAGGACGAGCGCTTCTACGAGCACGGCGGTATCGACCTGTGGGGTATCGCGCGTGCTGCGGTGGCAACCCTCGGCGGCGGGCATGAAGGCGCCTCGACTATCACCCAGCAGCTGGTGCGCAACACCATCCTGCAGGAGGAGCAGTTCGACTCGACCATCGAGCGTAAGGTGCGCGAGGCCTACATCGCCGTCAAGATGGAGGACATGTACTCCAAAGACGAGATCCTCATGATGTACCTCAACACCATCTATTACGGCCACGGCGCCTACGGCATCGAGGCCGCAGCCGAGACCTATCTGTCCAAGAGCGCCGCCGATCTCACCCTGAGCGAGGCCGCGCTGCTCATCGGCCTTCCCAACTCGCCCTCGCAGTACGACCCCACGGTCAACCCCGACCTGGCGCTGTCCCGTCGCAACAAGGTCCTCGACAACATGTTGCGTCTGGGCCACATCACGCAGGAGGAGCACGATGCCGCACAGGCCGAGCCCATCACCCTCAACGTGACCGAGATTTCGGGCAGCGGCGTCGACGTATACTCGCAGCCCTACTTTGTCGCCTATGTTAAGCAGCTGCTGGAGCAGGAGTTCTCGACCGACGTGCTCTTTAAGGGCGGCCTGACCGTCAAGACCACCATCGACCCCACGATGCAGCAGGTGGCAGAGAATGCCGTTCGCGAGCAGCTCGACACGCTCTCGCTCGACGGCCTGGACATGGGCATGGTCGTCGTCGATCCCAAGACCGGCTACATCAAGTGCATGGTGGGCGGCTACGACTACAACGCCGACGAGAACCACGTCAACCATGCCACGGCCAAGCGTCCCGTCGGCTCCACCTTCAAGGCCTTTACGCTGGCAACTGCCATCCAAAACGGCATGAACCCCAACGTCACCCTCAACTGCAACTCGCCGCTCAAGGCCAAGGGCACCACGACCGAGGTCCAAAACTACGCCAACCATAGCTATGGCAACATCACGCTTAAGCAGGCGACGGCATACTCCTCCAACACCGGCTACATCCAGGTGGCGGAAGCCGTCGGCAACAGCAAGATCATCTCGCTCGTCAAAAAGCTCGGCATCGATCCCGCCAAGGACAACATCGAGGACGTTCCCGTCATGACCCTCGGCACCGGCTCGATCTCGCCGCTCGAGATGGCCGCCGCCTACGCGACGTTTGCCAACGGCGGCTACTATCGTCAGCCGATCGCCATCACCGAGATTGACTCTCGTACCGGTTCGGTGCTGTACCAGCACACGGACAATCCCTCACAGGTGCTTACCGAGGGCGAGGCCGCCGCGGTCACCGATGTTCTGTCCGGCGTCATGCAGGGCAGCGGTACGGGTGCTGCTGGCGCCCTGAGCGTCAACCAGCCCTATGCCGGCAAGACGGGCACCACCGACAACACCACCAACCTGTGGTTCTGCGGCTATACCCCGCAGCTGGCGTGCGCCCTGTGGACCGGCTATTCCGCAGGCGAGATCCCCATCCAAAAATACGGCACGGACCTGCTGGGCGACAGCACCAACCTGCCTGTCTTTAAGCGGTTTATGAACACCGTTCTGACCGGTACCGAGCGCGAGGAGTTTGCGACCGGAACGGCGCCCACCTACAAGAACAACAGCGTCTGGAAGTTCTACGGCACCAACAACTCCAAGAAGACGGAGAACGACGACAAGGACGAGAACGAGGACGAAGAGGAAACCACCACAACGACTACCACGACGACCACGACCACCGAGACCACGGGCGGCGACACCACCGGCGGCACCGGTACGACCGGTGGCTCGACGGGCGGCTCCACTGGTGGTTCGACCGGCGGCGATGGCGGCACGCCTACGCCCACGCCTACGCCCACGCCTACACCCACTCCCGACCCCTCGCCCACGCCTGACGATACGGTCGGCTAGAAATCATCCGGCCATAAGCAACAAGGCCCCCGAGCAGCTTATTAAACTGCTCGGGGGCCTTTTTAGTTTAAAGCGACCTGGTGGGCGGTCTTTATACCGGCAAACAAAAAGGGGGTACCGACCAACGTCGATACCCCCTTACAAGCCACTATGTCACGCACACAGTGCCGAGCGCACGACCCGCACGCCTACTTGCGAGAATTGCTCAGCTTATTGATCAGCGCCTCGAGACGCTCGCCGTCCTCGGCCGTCTGGGCAATAACCAAAATCGTATCGTTGCCGGCAAGCGAGCCAAGCACATCGGGCAGCTCTGCCGCATCAACGGCGGCGGCGATGCCGGAAGCCGTGCCAGGCTGAGCCTTGATCATAACCAGATTATCGGTGCGCAGAACGCCCGTTACGAGCTCGGAAACCATACGCTGCAGGTGCAGGTCCTCTGCCAGAACATAGATGCCCTCAGGGAGCTTACGCAGCCCCATGTCGGCAATATCACGAGAGACAGTCGCCTGCGTGCAATCAAAACCCATAGCACGGAGCTCATCGACCAGCACGCGCTGCGTGCGGACGTCCTTATTGCGCACAATATCTCTAATGGCATCCTGGCGCCCATTGCGTTTTTTAGCCATACAAACCCTCACTCCAAAAGATGGCGGAGACAATCAATCAGTGATTGAATAGTTTAACGCTATTTGAAGGCTTTTGTGTATAAGAACGCATTTCGAAACAATTCTATGCAAATTTGTTTCGAGATGAGCCGTTTAGGCGGTTTTTGCGCCCGTCCGGTTAAGAAAAGCTGCCAGATGCGTACACATCACGCAGCGCGCGGGCTTGGCGCTGGCGATCGGCCCAAACAACAGACCGAGCCCCCGATGGTTGTCCTTGAGCGCGGCGACCATCTGACGGGTTCGAGGCGCCTCGAGCATATCACGCATGCGGGCGGAACGCTCGATTGACGACACCCCATGCGGGCTCAGACACAAATTCTCGATGCAGGCGACCAGTCCGGCAAAGTAGAACTTTTGGCTTGCCAGCTTGAGCCGACCACCGCTATCTGCCTCCGAGAGTGAGTCCGCAAGCTCGTCGAGCGCTCGGGTGTCATCGGATACCTTAGCATACATGGTGGGATCAAAGGCATCTGTAAGCTTAGGTGCCGCCGCGTGGAAACAAGCATCGCCGCAGCCGGACACGCATCGTGCCTGCGAGAGCGCATATGCCATAAACTCAACCGTACGGTACGCCTTGCCGTGCGACAGGCATGCCTCAAACAGCGGACGGCTATACATCACGCCAGAGACTTGAGCAACCAAGCCGCCTAAAATCAACTGGGGCAGCCCGGTCACCATCGAAGATTTGCTATCAATGGAAAAATGAGTAGCATCCAAGACGCGCGAATGGCGCTCTCGATGTGCATCATAGCGGTCGAGCGACACCGTGGGAAACACTATGTCTGCCGCAGTATCGCACGCGATATCGACCATCTTGGGAAGGGACTGCGGAGCAAACCACTCATCGGCGTTCATAGCGATGATTTGAGAGCCGCGCGAGGCAGCAAAACCGGCACGAAGACAAGCACCGCGCTTCGCGTCCTCGACGTCAATCAAATCAATATGAATGTCCCTGTCGGCAGCAACTTGAAGCGAATGGCGCACACCGGGCGCAGCATCGCGGCAGACAACGACAATCTGCAAATCGTAGAGGTCTTGGTTCTGGATACTCTCGAGCGCACGCATCGCATAGCTGGGCGAACCTTCTACCACAAGGATCACCGAAAGTCGCGGATGCGAGCCACGTCGAACCAAGTTATCCGTCCTCTCGACAGCAATGAATCAAACCGTGGTTCATGGTACACCCCGGCAATAAAAGCAATGAGACACCGGTTGTATTGCACGCCAAGAACAGATGTTGCACACGCGCAGCCCACAGATGACGGGTGTCGACGCACGACGCGTCGAGCCCTCCCCCTAGTCGAGCACGACAAGCTCGGCGGGATCGTAATCCACGCCCATAAACGTAAGGCCGCAGGCAGGAGCCGTGGGGCCCGCAGCGGTACGGTCGCAAGCATCGATGACCTCGCGCATCCACTCGGGTTCACGGCGATGCATGCCAATCTCGACAAGCGTGCCCACGATCGTGCGGACCATCGAATGCAGGAACGCATTGCCCTCGATGGTAAACGTCAGGATGTCCTCGCCAAACGCAACCTCATGGCCAAACTCGGCACGCATCACGCAGCGGTGCGTGGGCTTGCCCACAGCAGACGCCACCTTGCAAAAGCTCTTGAAGTCCTGCTCGCCCAGCAGCGCGGGACAGGCCGCAGACATCGCCTCAACATCCAATGGGTAGCGATGCCACCACACCGCACCGCGCGAAAGCACAGGGCGCGCGTCGCGATCGGCAATACGGTACGTATACGTACGGGAACGCGCATCAAAGCGTGCAGAAAAGCCTTTACGGGCCTTGTAGACCTCGTTTATGGCGATATCTTTGGGCAGGAGGGCATCCATAGCCCTCAGCCACCTACGGCGCGTCAAAGCCAACTCAGCGTCCGTTACGGGCACGCTGATGAACTGTGCCACCGCATGCACGCCGGCATCGGTACGCCCCGCACACGTCAGGTCGATCGGGCGGCGCAGGAGCGTCTCGATAGCGCGGCGCAACTCGCCCGCAACCGTCGTCTGACCGGGCTGCTCGGCAAAGCCGCTGTAGGACGAGCCATCGTAGGCCACGCGGAAAACGAGCGTGGCATCGAGCTCAGGAATCGAATTGAAATCAGGCGGCGCGGTCATGGACGCTCCCAACAAACAGGCAATGGCATTTCGACAAAAAAAGAGGGGTACGCGAACGTACCCCTCGAATATAGCCTATGCAGACGGATTGTCTACTCAGCGGTCTCCTCAGCAGGAGCCTCCTCGGCAGCCTCGACCTTCTTGGGAGCAGCGGCCTTCTTGGGGGCCGGAGCAGCCTTCTTAGCCTTAGGCGTGCAAGGCTCGGTGACGAGCTCCATGATAACGATGGGAGCGTTGTCGCCCTTGCGGTTACCGAGCTTCATGATGCGGGTGTAACCGCCGTTGCGGTCCTGCCACATGCCCTGAGCAGCCTTGTCGAAGATCTCGGCAACGAGCTGCTTATCGCCGAGCTTGGCGATAGCCAGACGACGAGAGTGCAGGTCGCCCTTCTTGGCCCAGGTGATGATCGGATCGACGACCGAACGCAGCGCCTTAGCGCGGGTCTCGGTGGTCTTGATGCGGTCGTTCTCGAAGAGGGCCTTAGCAAGGCTCTTCTTCATGGCCTTGGTGTGGCTCGCATCGGTGCCGAGCTTCAGGCCCTTCTTAACGTTGTGACGCATGGTCTAGTTTCTCCTCAAATATGCGAAGCATTAAGCCTTCAGGCTCAGGCCCATGGACTCAAGCTTGTCCTTCACTTCCTCGATCGACTTAACACCGAAGTTACGGATGTTGAGCAGATCGTTCTCCGAGAACTCAACGAGCTGACGGACCGAGTGAATGCTGGCGCGCTTAAGGCAGTTGTAAGAACGGACGGAAAGGTCCAGATCCTCGATCTGCTTGTCCAGCTCGGCGTTGTCGTTGGTGACCTCGGGAGCGAAGATCGAAGCCTCCTCCTCGACCTCGGGGGTCTCGGCAAGGTTCATAAAGGCGGCCATATGCTGGTTGATGATATTGGCAGCCTGGACCACGGCGTCGCGCGGGGCGATGGAGCCGTTGGTCTCGATCTCGAGGACAAGGCGGTCGTAGTCGGTGTGCTGACCGACACGGCAAGCCTCAACGAGCTTGGCGCAACGGGAAACCGGCGAGTACAGCGAGTCGACGTGGATCACACCGATGGGATCGTTGTCGCGCTTGTTGGCCTCGCCAGAAACATAGCCGCGGCCATAGCCGATGCGCATGCTCATGGTGAGATGGCCACCCTCGGTGAGCGTAGCGATGTGCTGCTCGGGGTTGACCAACTCAAACTCGGACGGAATAAAGAAGTCCGCACCGGTGACCTCGCAGGGGCCGTCAACCGAAATGGTGGCGGTCGCCTCGTCGGTCGTGCCGAGAGCCCTGAAGACAAGACCCTTGACATTCAGGACGATGTCGGTGACATCCTCGACCATGTTAGGGATGGTCATGAACTCGTGCTGCGCACCATCGATCTGAATAGCCTCGACGGCGGCACCCTCGAGCGAGGACAGAAGAACGCGACGAAGGGAGTTACCCAGCGTATCGCCGTAGCCACGCTCGAGCGGCTCGACGGAGACACGAGCAGACGTCTCGTTGATCTCTTCGACCTGAACCTGAGGCCTAATGAATTCTGACATGTATTACCTCCAGCCTCAGCAGCCCGGATGGACTACTTAGAGTAGAGCTCGACGATGAGCTGCTCGTTGATATCACCGCTGATCTGCTCACGCGTCGGCAGAGCGAGCACGTTACCAGACAGCTTCTCGATATCGACCTCGAGCCAGCCAGGGACCTCAAAGCGCTCGGAGGAAATCAGGGCCTCCTTGATGGGGAGGAGGTCACGGAACTTCTCGCCGACAGCGACGACGTCGCCGGCCTTGACGCGGTAGGACGGGATGTCCACGCGCTTGCCGTTCACGGTGAAGTGACCGTGACGGACGGACTGACGAGCCTCTTTGCGGGTGCGGGCGAAGCCAAGACGGAAGACAACGTTGTCGAGGCGAGACTCAAGAATGATCATGAGGTTCTCACCAGTGACGCCGTTCATCTTACGGGCCTTGTTGAAGTAGCCGTGGAACTGCTTCTCCAGAACGCCATAGATGAACTTGACCTTCTGCTTCTCGCGCAGCTGCATGCCGTACTCAGATTCCTTGCGACGGCGCTTGGGCTGACGGATAGATTCCTTCTTGCTGCTGTAACCGAGCTCAGCGGGATCAATCCCGAGCTGACGGCAGCGCTTAAGAACAGGAGTCCTGTCGATTGCCATATTGATACGATCCTTTCAGTTACACGCGGCGACGCTTCTTGGGGCGGCAGCCGTTGTGCGGAATGGGGGTCTTGTCCTGGATGCTCGAGACCTCGAGGCCAGCAGCCTGGAGGGAGCGGATGGCGGTCTCACGACCGGAGCCGGGGCCCTTGACGAAGACGGAAACCTTCTTCATACCGTGCTCCATAGCCTGCTTGGCAGCAGCCTCGGCAGCCATCTGGGCAGCGAACGGCGTGGACTTACGGGAGCCCTTGAAGCCCACCTGGCCAGCCGACTTCCAGGAAATGACGTTGCCCTGGGGATCGGTGATCGAAACGATCGTGTTGTTGAACGTAGAACGAATGTGAGCCTGGCCCACGGAAATGTTCTTACGGTCCGCGCGCTTCAGACGGGCAGCGCGAACGTTCTTCTTAGCAGTAGCCATCTATCTAGCGCTCCTTATTTCTTCTTCTTAGCACCGATCTGACGCTTCGGGCCCTTGCGGGTACGAGCGTTAGTGTGGGTGCGCTGGCCGCGGACCGGGAGGCCCTTGCGGTGACGAAGGCCGCGGTTGCAGCCGATGTCCATAAGGCGCTTGACGTTCTGGTTGCGCTCACGGCGGAGGTCGCCCTCAACCATGATCTGGTTCTTGTCGATATAATCGCGGATGGCGTTAACCTCATCCTCGGTGAGGTCCTTAACGCGCGTATCCACGTTAACGTTGCACTCGACGCAAATCTTCGTCGCAGTGGTGCGGCCGATGCCGTAAATGTAGGTCAGACCGATCTCAACGCGCTTCTCACGCGGGAGGTCGACACCATTAATACGGGCCAACGTAGTCTCCTCTCTTAACCCTGACGCTGCTTATGACGGGGGTTCTCGCAAATTACGAGGACCTTGCCATGGCGCCTAATGATTTTGCACTTATCGCACATCTTCTTGACCGAAGGACGTACCTTCATCGTTCTTCCTTTCGGTAGCGCTCAAACTACTTCCCTACTATCTACTCGCCCAGCCGCAGGCGTTTAAAACTATGGCTGGTCTTCACACACAATCCGACCGTAGGTTGAGCTAAGCCTGCAGTCGGAAATGGAGTGCGTGTATGCGTGCCGCTATTTATAGCGATAGGTGATGCGGCCGCGGGTCAGGTCGTACGGGGAAAGCTCCACGACAACCCTGTCACCGGGGAGAATACGGATGTAATTCATTCGGATCTTGCCAGAAATGTTGCACAGAACCGAATGACCGTTCTCGAGCTCGACCTTAAACATGGCATTGGGCAGCGGTTCCTTTACCGTACCCTCGAGCTCAATTGCGTCTTCCTTCTTCACAAGCAATCATCTTTCTCTAGAAAACGACAGCGATTGAGTATTCTACAACACGTATGCACGCATCGTAATAACTTCGTAATGGCTCCACAACTAAGTGGAACTTGTTACATTTGAAATGTAAAACAAAGCCGTTCCCTGATGCCCAAGATCGCCTTGAAATGAGAAGGCATAGACCTTGGGGTCATGCCTTCGAAATTGAAAGGCGAGGTTGGGCATCAGGGGGCGGCGACTTTTACATTTCACCGCCTTGCAAGGAACACCAAGCACCTTGGGCATCCGTGGTGAGAATCACCGGACCGTCATTGGTAATGGCGACGGTGTTCTCGTAGTGCGCGGCGGGCAGGTGGTCGTTGGTCGTAACAATCCAACCGTCGGAGCCCGTGCTCACATGGTTGGAACCCATCGTAACCATCGGCTCGATGGCAATGACCATGCCGGCCTGGAGGCGAACGCCCCTCCCCTTCTTTCCATAGTTAGGAACATTGGGGTCCTCGTGCATCACGCGGCCAATGCCATGGCCCACATAATCACGAAGCACGCCGTAACCGTGAGACTCGGCGAGGGACTGAACGGCATAACCGACGTCCCCGATATGGTTACCGGGAACAGCCTGCTCGATGGCAGCCTTAAGGCAATCACGCGTGACCTCGCACAAAGCCTTGGCTTCGGGCGTGGGGGTACCGACGAAAAACGTCCAAGCGTTATCGCCGACCCAACCGTCGACAACGGCTCCCGTATCGATGGAAATGATATCGCCATCGCGAAGGATCATGTCGGGGTTGGGAATACCGTGGACCACGGCATCGTTGATCGATGCGCAAATGGTCCCCGGGAACCCGCCGTAACCCTTAAAGGCCGGGGTCCCGCCATGCATGCGGATAATCTGCTCCGCGAGCTGATCGAGCTCAAAGGTGGAAACGCCGGGGCGCACCATGGCTCCAACGTGGCGGAGCGCCATCTTAGATAGCGCTCCTGCCTTCTTCATCTGCTCGATTTGCGTTGCAGACTTAATCTTGATCATAGACCGAGAGCCTCTTTGACATCCCCGTACACGGTCTCGCGAGCCTGGTCACCGTTGACCGACTTGAGCAGACCCTGGCCACGATAGTAGTCGACGAGCGGGCTCGTGGACTTCTCGTAGACGTCGAGACGGTTCTTGATGGTCTCGGGCTTGTCGTCGTCGCGCTGATACATCTCGCCGCCACACTTGGGGCAGGTAGCATCGGCAGCGGTGCCGGTGTAACCGCATGCGCGGCAGGTGCGACGCGAAGACAGACGATCGATAATGACCTCGGGGGCCACATCGACCAGAAGGGCGCAGTCGATCTCGCGACCCATGGCAGAAAGCTCGGAATCGAGCGTCACAGCCTGGGCGGTGTTGCGCGGGAAGCCGTCGAGGATGAAGCCCTGCTGGGCGTCATCGGCGGCAAGGCGCTCCTTGACAAGGTCGATCACGAGCTGGTCGGGAACGAGCTCGCCAGCGTCCATGTACTTCTTAGCCTGAATACCAAGCTCGGTGCAACCCTTGACGGCAGCACGCAGCAGGTCGCCCGTGGAAATGTGGGCGACGCCAAACTCGGCGACGAGCTCCTGTGCGACGGTGCCCTTACCGGCACCCGGAGCTCCTAGCAATACGAGGTTCATGAGCAATCCTCCTCTAGCCTATTTAAAGAATCCATCGTAATCATACATCTTGATCTGGCCTTCGAGCTTATCGACTGTGTCGAGCACGACGCCGACCATGATGAGGATGGACGTGCCGCCAAATGCCTGGATCAGATGGTTACCCGTGAAGGAGAAGATGATCGAAGGCACGATGGCGATGAGCGCCAAAAAGACAGCGCTGGGAAGCGTGATCTTGTTGAGCGCGTTCTTGATGTAGGCCGCGGTAGCCCTACCCGGACGGACGCCCGGAATAAAGCCGCCCTGCTTCTTAAGGTTATCGGCCGTGTCATCGGGGTTGAACACCATGGAGGTGTAGAAGTACGCGAAGAACACGATGAGGACAACGTTAAGCACCCAGTTGAGCCAACCGGTCGAAAGCGCGGAGGCAACTGCCTGAATCCAGCCGATGCCGGGGAAGAACACGGCAATCTGAGCCGGGAAGTACAGCAGCGCCGAAGCGAAGATGATCGGCACGACACCCGCGGTGTTGACCTTGATGGGCAGGTAGGTGGTCTGGCCACCCATCATGCGACGGCCCACGACGCGCTTAGCGTAGGAGACCGGGATGCGGCGCTGGCCGCGCTCAAGGAAAACAATCAGCGGGATAACCAGCAGGATGATGGCGCAGATGATCACCATGGTGATGATGCCACCGGCATTGCCCTCGGTGCTGGAGAAGATAGCCTGCGGCAGACCGGCCATGATGTTCGCAAAGATGATCAGCGACATGCCATTGCCGATACCGCGCTGGGTGATGAGCTCACCGATCCACATGATCAGCATGGCGCCCGCGGTGAGCGTGCCGATGATCATGAGGTCGAAGATGATCTCGGGAGCGCCGGCGCCATTAAAGCTGATGCCGAAGCTCTTAAAGAGGAAGAGGTAACCCACGGAGTTGAGGATTGCCAGAGCCAGGGTGAGGTAACGCGAATACTGCGTAATCTTTGTCTGACCGACCTCGCCCTCGCGGGCAAGCTCATGCAGGGAAGGCACGACGGCCTGGAGCATCTGGAGGATGATCGAGCTAGTGATGTAAGGCATGATGCCCAGCGAAAACACCGACACATAGCTCAACGCGCCGCCAGAGAAAAGATTCAGGAGGGCCATAGCACCTGCGGCGACCGAATTGTTATCGGTCGAGAAAAGGCCCAGCATCCCCTGGAAGGGAATGCCGGGCACAGGAACGTGCGCACCAATGCGGTACACGACGAGCATAGCTATGGTAAAAAGAATCTTTTCGCGCAATTCTTTGATGCGGAAAGCATTCTTAAGACCATTTAGCACGGCAGCTCGACCTTTCCGCCGGCGGCCTCGATCTTGGCCTGCGCAGAAGCGCTGACCTTGTCGACCTTGACCGTGAACTTCTTGGTGAGCTCACCATTGCCGAGCACCTTGACGGGCTCGAACTCGCTCTTGGTGATGCGAGCGGCCTTAAGAGCGGCACCGTCGATCACAGCGCCATCCTCGAACTTACGCTCGAGACGCTCAACGTTAACAGCGGTGTACTCGATACGACGGGGGTTGTGGAAGCCCGGAAGCTTGGGCAGGCGCATAGCCAGCGGAGTCTGGCCACCCTCGAAGCCGGCACCCTTGGTGCCGCCAGAGCGGGAACCCTGGCCCTTCTGGCCGCGGCCAGAAGTGGTGCCGTGACCCGAAGAATTGCCACGGCCGACGCGCTTACGGTTCTTGGTGGAACCGGGCGCGGGAGTAAGATCGTGAAGCTGCATTTGCTACTCCTCTACAATCTCGACAAGGTGCTTGACCTTGAAGATCATGCCGCGGACGGACTCGTTGTCAGCAATCTCGCGAACCTCGCGGATCCTGTGGAGACCGAGGGCACGGACAGTACGGACCTGGTCCTGCTTGCAACCATTGGTGCTGCGGACCTGCTTGATCTTGATGGTGTCAGCCATGCTTAGTTCTCCTTACCGACGAACATCTCGGAGACCGTCAGGCCACGGCGAGCCGCGACGTCCTCAGGGCTGGAGAGCTCCTTGAGGCCCTCGACGGCAGCCTTGATGATGTTGAGGCCGTTGTCGGTACCGAGGGACTTGGACAGGACGTTCTTGATGCCAGCAAGCTCAAAGAGGGGACGCACAGCGCCGCCGGCGATAACGCCGGTACCCTCGACAGCGGGCTTGATGATGATGCGGCCGGCACCAAAGTGGCCGAGAACCTCGTGCGGGATGGTGCCCTGCTCGGTCACCGGCACGTGGAACATGTTCTTCTTGGCATCGAGAGATGCCTTGGAGATGGCCATGGGCACCTCAGCGGACTTGCCCATGCCAACGCCGACGTTGCCCTTGCCGTCGCCAACGACGACGAGAGCGACGAGGCTCATGCGACGACCACCCTTGACGGTCTTCGACACGCGGTTGATGTAAACGACGCGCTCCTCGAACTCGGAGGCCTCGCGCTGCTGCTTCTGATTACGAGCCATGTGCTACATACCTCCTAGAACTCGAGACCGGCGGCACGAGCACCGTCGGCGAGGGCCTTGACGCGGCCATGGTAGATACGGCCACCGCGATCGAAGGCGACCTTGGTGATGCCGGCCTCGATGGCGCGCTTGCCAACGAGCTGACCGACCTTCTCCGCAGCCTCCTTGTTCGAGGTGTGGGTGCCCTTGAACTCGGCCTCGAGGGTCGAGGCAGAGACGAGCGTCAGGCTGGAGCCCTTGCTGTCGTCGATGATCTGGGCATAAATGTTGGCGTTAGTACGGGTCACGCGAAGACGCGGACGCTCGGAGGTACCCGAAACCTTGCCGCGAACACGACGCTGACGACGCTTGAGGCCTTCCAGCTTCGCCTTATGCTTGTTCATACGTAAACTCCTAAAAAGGTTGATCTTGCCAGCACCTGACGGGGTGCTGGTCTTATGCGAGTGAGTCGGTTACGACTACTTGGCGGCCTTACCCAGCTTGCGGCGGATGTGCTCGCCAACGTAGTGGATACCCTTGCCCTTGTAAGGCTCGGGAGGACGATGGCCGCGGATCTCAGCGGCGATCTGACCGACCTGCTGCTTGTTGATACCCTTGACGTTCACGTGGGTGTTGTCGGGAACCTCGAAGGTGATGCCCTCAGGAGCCTCGACGATCACGGGGTGCGAGAAGCCCAGGGAGAACTCGAGGTTCTTGCCCTTCTGCTGCACGCGGTAACCGACGCCGGCGAGCTCGAGCTTCTTCTCGAAGCCCTCGGAAACGCCAACAACCATGTTGTGGATGAGGGCGCGGGTGAGGCCGTGGCGGGCACGGGTCTCACGCTCGTCGTCGGGACGGGAAACGGTGAGGACGTTGTCCTCGACGTTGATAGCGAGCTTCTCAAAGACATCGAGCTCGAGCTGGCCCTTGGGGCCCTTGACGACAACGTTGTTGCCGTTGACTGCCACTTCGACTCCGGCGGGAATCTGGACAGGCTTATTACCGATACGAGACACGGTGATCTCCTTTCCTTCTACCTACCGAGCGAATTACCAGACGTAAGCAATGATCTCGCCGCCGACGTTGTGCTTGCGAGCATCGCGGTCGGTCATGACGCCATGGCTGGTGGAAATAATGGCGGTACCAAGGCCACCGCGGACGCGGGGCATGTCGGCAACGCCGGTGTACTTACGCAGGCCCGGCTTGGAAATGCGGCGGATGCCGTTGATGACCTTAGCCTTCTTAGGACCATACTTAAGCGTGATGTGCAGAGTCTTCTGGGGAACGGTGTCCTCGACATCGTAGCCCTCGATGTAGCCCTCCTCGTGCAGAACACGAGCGATCTCGACGAGCTTCTTGCTGCTCGGCATGGAGACCGTGGCCTTGTTCACAGAGTTAGCGTTACGGATGCGCGTAAGCATATCTGCGATCGGGTCTGTAAGGTTCATACAGATTCTCCTTCGTTCTTGATGAACACGTGCTCTTGGTTCTTCGCCGCCCTTAACGGCAAAGCCTTTTTAGCGCGTTTTCCCTGTTCCAAACTGATGCTTGAAACGCTGGTAGTGACTTACCAGCTGGCCTTCTTAACGCCGGGAAGCTCGCCCTTGAGTGCAAGCTCGCGGAAGCAGACACGGCACAGGCCGAACTTGCGGTACACAGAGTGCGGACGGCCGCAGCGCTGGCAGCGCGTGTACTCACGAGTAGAGAACTTCTGCTTGCGATTGCACTTGACGATCATCGATGTCTTAGCCACTTATATCCTCCTCACATAGAGTATTGTTCGCCCCAAGCGCCGCCCCCTTGTGGGAACGGCGCTTATAGGGCAGGTGAACCTATTTCTTGAACGGGAAACCGAAGGCGTCCAGAAGGGCCTTGGCCTCCTCATCGGTGTTGGCGGTGGTCACGAAAGTGATGTCCATACCACGCTGGTGATCGACGGAATCGAAGTCGATCTCGGGGAAGATGAGCTGCTCGGTGACGCCCATGGAGAAGTTACCACGGCCGTCGAAGCTCTTGGCGGAAATGCCGCGGAAGTCGCGGATACGGGGGATCGCGACGGAGGTCAGACGATCGAAGAACTCCCACATACGGTCGCCACGCAGGGTAACCTTGCAGCCGATCGGCATACCAGCGCGCAGGCGGAAGGTAGCGATGGACTTACGGGCACGGGTGATCATCGGCTGCTGTCCGGTGATGGCGCGCAGGTCGCGCACGGCACCGTCGATGGCCTTGGAATCGGTAGCGGCCTCGCCGACACCCATGTTCACGACGATCTTCTCAAACTTGGGGATCATCATGACGTTCTCGTACTGGAACTTGTCCTGAAGCTGCTGCTTGACCTCGTTGTTGTACTTGGTCTTCAGACGCGGCACATACTTCTCTTCTGCCATTGTTCACTCCTTCTTGGGGTTTTAAGCACGGGGCGTGGCCACGATGGGTTGTCCTCGTGCCTCCTGGCTGCATCCGCGCCGCTCATGGCATTTTGCGGTTTGGACTCGACGCAGCAGGAGCCGACAAAACAATCGGTACTATACGCGCATCGGGAGCGTATTTCCAGAAAAACCTCGTCTGCCTGCACAACTCCACAACTCCCCCGCACAAATGGATCCCAAAAAGCAGTTGCGGTGAAATAGGGACTGTTGGGCGGCCTAACAGGCTTAAACAATCCGTATTTCACCGCAACTTAATTGGTGGGGATGCGATTAGCGCTTGCGGGGGACGAGTTTGGTGCGTCGCAGGTGGATCATCTCGGCGGCGATGGAGATGGCGATCTCCTCGGGGTCCTCGGCCTCGATGGCAACGCCGATCGGAAGGTGCAGCTCGTCGATCTGGTCCTGCGTAAAGCCTTCCTGCTCCAGGCGGGCACGCACAAAGGCCGTCTTGCGGCGCGAACCCAGACAGCCCAGGTAGGCAGGCTTGGCGCGCATGGCCTGAATCACCACGTCGATATCGGACTTGTGACCCGCCGTGGCGACGACCACCAGGTCGCGCGGGCCGATGGGGCACTGCTTGCTCAGGCTCTTGTAGTCGACCAGACGACGGTCGTAGACACCGGGCACCCAATCGGGGGTCAGCGTGCCGGGGCGATCGTCGCACGCCACGACGGCAAAGCCCGCCGCCGTGAGCACCCGCGCCGTCGCGGCGCCCACGTGGCCGCAGCCAAAGATATAGGTCAGGCCCTCGGGGCAGAGCGTCTCGATGTGCGCCGCGGGAATCTCAGAGGCAGCGTTGGTGTAGGTGACGTTACTCCCCTCCTCCACAAGTGAAAGCCCGGGGCAGCCCGCAATGGTATGGCTCGATGCCTCGCCATGGTACTCGGCCACATCGCCCTCGAGCGCGCTCGCGATAAACGGCTCAAAGTCGATGACGAAGTCGCCGATGCGCCGATAGACCAAGACGTCGGCAATTTCCTGGAACAACGGTGCCTGGGTCGCATCCAGATGCAGATAGCACAGGCAGATGGCTCCGCCGCAGATCATGCCGGTATCGGAGTTCTCGCCGCCCATGGTGTAGCGGACCAGACGCGACTGTCCCGCGCTCAGGAGTTCGCGCGCCTCATCCAGCGCAAAGAGCTCAATCTTGCCGCCGCCGATAGTGCCCGCCTGGCTGCCGTCGGCAAAGACGGCCATCCAGGTGCCCACGCCGCGCGGCGACGACCCCGCCGTGCCGGCCACGACCACGAGCTCGCACGTCTCGCCAGCACGCAGGGCGGCAAGCGCCGCATTCACAACATCGAGCTTTTCCATTGCCGCCTTCTATCCTCTAAAGATATCGGTGAGCATAGCGAGTGCCTCGAGCACGCCGCCGCCGACCGACGTCGCCTTGTCCGAAATGTAGTTGATATAGCTGGCATCGCCGCGCGGATCGACGTCGGCACATTTAAAGCCCTCGGTCACCTGAACGCCGTCGGCCAAAAGACCGCGCAAGCAGCCGTCAATCTGCGTGACCATGGGAGTATCGCCCGCGTAGCCAATCACGTCTCCGGCGCGCACGATGTCGCCGATTGCGCGGTCGGACCGAAACACGCCGGCGGCGGGGCTGTGGATAACGCGCTCCTTGCCATAGCCGGCGATAATGCCCGGCACGCCCGTATTGGGCTGGGGCGAACCTTGGGTAATGACACGGCCCAGGAAATGCCCGCGCATGGTTTCGACCACGGCGTCGCAGTCAACCGGCGCGGTGAAGCCCGGTCCCACGGCAATAACGGCAGGCGCCATGTCGCGCGTGGTACCCAGGTTGCGCTTGGCCAGAATCGCGTCGACCACAGCCGCGGGTTTAAGCTCATCGAGCATCTTGGCCTGAGGGTCCACCACGACGGCAACATCCCCCGCTTGGGTAATCTCGAGCGCCTCTGCCGGCGTCTGCGCCAAGCGAGCGCGAATGCCCTCGACCTGGACCTCGCCCAGGCGAATAGCCTCGCAAAAACTGATTGTGCGGCGGATGCACGTGGGAACCGCGATATCGGCCATAACGACCGACACGCCGGCGCGCACCAAGCGAGCGGCGACACCCGTGGCGATATCGCCGGCGCCGCGAACATAAACGAGCATTCCCGGGGCACCTCCCTGTGCTACGGTTTGAGCAGAGCAAAAGCGGTTCGACCGCTACTCTGATGATTATTTATTATCACAGTATTATACGGCGGTGAACAGATGGAAACGGTTAGCGGCAATCTTGCCTCGGCGCTCAGGATCGAGCCGGGCATTACCGCGATTATCGGCAGCGGCGGCAAGTCGACGTTGCTCAAAACGCTGGGTCTTGAGCTCATGCGCGCTGGCGGCCGCGTGCTCCTCTGCACCACCACGCATATGCTTCCCGTTGCCGGCGTGCCATGGGACGGGTCGAATCGTCGCCTGGACGCCGCGCCTTGGAAGCCAGGTGCCCCACACGCCCCAGGCTGCACCTGCGAGGCCTGCGCGGGGCTTGCACGCGGAGGCATCTGCCAGGCAGGCATCTTGGACCCGGAGACAGGCAAGCTCTCCGCCCCCGCCGAGCCACTCGGCGAGCTGGCACAGCGCTTTGACTATGTGTTGGCCGAGGCAGACGGTAGCAAGCGACTCCCGCTCAAGGCGCATGCCGCCTGGGAGCCGGTAATTCCCGCCGCCACGGCAAACGTTGTCTGGGTCGTCGGCGCCTCGGGACTGGGCAAACCCGTCGCCGAGGTTGTCCACCGCCCCGAGCTCTTTTGCGAGCGTTGCGGCTGCGAGCCCACCGACACTGCCACCCCAGAGAGCGTCGCCATGGTGCTCAATGCCGAGCTGCGGATGCTGAACCTCAACAATGCCCGCATCATGCTCAACCAAGTCGACACGCTCAGCGACCCCACGATGGCCGACCGCCTCGAGGCAGCCCTCGGCCGCCCCATCGTCGCCACCAGCCTCAAGTAGCCGGCCCCATCTCGTCAGTTGCGGTGAAATACGGACTGTTTGGCCGCCAAACGGCCGCAAACAGTCCGTATTTCACCGCAACTGCGGAGGGGAATCCGGTGATCTTCCTGTTAGCGGGGGACGTAGCGGCCGGGTTGGGCTCCGGTGGGCTCGCCATCGCGTGCCGCCAGCACGCCGTTCACAAACACGGCCTTGGCGCGGCCATGTGCCTCAAAGCCTTCGAGCGGCGTGTAGTCCACAGCCTGATGCTGTGTCGCGGCGCGAATGGTCCAGCGCGCCTGGGGATCCCACACGCACACGTCGGCATCGGCACCCTCGGCAAGACAGCCCTTGCGTGGATACATGCCAAAAACGCGCGCCGGGTTCTCGCTCATCAAGCGGCAGAGGTCCTCGGGTCCCAGCTGTCCCTCAAAGCTCGTGGCAATCGCGACGGGACGATGCTCCACGCCGGGCCCGCCGTTGGGAATCGCGCGGAAATCGTCGCGCCCGCGGTCCTTTTGCCCGTGCAGGTTAAAGCTGCAATGATCGGTCGCAATCGTATCGATCTCGCCGGCCACAAGCGCCTCGCGCAGTGCCGCACGGTCACCGGCATGGCGCAGCGGCGGGCTCATCACGTACTTGGCGCCCGCAAAGCCGTCCTCGCCCTGCTCCAGATAGCAGGTGTCGTCAAGCATCAGATACTGGGGGCAGGTCTCGACATAGATATTCTTCTGCCCGCGCGCTTTGGCAGCGCGAATGGCCTCGAGCCCCAGCTTGGTCGAAAGGTGCACCACATTGACTGGGGCGTCACCGGCCAGGTGCGCCAGATATAGCAGACGGCTCACTGCCTCGGCCTCGCACACATCCGGACGGCTGAGCGCATGGCCCTCGGGCCCGTGGATACCCTGCTCAAACACGCGCTTCTGCAGCACGTTGACCAGCGTACCGTTCTCGCAATGCACGCACAGTATGCCGCCAATACGCTTGAGTTCCTCGAGCACCTCGAGCGTCTCGGCATCGTCCAAGCGAAGGTGGTCATAGGCAAAGTAGGTCTTGAACGACGACACGCCCGCCTCGCGCATGGCCGAAAGATCGGCGCGGTTGCGCTCATTCCACTCGGCGAGTGCCATATGAAAAGCGTAGTTGGCCGTGCAGGTTCCGTCGGCGCGGCGATGCCACTCGGCCAAGGCATCGGGCATGGTCACGCCGCGATCGGCCGTCGCGTAGTCCACAATGGTCGTCGTGCCGCCGCAGGCAGCCGCGCGCGTGCCGGTCTCAAAGCTATCGGCTGTCCAATCCATGCCAGTCCAGCACTGCATGTGCGTGTGGCCGTCGATAAAGCCGGGAAACACCCAGCAGCCCGCGGCGTCCTCGACGGTATCGTCGGCGCCCGGCTCAATCGCTGCGGCGATCCGCACGATCTTATCGCCCTCCATGGCAAGATCGGCGCGGCGAAGCCCCTGGGGCGTCACGAGCGCGCCGTTTTTGATGATGATCATAATTGCTCCTTATTGATTGATGCAGTTGGCCACGTGATCAAAATACGAGCAGGCGGCAATATGCTCCGTTATGCGTCGCTGTCCCTTGACGGTATCGACGTCCCACAGCTCGTAGGCACGCGCTTCGACCAGCGCAACGTCGACGCGACCTTTGAGAATCGAGCCCCCGCCGTCTTTGCCCTCAAGACGTATGAGTGCATCGAACAGTTCCGCCGGAAAGAGCACCGGGCTCGAAGGCTCACCGTTGCACGCAAGACGCACCGGATGTTTGCGGCCACGCTCGTCAAATGCACGAACCATAGCCTCAAAAGAATCCGAACTCACGAGCGGCTGGTCGCCCGGCAAAAAGAGGCAACCTTTCCAGTTGCGTTCGACTCCCCACGAAAGGCCCGCACGGACGCTTTCGCTGCGCAGCTCGCCATCGTGCAGCACGCACGGGCAATGCTTGTCCTCGCAAATCTGAGCGACCTCGGGCCAACGCGTCGAAACCACGACGTCAAAGCCCCGGGGAACCGAATCGATGGTCCGGGCAATCAGCGGCTCGCCATAGATATCGGCAAGCATCTTGTTAGAGCCAAACCGCTTGCCCTCGCCCGAAGCCATAATGACGCATCCAAGTTTCATGGTGATACCTCCCCTGAAACCATCGTACCCATAACTCGCGCCGCGGGCATCTACATCGAAAGCGCTTATCCCGCACGCCCGCGATGCAAAAAGGGCACCCCGCCGGTTGGCAGAGCGCCCCCTTTACATGGCTTACCTCAACCCGGCTTTAGGCCTGGAGCCAACGGGCGGTGTTGCGCTCGTCGAGGGCCTTGAGGGTAGCGGCGGGATCGGCAACCTTTTGCAGGAACATCATGGCTGCGATGGCGTACGGCTTGTAGCTGGCCTCCTTGTACATGCCCACGCGGTGCATGTCGAAGACGTCGGCGTTGACCTCGCCGTGCTCGCAGGAGACACCGGAGATGTCGGCGGGCAGCGGGTGCATAAAGATGGTGTCCTGGCCGTTGGCAGTCTTCTCCATGAGCTCGGTCGTGGAGCACCAATCCTGATGGGTGGCGTTCTGGGCGAGCAGCTCCTTCTCGAGCGCAGCGATGCCGGCGTCGTCGCCCTCGGCGTACAGATTGGTACGCTTCTCCATGGCGGCAAACGGAGCCCAGCTCTTGGGGATCACGATGTCGGCGCCCTCGAAGGCCTCGGCCATGGTGTTGACCTGCTTAAAGGTGGTGCCGGACTCGGCGGCATAGCCCTTGGCGCGCTCGACGACCTCGGGCATGAGGTCGTAGCCCTCGGGGTGAGCCAGGGTGACGTCCATGCCAAAGCGGGGCAGCAGGCTGATCAGCGACTGCGGGCAGGACAGCGGCTTGCCGTAAGAGGGCGAATAGGCCCAGGTGACGGCAACCTTCTTGCCCTTGAGGTTCTCGAGGCCGCCAAACTCGTTGATAAGGTAGAGCATGTCGGCAGAGGACTGCGTGGGATGATCGGAGTCGGACTGCAGGGAGATGAGCGTGGGACGGTGATCCAGAACGCCATCCTCGTAAGCCTGCTGGACAGACTCGGAGACCTCAGCCATGTAGGCGTCGCCCTTGCCGATGTACATGTCATCGCGGATGCCGATGACGTCGGCCATGAAGGAGATCATGGTAGCGGTCTCGCGGACGGTCTCGCCGTGAGCGATCTGGGACTTCTTCTCGTCCAGGTCCTGCAGCTCAAGGCCGAGCAGGTTGGCGGCCTTAGAGAAGGAGAAGCGCGTACGGGTGGAGTTGTCGCGGAACAGCGAGACGGCCAGGCCCGAATCGAAGATCTTGGACGAAACGTTGTTCTCGCGCAGCTCGCGCAGAGCGTCGGCGACGATGTAGAGCGCCTTGAGCTCATCGGTGGTCTTATCCCAGGTGTGCAGGAAGTCGCTGCCGTACATACCCTTAAAATCGAGGCCGTTCAGCTGCTCGACGAGCTCGGTAAACTTGGCGTCCATGTAAATGTCCTTTCTAAAGGTGAAACGATCGCAATGAGTAGATGCGCTCCGGCATGCGCGTGTGGCTAGAACATGCAGAGCGCTATGACGAGGACCCGCCACCGTCGAGGAAGCATGGGAGATAACGACCGCGGGCCCCAAGTCAACAGGAGGCGCCGGGGACACGAGCGGCCCCCGGCTCAACAAGATCGAGGAATGGGACTAGTCGATCTTGTTGTTGGTCAGACCGGCGCGGAACACGGTGGCATCGCCATCGGCCTGGCTCGGATCGTAGAGGTTCAGGGCAGCCACGTACATGGCGGCAGCGGTGACCAGGTCGTCCTTGTAGGTGACCTCGTTGGGAGCGTGTGCCTGAGACTCGGCACCCGGGCCAAAGCCCACGCAGGGGATGCCATAGCGGCCCTGGATGGAGACGCAGTTCGTGGAGAAGGTCCACTTGTCGCACAGCGGACGACCGGTGCGCTTGTCCATGCTGGGCTCGCAGCCGATGCGCTCGTCACCGAACATGGCCTTGTGGGCGTCGACGAGGGCCTTGACGTGCGGAGCGGTCTCCTTGTTGATCCACGTGGGGAAGTAAGCCTCGGTCTCGTAGACCTCGCCGGTCCAGGACGGACGGTCGTACATGTACATGGAGACCTTCACGTCGTCGCCGTACTTCTTGGCGGCCGGCAGGTTACGGATCTCGTCCAGGCAGGACTCCCAGGTCTCACCGGCGGTCATGCGACGGTCGATGGAGATGGCGCAGGAGTCAGCGACAGCGCAGCGGCTGGGGCTGGTGTAGAAGATCTGGCTGACGGTGCAGGTGCCGCGGCCCAGGAAGCGGGCGTCCTCGAAGTGCTCGGGGTTGTACTTGGGGTCGAGCATCTTGACGAGGCCCTTGATGTCGGTCGACTCGTCGCAGCCGTTGTTGTTGAGGGCGCGGACGTCGGCGATGATGTCGGCCATCTTGTAGATGGCGTTGTCACCGCGGTCGGGAGCGGAGCCGTGGCAGGAGGTGCCGTGAACGTCGACGCGGATCTCCATGCGGCCGCGGTGACCGCGATAGATGCCACCGTCGGTGGGCTCGGTGGAAATGACGAACTCGGGCTTAATGCCGTCCTTGTTGTAGATGTACTGCCAGCACATGCCGTCGCAGTCCTCTTCCTGGACGGTACCGACGACCATAATCTTGTAGCCCTCGGGGATGAGGCCCATGTCCTTCATCATCTTGGCAGCGTAGGTAGCAGAAGCCATGCCACCCTCCTGGTCGGAGCCACCGCGGCCGTAGATGATCTCGTCGGTCTCGTAACCCTCATAGGGATCGGCATCCCAGTTATCGATGTTGCCGATGCCGACGGTGTCGATGTGAGAGTCGATGGCGATAATCTTGTCGCCCTCGCCCATAAAGCCCATAACGTTGCCCAGGCCGTCGACCTTGACCTCGTCATAGCCAAGGCTCTCCATCTCGGCCTTGATGCAAGCGACAACCTCACCCTCCTCGCAGGACTCAGAGGGATGGCTGATCATAGCGCGCAGGAAGCGAGTCATATCAGCACGATGGGACTCAGCAGCAGCCTTGATAGCGTCGAAATCGAGTTCTTTAGCCATTGTTCATAACCTTTCAAACTAAGGAATCTACCTGTGAGGTGGCGGAGCGATACCTATTTACTCCGCCCCAACGATTAGCAAGTGGGGTATTCGCCTTCCCAGACGATGCGACGGTACTGATCCGGATCGGTGTCACCTTCCGTGGAGAAGCAGAGCACGGAGCTCGTCTTGTCCAGGCCGATGAGTTCCTTGAGCTCGGCGTACTCGGGATCGAGCATGAGAGTCTCGACCAGACCGGTGGTCACAGCGCCGGACTCGCCGGAGATGACGCGCGGGTCGCCCTTCTCGGGAGCGCCCAGGGTGCGCATGCCGCGAGCGGTGACCCAGTCGGGGCAGGACACGAAGGCGGTGGCGTGGTTGCGCAGGATATCCCAGCCCAGGATGTTGGGCTCACCGCAGCACAGACCGGCCATGATGGAGGGCATGTCGCCGTCCACGATGCGCGGGTCACCGTCGCCGGCGGCAGCGCCCTTGTACAGGCAGGCGGCAGGCGCGCACTCAACCACGACGAAAGTGGGCGGGTTATCGGGATACAGGTTGGTGAAGTAGCCCACCACGGCGCCGGCGAGCGAACCCACGCCAGCCTGGACAAACACGTGGGTCGGGCGGTTGATGGCCATCTCGCGCAGCTGCTCGGCAGCCTCGG
The DNA here is from genome assembly GCA_019414505.1 of Collinsella sp. GTDB lineage: Bacteria > Actinomycetota > Coriobacteriia > Coriobacteriales > Coriobacteriaceae > Collinsella. The sequence continues at coordinate 27,354 of DXLW01000009.1, forward strand.
AAGCCATGGTGCCGTAGCCCTCCATGATCCAAGACGGGATCTTCTCGTAGCCCTCCCAGGCGGTATCCTGAACGATGACGCCGCGCTCGCAGGCGTCGGCCTCGGCGGCGGCCATGCGCACGCACTCGTCGTAGTTGACCTCTTCGATGGTCACCGTGGCGCCCTCGGCGGCGATGTTATCAAAGCGGGGCTTGGTGGAACCCTTGGGCATGTGCACGACGGCCTTCTGGCCCAGCTTGTTGGCAGCCCACGCCACGCCGCGGCCATGGTTGCCGTCGGTGGCGGTAAAGAAGGTAGCCTGGCCAAAGTCCTTGGCAAGCTGATCGGAGGTCAGGTAATCGAAGGTGCAGTCGGCAACGTCCTTGCCGGTCTCGTCGGCAATATAGTTGGCCATGGCAAACGAGCCGCCCAGGACCTTAAAGGCGTTGAGGCCAAAGCGATAGCTCTCGTCCTTAACGCACAGGTTGGACAGGCCCAGGCGCGCGGCCTGACCGTCCAGGCGAGCAAGCGGAGTGACGGTGTACTGGGGGAACGACTGGTGGAAGGCGCGGGCCTTCTTCACGTGGTCGAGGCTCATGATTCCCAAGTGCTTGTCATCGCTCTTGGGCATCGTGTTGCCCGCCCACTGGATCTTATCGGCCATACGGTGAACTCCTTAAGTCCTCTCTTGCCGGCCCCCGCATACGCGTTTCAGCCCATTCCCATTCATACGACTGAACTTTTATGTGGATGCCAAACAAAAAGTTTGTTAGTAATGTTCTATCACACTTTTTGATTGGTATACCTAACGAATTGTTTGTTGCCGCAATCGGTACTTTTTCGCCGCCGAACGGTCATGAATTGCCTTGTTGATGGATTTGTTTGCGGTCATGTGTGGTTTATGGCACAGTGAGCCCAAACTAATTTTTAGGAAGGCACCTATGACCCCCGCACAGATTGAGTTTTATAAGCGCCTTGCACACGGCCTGGCGCTCCAATTTGGCCCCAACTGCGAAATCGTCGTCCACGATCTGGAGACCGAGGACGTGGACCACTCCATCGTAGTGATCGAAAACGGCCACGTCAGCGGACGCAAACTGGGTGACGGCCCCAGCCATATCGTGTTTGAGTCCATGCACGAGGGCGCCACCGACGTACACGACCGCGAGCCATACCTCACCAAAACCACCGATGGCAAGCTGCTCAAGTCCTCGACGATCTTTATCCGCAACGATGAGGGCAAACCCGTCGGCATTTTGGGCATCAACTTTGACATTACGCTTATGAAGGCTTTTGAGCGTTCGCTCGACGCCTTTACCGGCACCGGCGGCACGGGCTATACCGAGCCCGAGCCTATTACCAAGAACATCGGCGACCTGCTCGAGGACCTGCTGCACGAGTGCGAGCAGTTTGTGGGCAAGCCCGCGGCACTCATGACCAAAGACGAGCGTATTCGTGCCATTGGCTACCTCGACCGTCGCGGCGCCTTCCTCATTTCCAAGTCGAGCGAGCGCGCCTGCGAGTTCTTTGGCATCTCCAAGTACAGTTTTTATAGCTACCTCAATGAGGCCAAGGCGGCGGCCGGCGACAAGTAGGCGCTCGCCTGGATTGCCCCTCCCCTTTTGGGCGCGAGTTCTGGAAAGCACGAATCCAAGACCGAGCCGCTTGGGAAGTTCCATATAATCGATGTCATTAGTATTTCGAAAGGATGGAACAGAATGGCGTTGAGCAAGGCATCATGCACCGGTCGCGGATTGATTCCGGCAATTGGTGGACATGTGCACCGCATGTTCGATGAGGGTGAAGACGACCTGTTTTCGCTGAGCCTTGACGACGTGATGGATGATCGCCCGTGGACCGCCGACGAACTCATGAGCGGCGGGGCTCGCCCGTCAAGTCCCAATCCCGCACTTGCGCCTAAGACCGCATCTGCGCCGACTCCTGCGCAGCCGGCTGTTTCGACGCCCGCGCCTACACCCGCACCCACTTCGGCGCCCACGCCCGCTCCCCGCCCCGCAAGCGACCCGTCCGAGACGGCGGCATTTCTCGCAGCAGCGACGCAGGGCAAATCGGCCGACAGCACTGTTATGTACAGCGCCCAGCAGTTGCCTGTTCCTGCGGCACGCAAGCCTCCGGTCGCAAGGCTCGATGAGCCCGTTGTCCATCAGGTTGCCTACGATTCCTGGGCTGCAGCCGATCTGGATGAGACCTCTACCGGCATGCCGGCGCTCGACGTTCCAGTTAACCCGCTTTTTGCCGCCAACACGAGCGCCGCGGACTATGAGGGCGGTGCGGCATATTCCGATTATTCCGATGGCTATGCTGGCAACGGTCGCATCGAGACCGAGGATTATGGCACCGCATCGAGCGATTATCTCAACGATCCGTACGCTGCCACGCCTGCACCGGAATATGACCCGGAGGCCGCGCCCGCACCGGCGTTTACCAAAAGCACGGGCGAAGAGCGCTTCGCCGATTATTACGCCGAGGAAAAGGCGCTGCGTTTCTCGGAATTTCCGCAGGCAGTCAAGGTTGCCTTTATCGCCATTGTCATTGCCCTGCTCGGCGTCATTGCGTTTGAGGGATTCCAGCTGTTCTCCGGCCCCACCCAAGCGGAGTCGGAGACCCAGCAAAAAGAGGACGATAACCAGTACCTGGACATCAACACCCTCAAGGGCGACCCCAACGACGGGGACGATGAGTAGCGAGAGCTGAAGGCAGCCGCAGGATCCCGCATCCAGCACCGGCTTCTAAGTGCTGTTTTGTCATCCAGCTACACTTTTCCGAAGTTTTAAGGTGCCTATTTCGACACTTTTCCGGATTTTATACTCTGTCCCTCCAGATGCGCTTTACGGTGCAGGCGTTGGAAGAAGGGCCATGTGCCGCTGGCGGCCCACTTGTTCTGCAGATCAAGCTGCTCGGAGACGACTCGCGCGAGCCGTCCAGCTGGAAGCTCTTTGCCGACGGCGCGTGCGTTGCGGACGGATCCGGCGCCTTTGCCCGCGAGTGCTTCTGCGAGGGCGCCGAGGTGTTTCTGGATCTGTGCCGCGACGCCGTACGCGCGACCGAGCTGTACCAGTGGAGCCAGAGGGAGTACGAGCTGCTGAGTGCGGCCCGCAGGATCGTAGGGGTGTAGACGGGCGGACGAGCCATCGACGATTTTGAGCTGGCAAGGGCCGGGAACTAGATTCCCGGCCTTCAACCTAGCACTGCTTTATGAGATCGAGCACCGCAGGAATGTCATCGGCATTTCGAAGCGCAACGTAAGTGGGTAAGCCCGGGCCAAATCCACCCTGCGTACGCTTGTCCTGGCACATGTCCTCTGGATCCGTTAGATCATCCACACTCTTTGCCAAGCCAACGGCAATCCAACCACCGTTGCTGGTCCTGCCTTCTAGCACGGCATGCAGTTTTCGCTTGCCCGACCTGAAGCCTACATAGTACTTAGCTATGTAGGACTCCCACGAAGGGTTACCACTCAGAACGGACTCGCGCACCTCATCGAAAAGCTTCTGGTTGAGCCCACCTTCGGCAAAGGTGGGGTGGTTCTCCTGCAGAGTCCAGACAGGAGCCTCGTCAGACTCCCCACGAGAAGGACGGTACTTGTCGACGACGTCTGCCGGAAGGTCGGGATACTTCCATATCTCGCACGCTTCTTTCGCCAGCTCGTCCGCGCGCTGCCCAATCTCTTCCTCACCCCATTTTTCATGCGAGACAATCGATTTGTTTAGGTAGAGCGGGCTGCACTTAAATCCGACGTCAGGCAGATTGAGCTTGTCCGAGAACGACCGGTTTGAGTACTCCTGGTTGTAGCCCGTCAGCGTAAGATTTCCCAAGTTGTTGCACAGCCTGTCGTGGACGTCTTCCCAGTTCTCACCAAGCGATTCCTTCCAGCCGTGCTCATCATCGATCGTCTGGGGCATGATGTGCTCGATCTGGTAATCGTCGGCTGAGATGGACTCCTTCGGGTGGTGCCAGTTCTCCATGCGTTCCAGGTAATAGCGCTTTTTAGAGAAGCGGTTGTAGCAGTCACGCGTCTTAAACTCCTCGACAAAATGCTCGTCTGTCGGAAAGTATGCGGTCATACCGCTGCTGTGGATAAGGAGCATCGCCGTAACGTACTCCTCGATATCGTCCTGCTGCTCGAGATTGCGATACATGCCGGCAAAGAAATTATTTAGGCCCGTGGTAAGTCTGCCGCAAACCGCTCGCCTGAACAGAAACGACTCGATAGTCTCGCAGATACGTAAAAACGCATTGCGGTCTAGTCCATTCCCCTCGTAAACCGAATAAAGCAACATTAAGAGGGGCCTTATCTGCTTCACGTCGAGGCTTACGATTCTGCCGAACACTCGGCGCAGTCCGTCGTCCTTCTCCTTACCAAGGAACAGACTGGCGTATCTATGTGCATACCCGCGCAGCTCCTTAAGCAGACCCTCGGTGTCACCATCGTAGTCGTCGGCGAAATAGCGCTTAAACTCGTAGTAGGCCTCGTTCTCCTTCGGCATCCTATTGGGAACTTTAAGCCACAGCCAGTACCAGATAAATGCATTGAACTCTTCTTCGCCACCTTTTCCGAACAAGCGCTCGAGCGGATGCCAGTAACCCTCGTAGAGCTTGGTCTGCTCGTCGTTGGGAAGCGACATAAGAACGTAGTTACGAATGAGGTCGATAGGCGTGAGCGGCTTACCCTTGGAGTTCATGGACTCAAATATGAGCTGGGCATTATCGACGCCAGCGGTGAGCTTAGTGTCGATGACCTGCACGCGGTTTAGCCCCGCCCAAAGCCTTGCAGGGTCGAATGATTTCCCGTGCATCTTTTCACGGAAGAACGCGTGGTTCTCGACAATGCGATCCGATTTTTCATCCGGCACGGGTGACCTAGACACGATGGAGAACAGCGTCTCTTTATCGTCCTGCGAGAGCACCAATTTGTAGCGCGCTAGACCGTTGTAGTCGTCATCGTTAAAGAGGTAGTTCTTCCGCAGCGCCGAAATCTTGAGATCGCCAAGGAAGCCAGCCTTGTCGGGATTACTCTCCAGATAGTCAGCCAAGGCAGCAATCATCAACGAAAACGTCGTCAGACGCTGCTGTCCGTCAATCAGAAGCACTCGCGAGATACTCGTGGCAGAGCTCTCGGACTCGGGGATATAGAGCATCGACCCCACGAAGTGCGATACGCCATCACGGCCAGCGCGCATGACGTCATCCCAAAGCACCTCGCACTCTTTCACACTCCACGAGTAAACTCGCTGGTACACGGGAATGACGAACTGCATCTTCGCCACGCCCATAAGGTCGAGCAGATTCGCCTCGGTTGCTTTCATTTACGCTTGTCCCCTTTCTTGTTTACGCCGCTTGCGGTCAGTCCCCCACTGAACGAAAGACGCTAAAGACCAGAGCATCGAAGCGCTGGAGCAACCGGGATGCTCGTCTCACTAGATTTTACAACGCTTGTCGCGAATACAGTTGAAAGCCAATCCGGTTCCGATGGCTCCCCCTATGAGAAGCACGTGGACACTAAGGGACGCGTTCTGAGCGACAAGTGCATCGCGGACGAGGTTCCGTTTGGGATTCCGGAAAGCTGGGCCTGGGCGAGATTTAGTGAAGTCATTGGAATTGCAGCGCGTTTGGTCGACCCGTTGAAATATCAGGACTTTCCTCATATCGCGCCTGACAACATCCAAAAAGGCACCGGAAAGCTCTTGTTCTGTCATAGTGTTAAGGCCGACGAGGTTAAGAGCGCCAATCACCTGTTCTCTGCAGGACAGATTCTCTATTCGAAGATTCGTCCAGCTCTTCGAAAGGCGGTTATCGCCCCTTTTGATGGGCTGTGTAGTGCGGATATGTATCCGCTCAACACCAAGCTGCAACCTGAATATGTCCTCACGGTTCTCCTCAGCAATTTCTTCACTGAGGAGACGCTTAAGGGTGATACGCGTGTCAAAATGCCAAAGACTAATCAGAAGTCATTGAACGTCATTCTGGTCCCGATTCCGCCTCTCGCCGAGCAGCGCCGCATCGTCGAGCGGGTGAACGAGCTCATGCCCCTGGTCGAGGAGTACGGTGAGCTCGAGGACGCCCGCGAGGAGCTCGACGCCGCGCTGCCCGGCCGCCTGCGCAAGTCGGTG